>NZ_CP113913.1:1607604-1929125 GCF_029395355.1 Bifidobacterium sp. ESL0800
GGGCCGGGAAAAACAACAACATCCAAAGTCTCACGACCGTAAAGCCTTTGGACGCAAGCGTCATAGATTCCAGTTGCGCAGCACGCGACGCCCCTTATAGACGCCGAAGAGCGAAAAGGCGGCCGTGCCAAGACGCAGCTGGTTCGCGACGATCGGCTCGACGCCCAGCCACTGGGTCGCCAACATACGCAGGATATGTCCGTGAGCGACCAACAGGACATTGTGGCCTTCACGAATCATCGGGTCGACGCGTTCGACGACCTTACGCGCGCGCTCGGCGATGTCTTCGATGCTCTCGCCTCCGTGGTTGTGTACGCAGATCTCGGTGCCGTCCGGCAGACGGTCGGTCCAATCGCCGGCGAAGCTGGATGGCAGCTTGGAGACTCCATCCTCCATCAGATCCCAATGGTGACCAAGCAACTCGTCGATCTGCTTCGGAGAACGTCCTTCGGCAAGACCGTAGTTCCATTCCATGATGTCAGGGCATTCCCGGTAATCCGGGAAACCAGCGAGTTCAGCCGTCCTGCGTGCCCTCGCCAGCGGACTGCAGAACACATAGTCGCTCTCGAAGCCTTCGGGCAGCCGGGCGCGCAACCGTTCTCCGGCGTCTCTCGCCTGCTGTTCGCCTTGCGCTGTCAACGGAATATCCGTCCGACCGGTGTATTGGCCCGTTTGCGACCACACCGTCTGCCCATGCCGCAGCAAAACCAACGTTCCGGCTGCGATATTGCCATCAGTCATTGCCATTTCGTTTCTCTCCTCTTGCGCCCGCAACGATCATGGTGAGGATCATGACGGGAATAATAAGATGGGCTCGACTACGTATTGCACACGTTGGCCGAACCCATCATCACACTGACATACCGCTACCCTGATATTCGCAAACCAGCGGCAATCATCTGGCTTGAGTGATTACTCAGGCCTTGGCAGCAGCAGCGGCCTTGGCAGCCTTCTTGGCGGCCTTCTCGGCTGCACGTTCCGCTTCACGCTCGGCGTCTTCCTGCTTCTTGACACTCTCGATGAAGGCGGCGTGCGCAGCGCCGGGGACCCAGCCCTTGTTGACGACCTTCACCTGCCACAGGCAAGCGAGGCCGAAGATCACAGCGGCGACGATCAGCAGACTGATCGTGCCGGCCACCGGGCCGAAGCTCGAGAGCTTGCCGGCGATCAGGCCGTACCAGCAGAAGTCGGAATCGCTGAACGTGGCGTTCTTCAGGCCATAGCTGCCCATAACGGTCATGAGCATGGCAGGAAGAATCGTGATGATGATGCCGGTGACGAAGCCACCGAGAATGGCGCCCTTACGACCGCCAGTGGCATTGCCGAACACGCCGGCGCCACCACCGCCGAAGAAGTGAGGGACAGGGAGGATGAGCGCCAGGCCCCACATGGGTCCAAGCCAGACGGCGATAACCGCCAGAGCAACCAAGCCACCCACGAAGGAAGAAAGGAAGCCGATGAGCGAGGCGTTGGAGCCATAGGGGAAGACGATCGGGATGTCCAGCGCGGGCTTGGCGCCGGGCACGACCTTCTTGGCGATGCCCTGGAAAGCCGGGACAAGTTCACCGAGAATCAGTCGGACGCCGTAAAGGATGATGGCGATGCCGATGCCGAACTGCAGAGCCTGGCCGAAAGCGGCCATGAAGTAGGCACCGTAGTCCTTGGGCGCGGACGGGAAGACGCTGAACGCGACCTTGGCCGGCAGCGCGAATGCGCCGATCACCGCGAAAACGAGGTAGAGAACGATCATGAGCACGGTGGTGGACACCATGGAATCACGAAGGAAGCTGGTGTTCTTGGAGAAGTTGATGTCCTCAGTGGACTTGGACTTCTTGCCGACAACCGTGCCCAGCGCGCCGGAGACTACATAGCTCAGCGTGCCGAAATGGCCGATGGCAATCTGATCGCTGCCGGTGATGCGGTTCATGAACGGCTGCGCGAAGGAAGGGGTGGCCACCATGATGACGGCCATGAGGATGGCGCCCAGGCCGACGACCAGCCAGGAGTTCTTCGCACCGAAGCCGAAGGAAAGCACCAGAGCCAGCAGAGTAGACATGAAGACCATGTGATGGCCGGTCAGGAAGACGTACTTCAGCGGGGTGAAGCGCGCCAGCAGCAGCATCAGCACGAAGCTGATAACGACGATATAGGCCGAGGACGCACCGAAGTCCTTCGCCGCCTGCGCCACGATGACCTCATTGGTGGCGATGGCGCCGTGAGCGCCGGTCGCCTTCAAAATCAGCTGGCCGAATGGGTTCAGCGAACCGGAAACCACGCTGGCACCGGCCTGAAGAATCAGGTAGCCCATCGCGGCCTTCAATGCGCCGGAGATAATCTGGCCCACGTTCTTCTTCAGGGCGATCAGGCCGACAGCCGCGACCAGACCGATGATATAAGCCGGCACGTTGAGTATCTGCTGGCTTATAAAGTTAAAAATGGTAGCAAGAACATTCATTGTCCTTATACTCTCTTTCTTGTTTTGTTGTTCTCTTCTTCATCGCGTCGATTCCGGGGCGCAAAGCCCCGAAACCGGTCGATAAGACAATCAGTCGTCGTACTTCTCGAGAATCGCCTTGATCTCGTCGGTGTCCATGAAGTTGTTGACGGTCTCGATCGGCGTGGTAACACCGTCAAGCTGAGGAGCCAGCTGGGGCGAAGTCATGACCAGGTCGCTTGCATCGGCGGTGCCCTTGGCTGCGCCGATGTCAGCGGTGGTGACGTTGACATCCATGTCGAGATCGGACGCGACGGATTCGACATTGACCTTCAGCAGCACCGAAGTGCCGATTCCATGCCCACAGACGCACAAAATATCCATAATCTTTTTCCTTTCCTACGCCATCGCGCAACCTCGCAAAGACGGAAACGGGATGGACGACCAATTTATTGACCTATTGCAAAAATGATTCAGCGATTGAGGATTTCCCTGATCTCGTCGGCAGTCGCAGCGGTGGCGAGTTCCTTGACTTTTTCGGGCTTGGAAAGCGCGCCCGCAACTGCGGACATGACTTTGATATGCTCATTCTCGTCATGGCCTGCAAGCCCGATGACGAGACCGACCGGATCATTGGCCTTGCTGCCGAATTCGACCGGCGTGGAAAGCCTCACCCAGCTCAGACCGGTGTGAAGCACCGCGTCGGACGGACGGGAATGAGCCAGCGCCATGCCGGGGGCAATGACGATATAGGGGCCCATCTTCTCCACGGTGGCGATCATCTCGTCGGTGTAGGCATCGGTAGTGAAGCCCGAAGCCACCAACCCTTTGCCCGCCAGACGGATGGCATCCTTCCAATCCTTAGCCGGCACATCCAATAGGAACGAGGAATCAGGCAGGAAACCGTCGATATCGCTTGTTGCATCGTTATTGGCCACGATCTTTCCTTTCTTTGTTGCGAAGCGACCACTAAAATTACCGTTGCTCCGCGATGTTTTCGTATGGTTGGCCGTCACTGAGCCATAATCGAGTGATAGAAATCGCCTCGAAGCGCCTTGTCGGCTTTCTCCTGAGCCTGCGACCAAGTCGTATCGGCGAGCTGGGCACGAACATCGTCCAATGCGACCGGGGTCATCGACAGCGAGTTGACACCGATGGCGGCAAGCACCACCGCAAGCTCCGGATCGGCGGCGGCCTCACCGCACACGCCTACCGGCATGCCGTTGGCGTTTCCCGCGTCGGCTATCATCTTGATGGCACGCAGCACCGCCGGATGCCATGCCGTCTGATAGTTGGAAACGGAACCAAGCGTACGGTCGGCAGCGAGCGTATATTGCGTCAGATCGTTGGTGCCGATGGAGACGAAATCAGCCACTTTGGAGACTTCTTCGGCCATGAAGGCGATGGAGGGGACCTCAGCCATGATACCGACCTTTTTCAGGCCTTTGGACTTGCCGAGCCTGACAAAATACTCGGCTTCCTGCTCGTCGGTGACCATGGGGACCATGACCCACAGATCGGCATCGGTCTGGGCGTCGGCGGCAGCCAAAGCATCGAGCTGATCGTTGAGGACCTTCTGATGGACACGCAACGTACGCAGGCCACGCAGGCCCAACGCCGGGTTCGGTTCATCTTCGGCAGTGAGGAACGGCAACGGCTTGTCGGCACCCGCGTCAAGCAAGCGGATGACGACCTTTTTGCCGGGAAAGCGGCTGAGCAGCTGCGCATACGCCTTGGTCTGCTCCTCGACGCCCGGAGCCTCCTCATTGCCGAGGAAAAGAAATTCCGTACGGAACAGACCCACGCCTTCCGCACCGTACTCAAACGCGGGATCGGCATCCTCGGGCTTGCCCACATTGGCCAACAGCGGGACGGGGTGGCCGTCCTTGAAGGAACCGGCCTTGCCACGAAGCTGTTTGGCCTGGGCCACTCGAGCCTTGACGGCTTCGGCCTGGGCGATCTGCTCGTCGGTCGGGTCGCAGATGACCTCACCGTGCCGGGCGTCCACCACCACGGTGGTGCCGTTTGCCAAATCATCGGCTCCCGTCGCAGAGACGACGGCGACAATGCCACGGGCACGCGCCAGAATCGCGGTGTGGCTCGTCGGCCCTCCCTGGCTGGTGACAATGGCCAGGACCTTGGTCAAATCAAGTGCAGCGGTATCTGCAGGGGAAAGATCCTGCGCCACCAAGACGAACGGCTTGTCGCTTTCCGGAACTCCCGGGGCCGCAACGCCCATCAGATCGGCGATGACGCGCTGACCCACATCATGCAGATCAGCGGCACGCTCGGCCATATACCCGCCGAGAGCCGTGAGCGTCGTCTCGAATCCCGCAAAACCCTCGAAAGTGGCACGCTCGGCGCTCAATCCTTCGCGAATATGCTGATTAATCGATTCGGCGAGGGCTGGGTCTGCGGTCATTTGGGCCAAAGCCTCGAGAATCGGAGCCGCTTTCTTGGCTCCGTCATCACCTTGCGCAGCGTTCTTGGCACGAGCTTTGAGATTATCGTTCACCGCTTTCAACGAAACCGCGACTCTGGAAAGCTCGGCCTCTTCGCTTACTGAACTCTCGCGAGGCTGGTCGGAAGGTTGTGGCAACGGAGCCGAAAAACGCAAAACCGATCCGACTGCAGCGCCTCTGCCGATACCGGAACCTTCAATCTTCATCTTCGCTCCTTTGAGTACAAAACAGCCAACAATCATCATTGCCAGCTACGATGCATTTTCAGTAAACTGTTTCTGAATTTTGATAATACACTATAAAAACAGCTTTGTAAAGACGGTAAACGTTTTCTGAAAATCAGCTTTAGGGTGGCTTCAAGCTGCTATACTCATGCTCATGCGTACAAGCCTCAACGCATGCAGACAACCAAAGGAGTTTTCATGGCAACAGCACAACGCACCACGACCATCACCGATCCAGTAGGAATCCACGCCCGCCCGGCTTCGTCGTTTACCCAAGCGGTCGGCGAATCGGGTTGCACGGTGACCATCGCGAAGAAACCCGGCGAACCCGTCAACGCGGCCAGCATCCTTTCAATAATGGCCCTCGGCATCAAGCAGGGAGACACCGTGGAAATTACCGTCAACGGCGACGAAGCAGAGCAACAGGCCGATAAGCTCATCGAAATACTCACACAGGCCGAATAGCGAAAACAGCAATGCAGGCGGGCGAAAGATTGAACATTTCTCTATTCTTTCGCTCGTCTGCATGTATTGTGTAGAACAGTCATGGACACAATTAACAG
Organism: Bifidobacterium sp. ESL0800; assembly: GCF_029395355.1. Classification (NCBI taxonomy): domain Bacteria; kingdom Bacillati; phylum Actinomycetota; class Actinomycetes; order Bifidobacteriales; family Bifidobacteriaceae; genus Bifidobacterium; species Bifidobacterium sp. ESL0800. Next base: position 1,613,288 of record NZ_CP113913.1, read on the forward strand.
ATAAGGAGAAAAAAATTATAATTGAAATCGATGATGACGACGGCTTTGGTATTGCCCAAGCATAGAATCGTCACCGTACTATCGGATTGTTGTGGGGAGAAAGCATGAGACCGCGAGGCAGAGGCTCGGAACACATCAATCCGAACAATTCAATAACCGAAGTCGCAGCATTGGCGAATGTTTCGACAGCCACTGTTTCCAGGGTGCTTTCAGGACGCCGGAAAAAAGACGACGACATCGCCCGCAGAGTACGCGACGCTGCACAAAAACTGCATTATTCCGCGAATCCTGCCGCGAGCAGCCTGCGCAGCGATATCACCAATATCATCGCAGCCGTTATCGCCCAACCCATCGATTCGTTCTCAGCGAACCTGGTCACCGAACTGGAGTCCAAGGCGCGCGAATCCGGCAAGTATCTTCTGATAAGCACCGGCAAGAAGGAAGACGAACTTGAAGAGCGACTTCAGATGTTGCTCGAGCGTGGAGTCGACGGGATTGTCATCGTCCCCGGGCCCCGAATGGACCTTTCACCCGCCTTGGCCCAGCTTGCCGAAGAAAAGACGCCGATCATTCAGATCTCCGGGAAAAGCACCTCTACCCACATCAACTGGATCGGGGTCGACGTAGCGACGGCAATGCAGGAAGCGATCACCCATCTCACCGATCACAACGGCACTTCGATCATGTTTCTGAACCCTCAAATCGACACCGACAACGCAACCGACGCCTTGGTGACATTCCAGTATTCCGATCAGATCACCGGCTATCTGCACGAACCGCGATGGATCACCTTCGGCGAATGCACGTTGCAACGCGGATACGACGACATTCTCAAGACTTTTCAAGACGACAACCGCGATCGGCCAAACGCCATACTTTGCGGATCGGATGAAGTGGCGGCCGGAGCCATCATGGCGTTGCGGCAACTGGGAATCTCGGTTCCCGATGAGGTCAATGTCATCGGCTATGGCGACACCTTGCTCGCGACGTCATGCCGGCCTTCGATTACGTCGTTGCGGCCGCCATACGAGGAGATGGCGCAGGAGGCCCTGCGGCTTATCGAGTTGAAACGCAGCGGCAAACGCCATCTTCCTTCGCATACGGCCTTTGCCCCGCAAGTGATCCGCCGGGAATCGACATCTTCGCCTCGCATCGGCACCAGCGACATGGCCGACCCGCGCTGATCATAAACAGTCAGGCGCGGGAAGTGCGGCTCACGCGTTCCTTACCCACAATCCTCAGCCAAACAGTCCTCGGCGTTTCAGCGACATGACGGAATACAAGTAATACAATATACGTAGATCTCACACCAGCAACGCGCAGAACAGGGCTTCGAAAAGCAGGGTCTGGTTGCCGTTGCCGTTAAGCCGGCGACGGGCCACGGATATCGATTCGAGACGATCGACCACGCTCTGGCGGGTCAGGCGCTCGGCGAGGTTGACCAGGGACGAACGTTTCTCCTTGTTAATAAGACCGGCTGAATCCACCGCATTGTTCTGAATCACCGCGACGTCACGGTAGATGCTGGCGACGGTATTGAGGTCACGGTCGAGCACATCGCGGCTGCGTCTGGTGGCCCGGCGCTTGATATCGGCCTTTTTGCCGATCTGGTTGAAGGCGCCGCGAAGCTGCGGCGGAATTCGGTCCTTTTCACCCAGGCCGTTGATGCGCCGGAATTCGGCTTCCTGCGCTCCCGCCTTCTCTTCGACGTCGTTTTGCGCCTGGGCCTTGGCATTGTCGATGAGTTGGCCGGCGAGCAGCACGGCATCCGAGGCCTTGCCCATATTGAGCACACCTGAGACCAGTTCGGCGCGGTCGCCCCTCACGCGCTCGTTGGTGGCATAGAGCTTGGCCACGCCGATATGCCCTTCGGCCAGACGCGCGCATTGCTCGGCCAGTTTGGGTTCGATGTTCTCCTGCGTTTCCAGGAACTTTGCCACAGATTGCGTCGAAGGCACAGCAAGGTTGACGATACGCGTGCGCGAACGGATGGTCGGCAGCACGTCTTCGGCGCTTGGCGCGCAGAGGAGCCAGATGGTGTGGGGGCTCGGTTCCTCGACCTCTTTCAACAGCACGTTGGTGGTGCGTTCGAGCATGCGGTCGACGTCTTCGATGATGATGACGCGCCACGGCGCGATGCTGGGGGTCTGCTCGGAGGTCTCGATCAGGTCGCGGACCTCGTCGATGCCGATGGTCACCTTGTTCGTCGCCAATACGGTGACATCGGGATGCGTGCCGGCCAGCACCTGCTCGCTGGAACGCTCCAGCTCATCACCCAAGCCATGGCTCGGGCTCTCCAAAGCCGCGGCGAAAGCGCGCGCCACGTTGGAACGGCCGGATCCGGGAGGCCCGCAAATCAGCCACGACTGGGCGATGGCCTTGGGGTCGCCGGACGCAATGGCACGCAGCTGCCCCACGACCTGATCCTGGCCGACGATCGAGTCCCATACGCTCATTGTTCCTCCGTTTTTCACCTGTTGCGCCATCACCACACTATTGCCTGCCGCCGATAGCTGATGACGAGAGCATGACGCCAATCTCCCATATGCCCTGTCCGAAGTCGACGTAATCGTCTGCACGATAGCCGCTACACGACAAATCGTCGCGCACCGAATCAGCTTGGTCAATCACCTGCAGATCGCAAACCATAAATCATGCATTACACGACAATAACTAAGCCTGCTTACCTGTCTTACAACCCACACGACCAATCCGCCAGCAGCTCATCGGCATCGCCGCGAATCTGCCGCCACACTTCATCGATCGGCTTCGAAGCATCAATGACCTTGAACCGCGACCGCTCAGCCACCGCCAGGTCCAAGAACGCCTGTCGCGTACGCTGCTGAAACCCGTCGCCGGCCGATTCCATGCGATCTTCGCTGTGCTCAAGACGGTCGTGCGAAACCGCAGGGTCCATATCCAGCAGATAGGTGCGTTCCGGCAGCAGGTTGTTCGTCGCCCACAGACTCAGCTTGCGCACTTCCTCTTGCGTCAGCTCCCGTCCACCTGCCTGATAGGCCAGCGACGAGTCGATATAGCGGTCGGAAATGACCACGGCCCCACGAGCGAGTGCCGGTCGGATGACTTCGGCGACATGCTGGGCACGGTCGGCGGCGAACAGCAATGCTTCGGTACGCGGCGCGATATCGCCACCGTGCAGCAGCAGCTGCCGCAAATCCACACCAAGCTTCGTGCCGCCCGGCTCACGGGTGACCACGACCTCGCGTCCCATCTCCTCGACGTAACGCTTCAGACGCTCGACCTGCGTGGTCTTCCCCACGCCGTCGACACCCTCAAACGAAATAAACACCCCGCTCATAATCCTCGATCCTACTTAAAACAATCTGTCAGAACGCTCAGTCGTTACGTCAGAGCCCTATATTCTTTATTCCGAACAAATCCAGATCTCCAGTTCAACCTGCTTTCAATATCCATCTTATGCGCGCATCGGATTCTATCAGCGGTCGAAATGATGATCTCCGAATGTTCTGTCCCAAGCACTGACGATAAAAGCATGCCGACGAGCCAAATCATTGCGAATCTTCTTCAGAATTTTCGGCGGAATCTTTCCCCTATTGTGCGCCAGCACCACATCGCCGTCCGCGCCCAGCACAAACTTCGCCATATCCCTGTCGCGTCCTTGCGAAACATGCACGTGAACCCCGTGGTCTCCATCGTGGACGTTGAATGAAATCTCGTAACCTTTAATAATAAATTTTTCAGTCATCGCCGAACTCCCTATCGTCTTCGCGGGAGCCTTGTACCAAGTCATAATTCAACTTGTAATAATTCAAGAGAAATGGCATGAAATCATCGGGGAAATTCGAAGAAAGAACATTTCCCTTGTTGTCGAAGACCGCCTTGCGGCCATAATCGACTTCGGTAATCGTAACGGTATCTTCGGTATAGCCAAGCCGAACGCCGTCCATCTCAAAAAGGTCGTCACATTGCATGTTGCACCTCCTTTCCTCCTGCAATACCGCCAATTGTAGCGGAGAAGCGGGAGGACGAGAGGTGCCGCGAGCACCAGCACGATCAGACAGGTTGGGCGCATTGGCACCGTTGGAAATCCACTGATTCGTCTTTGCGAATCTGCTCTTACTGGCTGAGTTACGCCCATCAACAGGCCTTCGTTTGCCGACGCTCAACGAGGGTGAATACGCCACGTTCCGCTCCTTTCCTTCGACTCGAATCGCCTTTGATTCCATAGAAGCACAAAACGCGAGATTACCGTGACAAAATAGAGCACTGTGGTCGGATGATAGGGGTTATCCACATTTGAGGCGTGTCGCGGCCGACGCCGGTTAGTTATCCACATTCAGGGGTGCCGACAGTCATCGCCTATCCACATCTATCGGCTATCAGCCAAATATTCGGCCAATCATCCACATTCGTCCGATTGCCGGTATGGGTTCAGCGCTTGCCGACATTGCTGATTCCACCAGCTGCCCCACGCCAGCCAATCCGCTCTATAACAACGTATCCCGTCCTGAGCCAACAGGAACGGGATACGCGACAGATCAGCAAATCAGCAGACCCTAAGCTTACTTCTTGGCAGCCGTCTTGCGGGTCGTGGTCTTCCTGGTGCTCTTACGCACCGTCGTCTTTTTGGCAGACGACGACTTGCGCGTACTCGTCTTGCGAGTCGTTGTCTTACGGCGGCCGCGACGCTTCGTCGGACCGGCAGCTCGTTTTTCGGCAAGCAGCTGGAAGGCGGTGGCCGGGTCGATGGACTCCGGGGTGTACTGCTTCGGCAGCGTGCGGTTGGTCTCACCGTCGGTGATGTAAGCGCCGTAGAAACCGTCCTTGATGGTCACGTTCTTGCCGTTCTCCGGGTCGGCGCCGAGCTCGCGCAGCGGCGGTTTGGCCGCTCCCCTGCCGCGGCCGCGACCGTACTTTGGCTGGGCGAACAGTTCCTTGGCCTTGTCGAGATCGACGGTGAACAGTTCGTCCTCACTGCCGAGCGAACGCGTCTCGGACTTGCCGTCCGCACTCTTCTTGGTGAGGTAGGGGCCGTAACGTCCGTTGCTCGCGGTGACGACGGCCTCGCTGGTTTCACCGGTTTTGGCATCCGTCTCGTCGTACTTGCCGACTTCGCGCGGCAGGCTCAGCAACTTCAGCGCCTGTTCAAGCGTGACCGTATCCGGGCTCATCGTCTTGAACAGCGACGCCATCTTGGGCTTGGGCACTGCGGATTTGGCGGTTTTCCTGGCACGGGTCTTGGCAGCGGGCTTGGACGACTTGGAGCCCTTGCCATCGGCCGCTTCGACGGAATCGGCGGCATTACCGGCTTTTGCGGCCTTCGCCGCAGCCGCCTTGGCTTCGCGTTCGGCCTTCATTTCCGCTTCGGCCTCGGGAGAAATCAGCGCGACATACGGCCCGAACCGGCCGCTGCGCACTTCGACGGTGCCGCCGGTCGCCGGATCCTTCCCCAATACGCGCGGTCCGCCGGCGTTGTTCTTGATCAGCTCGTGCCCGGCCTCGACGGTCAGCTCATCGGGCGCCATTGTCTCGGGAATCGAGGCGCGCTTGGGGTTGCCCTCGGCGTCGAGGTTCTTCGTATCCTCAAGATACGGGCCATACCGTCCGACACGCACCTGCAGACCGTCGCCGATCTCGATGGTGTTGATGGCGCGGGCGTCGATGTCGCCGAGCTGCGCGACTTGCTGCTGCAGGCCGGCGTGCGCGTCATCGGTGGATTTCGCGGTGTCCTCGCCGTCGCCGAAGTAGAAGCGTGTGAGCCATTCCTTACTGGTCTCCTTGCCCTGCGCGATCTTGTCGAGCCCGTTCTCCATATCGGCGGTGAACTGGTAGTCCACGTACTTCGGGAAGTTCGTCTCGAGCAACTTGGTCACCGCGAAGGCGAGCCAGGAGGGAATCAACGCGCGGCCGCGCTCGTAGACGTAGCCACGGTCGATGATGGTGGAAATGATGCTGGCATAGGTCGACGGCCGGCCGATCTCCTTGGCTTCAAGCGTCTTGACCAGCGACGCCTCGGTGTAGCGGGCGGGAGGCTGGGTTTCGTGGCCGTCGGCGGTGACCGATGTGGCGTTGAGCACCTCGCCGGTTTCCATCGGCGGCAGTGCCTCATTGTCTTCGGACTTGCCCGATTTGGCGGTTGCCTTGGAATCCTTGGCCTTGACTGCGGCGGACGAAGAGGAAGCGGACCCCGAAGAACGACGCGGCCAGCCGGAGGCCTTGAGGAATCCAGGGAATTCGATGACGGTACCAGAAGCCTGGAAGATGGCCTCGCCGCGATCGCCGGCAGATGCCGAAAGCCGCACGGTGGCGGTGAATCCCTTGGCATCGGCCATCTGCGAGGCCAGCGTACGCTGCCAGATCAGGGTATAGAGCTTGAGCTGGTCCGGCGGCACCTTCGTGGCCAGTTCGGACGGATCACGGAACGTCGAGCCAGCCGGACGGATGCATTCGTGCGCTTCCTGCGCACCGGCCGTCTTGGTGGCGTACTGCTTGGGTTTGTCCGAAAGGTATTCGGCGCCGAAGTTCTTGGTGACGGACTGGCGCGCGGCGGCGATGGCCTCCTGCGAAAGCGTGACGGAATCGGTACGCATATACGTGATGAAGCCGTTTTCGTAGAGGCCCTGCGCCGCCCGCATGGTCTGGCGCGAGCTCATCGAGAGCCGGTTGCCGGCGGCCTGCTGCATGGTCGAGGTGGTGAACGGCGGCACCGGACGGCGGTGGTACGGCTTGGATTCCATCGAGACCACGGTGAACGGCGCGTGCTCGAGCGCGGCGGCGATGGCCTTGGTCTGGGCCTCGTCAAGCTGGCAGACATTGTCTTTCTTTGCGCCGGCAGTCAATTCACCGGTGGAGGTGAAATCGCGGGAATTGGCCAAGCGAGAACCGCCCAGCGAGACCATACGCGATTCGAAATCGACGTTCTCGCCCTGCGCATCCGGGGCAGAAAGCTCGGCGATGACATCCCAGTACGGCGAGCGCACGAACGCCATGCGTTCCCGTTCGCGCTCCACGATAAGCCTGGTGGCCACGGATTGCACGCGCCCCGCAGAAAGTCCTGGGCCGACCTTGCGCCAGAGCACCGGCGAAAGCTCATAGCCGTAAAGTCTGTCGAGCACACGGCGCGTCTCCTGGGCGTCGACCATGTTGGCGTCCACGTCGCGGGTCTTGCCCACGGCGGCACGAATGGCGGTAGGCGTGATCTCGTGGAAGACCATGCGGTGCACCGGCACCTTCGGCTTGAGCGTCTGCACCAAGTGCCACGCGATGGCCTCGCCCTCGCGATCCTCATCAGTCGCGAGGTAGAGTTCGCTGGCGTCCTTCAGCGCGTTTTTGAGCTGCGCGACGGTTTTCTTCTTCTCCGGCCCGACGATGTAATACGGTTCGAAGCCGTCGTCGACGTCCACGCCGAAGCGGCCGAACTTCTCCTTCTTGCTGGCCGGCACCTGGCTGGGTTGCGCCAAGTCGCGGATATGGCCGACAGAAGCCATGACCGTATAGTCCTTGCCGAGATATCCGCCGATTTTCTTCGCCTTGGTCGGGGATTCCACGATGACAAGTTTCTTACCAGTCGCCATAACCGCTCCTTCACGTTTCGAGGTTACGTTTGACATACTACCCACAGCATACAGCGAACAATCACTGTAGCGTGTGGCACAACATAATAATAAGGACTACCACACTGCACCGAACAACCGCGCTATCACGCTATACCGAAGTGTACCCACATAGAAAAAGAAGTACAGCAAAGCACCTGGTTAACGTCCCTAAAAACCACAAAGCAATCCGAACTTTGAATCTGCTTTCAGATCTCCCACCCTCAATTCAGCGCATATTGTTGAGGCATGAATCGCCGTAAAACGATATTTCATATTGGCTAAATCGCTTATCGACCACCGGTTAAATACTCCATTTAACCGTCCAATACGCCAAGTATTCTTTCAGTCTGGGGGAAATACGGCATTTGCATATCAATTGCCACATTCTTACTTACTCGAGAATGGAAGGGAAGAAAATGCGTAAGGGCGCATAAAGCCCGACCGGTATCGTCGTAGCCACGGCGGTACCGATGACGCAGGTGCTTCAACCCCAGTTGAAAAGGAGCGGCCAATAGCAGATTACTCAATAATCCGAGTGAAGGGCTACGCGACGTCTGCCGTTGTGCGGCCCTTTTTTAATCTCCGAAAACAGCGCAAAGCGGTTATCGGCACAAGCTCGGAAGCCGAACCTCAGCGCCGTCTTGCCGGCCTATGACCAAAAACACAATATAATGCTGGTGCTCCAGCATCCGCGCCGTTACAATGGCAACCGAAACGCTCAAAATCAAGAATCCAGAGAATAAAGCACCGTGACCAAAACGCCAGCGACAAGCAAGAACGATCCGACCTGCCAGAAGGCAGGAGACACGACAGCCGATATCCAAAATACAGGCAAGGCAGCGCTGCGCGAACCATCGGCAACCGACGCCCCGACCTACGACCGAGACGAACGCAGACGCGTCAACCGACAGATACTGGCGTTGGCCATTCCCACTTTCGGCCAGCTCATCGCCGACCCGCTTTTCGTCCTGATCGACACGGCCATCGTGGGCCACATCGGCGACACCGCGCTGGCCGGGCTTTCCATCGGCTCGACGGTGCTTTTGACCGTAGCCGGGCTGTGCAACTTCCTCGCCTACGGCACCACCTCGCGCGTCGGCCAGCTCATGGGCGCTGGGCGTAAACGCGAGGGGCTTGAGACCGGCGTCGACGGACTGTGGCTGGCGCTGATCATCGGCGTCGTCATTTCGGCGGCGTTCTTCCTCGGAGCGCGACCCCTGTGCGCGTTGATGGGAGCGCGCGGCGACGTACTCGACAACGCGACGATTTATCTGCAGGCCGTCATTTTCGGACTGCCCGGCATGTTGCTGGTCTATGCGGCCAACGGCATCTTCCGAGGGCTCAAGAAAGTACGCATCACGCTGGTCGCCGCCGTTGCGGGCGCAATAGTCAACACCCTGCTCGATTTTCTTTTCGTCTTTGGGTTGGGCCTAGGGATCATGGGCTCCGGGCTGGCGACGCTCATCGCGCAATGGTTCATGGGTATCTATCTGGTCATCCCCTCTCTGAAATGGGCGCACGACGCCGGAGCAACACTGGCGCCACGCCTCGCCGGCATCACCTCCACCGCCGCCGACGGCCTGCCGCTCTTTATCCGCACGCTGGCCCTGCGCATCTGCCTGGTGGCCACCGTCGTGCTCGCCACCCACATGGGCACCGAGGTCCTCGCCGGCTACCAGGCCGTCAACTCGAGCTGGAACTTCGTGCTGAACATGCTCGACGCCATCGGCATCTCCGGCCAGGCGCTCATCGCCACCGAGATCGGCGCAAAGCGCTATGGCCGCGCCCGCGAAATGACGCGGATTTCGGCACGGGCCGGGTTCTACGGCGGCATCGGCATCGGAATCGCCCTGATCGTCTTCGGTCTGTTCGCCGCCCCGATGTTCAGCCCCAACGCCGCCATCCAACACCTCATCGTCATCGGAACCATCGTCGTGGCGATTTTCCTGCCCCTCGCCGGCTGGATGTGGGCGCTCGACGGCATCCTGATCGGTGCGGGCGACTACCAATATCTCGCCATCACCTGCTCGATCGTCACCGTCGTCTACCTGCCGCTGGTGCTGGTCCTGAACTTCATCGACGGCGCCTACAACCCCAACGCCACCGTGCGCATGGTGCTGCTCTGGGCCGTCTTCAACGTCGTCTTCATCGGCGGCCGTTCGCTGTTCAACGGCCTGCGCGCCCGCGGCGACAAGTGGATGAAGCAATAGAGACTCAGCGAACCTGCACGCCCAAACGAGCGCATTTCAAACCAGAACCGTCATTGTCCGCCATTGCGCTTTTCAATACCCCACTTTGGGCGTGCCACGACCACAGGATTCGCTTCCCAATGTCTCGACCTCCGATAGTATTTGTTAGTTAGCTAACGAATTATTTTGCCGAGTTTGTTTTCTTGCATGCGCTCGGCTGTCGAGAAGGTAAGCGAAAATGACCGATACGCCAGATGGGCGTCCGGAGAACTACGGGCGTCTGTTGCAGCAAGCCTCGAGCAGTATGGGGCAGGAACTCGGAAGATTCGCCGCAAGATACGGGCTTACGGAAGTGCAAATGGCCGTCATCAACTTCATGAGCTCGCAACCGGGCGGGCAGGTGGCCCAGCACGCCATCGAGGAGGAGTTCCATATCCAGCGCTCCACCGTCACCGTAACCCTGCAACGCATGGAGGCACGGGGCCTGCTCACCCGCGAGCAGGCCCCGGACGACGCTCGGCGCAAGACCGTCCGTCTCACTGCCCGCGCCACGCGTGACGTCGAGGCCATCCACAATTACATCGACCATGAACAACGCGAGTTCGAGCGCCGCTTCTCACCTACACAAATCACGGATTTCAAGGCCGCACTGGCCTTCTTTGCCCACCAACAAAACGACGACAACGAGATCGAATCAGCGCCTCCTCGCTAATCGAATGGGCTTGCCGATATTCAACAGAATGATCACTGCCGAATACAACCGAAATCATGCAACTTCATATGTATCCGTCATAAGTTCAATTTTCGGGCATCTTGGTGCACCAAGTAGCCCCATTTTGGAAGAATGACCCACATTTCTCCAAAAAACAGGCATCTTGGTGCACCAAGCAGCCCAAAAAATGTAAATTAACGGCTCAATCATCAAAAAACAGCCATCTTGGTGCACCAAGATCAATGAAATTGGCACTTTAGACGGCATAGACACCAAATATCCGATACATTCAAGAAAGCCACTATCCATGACATCACATACATCAACAACAACAGCGCCTGCGAACACCGCTCGGTCGCAAGCGCAGCCCTCAAAAATCCCCGGCAAAGTCTTCGGCGCCATCATCGCCGCCGGGCTGCTCTCGTTGAGCGGCGTAACCGTCGAAACCGCCATGAACGTCACGTTCCCGACGCTCATGAAGGAATTCGGCATCAACACAGAAACCGTGCAGTGGGTGACGACGGCCAACCTCCTGACCATCGCCATCGTCGTGCCCCTAAGCGCCATGCTCAAGGCGCGTTTCCGTACCAAGTCGCTCTTCCTCGTGGCGAACCTGTCGTTCCTCGCCGGCCTGATCCTCGAAATCGTCACACCGAACTTCGCACTTCTGGTCACCGGCCGCGTCATCCAAGGCATCGGCGCCGGCATCGCACTGCCACTGATGTTCAACATCATCCTGGAAACGGTGCCGCCGCAGCGCATCGGCCTGATGATGGGCTTCGGCACGCTGCTGACCGCCGTCGCCCCGGCCATCGGCCCGACCTTCGGTGGCGTCATTGTCTCCAACACCAGCTGGCGCGTCATCTTCGCATGCCTCATGCCCGTCGTCATCATCTCACTGATTCTCGGCATCACCTGCATCGAGCAAATCAGCGAAATCCGCAAGGTCTCCTTCGATATTCCGAGCATCGTCCTCATCGCGCTGACCTTCGGTGGCCTGATCTATGGCTTCAGCTCCATGACCACCAAGCCGATTCTGAGCATCCAGGTCGGCGGCGCCATCGTCGTCGGGCTCGTCGCGCTCGTGCTCTTCTGCACCCGTCAGTTGAAGATTACGGCCCCGATCATCGATATCCGCACCCTGCGCAATCTGCGCTTCTCCGGCTTCGTCATCGCGTTCTTCCTCCAGCAGGTCGTCTCGCTCGGCCTCTCGTTCATTCTGCCGAACTACCTGCAGCTGGCCGACCATTCCTCCGCACTCGTCGCCGGTCTCACCCTGCTTCCCGGCGCGGTGCTCGGCGCAGCTTTCGCCCCACTTGGCGGGCACATCCTCGACATCGTGGGCGCGAAACCGACACTCATCTTCGGCGGCGTAGCGGCCATTGCGGCAATGACATGCTTCTTCACCTTCGGCCATAATCTCACCAGCGTGGCCGCGGCCGCCATCTATCTGCTTTACATGTTGGGCATCGGCATCAGCTCGGCCAACATCATGACCACCGGTCTCTCGCATCTGAGCGGAAAAGAGCAAAGCATGGGCAACGCCATCTTCAACACCGCCCAGCAGTTCGCGGGCGCGGTCGGCACCTCCATCGCCGCCGCCATCCTCGCCGCCGGTCAGGCCGCCACCTCCGATATCGCTGCGGGAACGGCGAACGGTGCAGTCATGGCCTTCGGCGTGCTGCTCGTCGCCCTCGTCATCGAGTTCGTTGATATCCTCCGCGCGCTGTTCTAGGCCACGCCGTTCTAGGCTGTGTCTGCGAACAGAGTCGCTTGCGATCGCTCCCGCACATAGCAACAACGGCTATGATGACGCTACATATTCGTCATCACAGCCGTTTGATATCCGAAGTCAATTCAATATCACGAACCGTCTCGGGATCACGAACCGATTCAACTCAAGCCATCAGCGATTCTTGAAATGTCGGCATTCCGATGATTCTGAGATCCGTCGCGACAGGCCGCGCTCAGTTTCCGAGCGCATCCTTGATCGCGCCGACAAACGCATCAAGGTCCGCAGGTTTGCGCGACGTGATGAGCTTCCAGCCCTCGGCGTCGTCGACGTGAACTTCCTCGTCGACGTACGTGCCACCCGCGTTCTCGAGGTCCGCGGCGATATAGCGGCAGGCGGTCAGCGTCTTGCCTTTGAGCATGTCGGCGTTGACCAGAAGCCACGCACCATGGCAGACCGAGGCGATCGGCTTGCCCGCGGCCGCAAAGTCCTGCGCGAGCTTCTGCGCCGCCGGGTCGACACGCAGACGGTCGACGTTGCAGGTGCCACCGGGCACGACGAGCATGTCGAAATCGTCGGCGGAAACCTGAGCATACGTGGTATCAGGCTCGACGATTTCGCCGACATACCGGTCGTGCCGCACGGTCTCGATCGGCGCGAGCTCCGAGGCAGCCAACGTCACCTGCGCCCCAGCGGCCCGCAGATCGCGCAGCGGCCGGGTCATCTCGGTCTCCTCGATTCCCCAGTTGCGTACGATAATCAGTACTTTCGCGTCGCTCACCGATGTAGCCATAATGCCGTCTCCTTACATTTCGAACATCAACATTCTCATTGTATATAAAGGAACTCTGAACCCGAACCGAATCGGGTGACGGGATTCACTATCTTGCCTACTTTCGCGTTTACTGCCCGCACTTGATGCTGTAAAGCGCCCAATTTTTGGCATAAGGACCGTAAGAGCTGAAATCACGCACCTTGACGAGCGTACCAGCCTTCACATAGCCGTCGATCAGGTCCTGACGATGGAACGTATCGTACTGCTGGCGGAACGTGAACATCTGCAGACTCGGCGCCTGCGGGCCCATCGCCAGGAAGTATTTCGGCACCTTGCCGTCGACGGGGCAGGTCGTGGCGGTCAGCTTCGCAGGGTCTCCCGATTCGAACGCCGATTCGGTGGCCGCGAAGATCGCACCGTTCTTTTCATGCATCGCGTTGTAGATCGGATAGAGCATATTGGCGTCGAACATCGCCGAGCCGTACATCGAACCGTTGAGCGGATCGGAGATGATCAACGAGGCGTTACCGGTCAGTTTGACGGTTTGCTTCAGCACGTCATATTTGGCGCGCGTAAGCTGTTCGTTTTCGGGTTTGCCCGCCAACGTGGTATTGGAAGCCAATGACTGCCCCAAGACCTGGCGCGGCACATTGCCGAACTGGCAGGAAATCGCGAGCGCCGCCAACACCATGATCGACACCGCCTTCCCGCCGTTGCGTGAAAGCCAGCCTGCGGAGACCCGACCGGCAGCACGTTGCAAGACCTTCGCGCCCGAACCGGAATCATGCGGGGTATCGGCAGTGCCATCGGTCCCGCTGTCGTCACCTCCGCACGAGCAGGACACCGCACATGCCGCAAAGACCAACAGCGGGATGACGGCGAACGGAATCATCGTCAGCGGCCGGGTCTCGGCGCGATACCATGCGGCGGCCACGATATTCGGGAACCATCCGGTCAACGAGGTCGAGCAGACATACACGAGCCCGACCAGCACAAACGCGAGAACCAGCGACACGGCGTCTTTGGCCATCATGTGCGCAGGGGCAGTGGATCGCGGAGGGAACCTGTGGCCACGGGAATCAACCGTGTCGGAATCACATCCGGCATCCGTTAAGACATCAGATCCAGCCAATCCAGCGGCGGACATGTCATCTTTGCCGTTCCCAGATTGGGCAACAACCGATTTTTCGGCATCGCAGAGAGGATTATCGGCTGAAATACCGGCGGAGACGTTGGCATCTGCCGAACCGTCACCGACCTCTTCACCGTCTGCGCGGCCGTCGAATTTGATAATCACAAGTCTCGATTTGACATAACGCAATACAACAGCGAGCGCCGCCACCAGTGCGGCCGCGACCACCACGGCCATGAACCATCCGGCGGCACCGCCTACATTGTCGGTGAACAAGACGCGCAAGGCATCCGGCACGGTGCGGTTGGGCTTGTAGGTATGGAACCAGCTGGACGGGTCGAAATAGCGGGACGAATGATAGTGCCCGATCATATAGAAGAAGAATGCGACCGCACAGACCACAACGGCAGCAAACAGGCCGGCAATGGCTTTCCACGGCAGGCGCATGAGCATGAACGGTGCCATCAACAGCAGCCAGGTGAAGGCGATGCGCGGGTGCGCGAAGATGCAGAGCAGACCGAGCAATACGGTCGCGACCAACCACCGTGAGATACGGTAGCGCTCTGCGATGGCGTCGAAAAGACACAGCGTCGCATACAGCCAGAACGGCAGGAGCGTGGTGGCCAAACCGAACGCGATCAGCGGGCCGGAGACCAGCATCTGGAACGGATGGCTGGCCGAAGCGACCGCGAGCAAGGGCACAATCAGCATCATCGCGCACGAGAAAGGCCTACAAGAAGCCGAACCGGAATCGACGATCTCATCCCAACCGTCGTCTTCGCTGCCACCGGCGGAAAGGGTTTCGGCTGCCGTTGCCACACCGCTAGGCGAAGACGAATGACGCAACCCCCGTTTCGTTGATTTCCCTTTACCCTTCACGGGTCTCAAAGCGATGTGAACGGAAGATTCGAGGCCGCGCCATCCTTCGACGAATCTGCCATCGACCTTTCGCGTGAAATAGCTGGCCCACAGCGACACCCCGGCCGGCCAGACAAGCCCGGAAGTCACCAGCCAGACGGTGTTGAAGGCAGTGTAGATATTGATTTTGATATGCAGAAGATTGCCGAGTGAAACGAGCGAGGCCGCAAGAATGTGGAACAACGGCGGGTAGTAAGCGTCGTTCGGCCATAGCCGGGTCGCGGCACCGAGACCTTCACGCAGCAGCTTGCGAATGAAATAGTAATGGGCCGGCGCATCGATCTCCTGCAACGGCAGGTTCCACATGTCCCCGGTTTTGGGAAACCATGCCAGGACGATGCCGAATGCAGCCAGCACGCCGGCAACCGAACATATCGGCAATGCGGCATGGCCCAAGCGTTGTTTCCATTTCGTATTCATTACCGGCCATCCTACCTGCCGGGCCGAGGTTTTATCCGCAGATGCCCCAACATGTACCAAAATCACAACAACAGAAAAACAGATGGACCAAATACTTCCTTCCCGGTATCGCGAAGCGAATCAAGTCTTCGTGTCACTTCAAAACGGAAATTCCCAGAAAACTTTCATCATTTCTCTAGGTTTTGTTCGCTTCATTCAAGTTTCGTCACATATACTGGTGTCTGTTGCCCATGCTGCGGCCTAGCATCGAAAGGGTGCAAGCCCAAATGGCGGGAAACATGCGGTGTCTGAATGTCACGCTCGGCAGGATAGCTTTCAACGCGGCAAACTACAGGCCTCAAACACAGGAGAAATAGATGTTCGTGCTAACCAATGCTTGGTCTTCGGTGATACGTCATACATGGCGCAGCATCATGATGCTCCTTGTCGCCGGAATCATGATATTCGGCGTCGTATTCGCCTCTGCCGTATCCAGCGCGTCCGGCAAAGCGCATGGCGATGCGTATCAGGCACAGGCGCCTGTCGCCGTTATCCGTCCAAACGCCGCGATGGAGAGCACGCTCAAGGGTGACGACGTTGCAAGCGTGAAGAAGTACATGTCCTTCGACGACTACGGTACGTACGCGATGTCGTTGCAACAGATCGGCGTGCAACAGCCGCAATTCTCCATCGGGATGTCGCTGCCGATGCGCCAGACCGGCTCGATCAAGGCTATACCGGGTCAAAACGACGCAAGCACCAAGAAAACCGGCGGTGAAACCACGCTTTACGGATACTTCGACAAAGACGGCGTCACCATCAACCCTTGGGGCGCTTTCAAGGTAACCCAAGGAAAATCCTTGGACTACCAAGCCAAAGACGGCAAGAACGTGCTGGTATCCGTTGCCTTCGCCCGCAAGAACAACCTGCATGTAGGCAGCACGTTCAAGCTCGGCAATCCCGAGACAACAGACACCTACCAACTCAAAGTGCGTGGCATCTACACGTACACCGACCCCGCGCCGGCCGGGCACGGCAGCGACGCGAAACTGGCCAAGGACAACCGCGACAACGCCATCTACGCCGAACCGATGGTCCTGACCGCGAACAAACTCTTCAGCGAAAACCCCAAAGGCTGGCTGAACCCACGTTATGACGTCGGATTCAAACTCGAAAACGTCGACCAATACAAGGCCTTCGCACGAGCGGCCAAATCGATGAAGCTGCCGAAGGGCTATGAAATCAGCTCGCCGACGCTCGACCGCTACAACAACAAGCTCAAACCGTTGGATTCGCTGAACAACGTGATGGGCAAAGTTCGTATCGGCCTCTACGCAGGCGGCGGCGTCGTTTTGCTGCTGCTCGTAGGGCTCGCGCTGCGTCGACGCACCGAAGAGATCAGGATGGACATGATCATCGGCGTCACCCGCGCCCGTGTGGGCTGGCAGTTCTCTTTGGAGACCTTGATGCCTATGGTTCCGGGACTGTTGATCGGCGGGATCGCCGGGGCGCTGTCCGCCAAACCGTTGGGGCGTGCGTTGGCCGGAGGAATCGCCACACCTGCCGTATCCGCGTGCTGGATGGCCATGTGGTACTCCATCGCCATCGTTGCCGCACTGGCTGTCATCGCCTTCTTCCGGGCTGTTTTCGCTGGCACTTCCCATATCTTCGACGTACGAGACACCCTGTCTAATAACAACACGGAGGCTCAAGCATGAGTAAGAACACCGATTCGAAAGACACAGCCATGAACAACGAGCCGAATGATAAAGAACAGGACAATCAGGGCGAAAACGCAAAGGACACTTCGGCGGTCGACTATGATGTCGTTTTCGACGATGACGATGATGCCCTTGACCTCGGCAGCCTGGCAGCTTCCGGCCAAGGTCCTGACGACGTTGCCGACAGTGACGACGGTGACGACGGTGACGACGCGAATAACGACATACACGACGAGGATTCTTCCACGGCGGACGCGAAAGCCGAAGAGAGCATCGACGACAAGGCCATTGCCGACGGCGCAGCGGCTTCGAACGCGCACCGTGTCAACGAAACCCTCGGATTGGCCGTGCAGGCTGAGGACGAGTTGAACGTACACGTTGCAAAGTCCCCCGCCATCGAACCGGCCACCGCGCTTTCTTCGCGACTCGACAAAGAGACCATCGCCGAAGCCGACATCCTGCTGAAGCCGAATCCGACCTTCGCACTCGATCATGTCACCTTCACCAATCGCAAATCCGGTCGAAACGTTTTGGACAACATCGATTGGGGCTTCTTTGCCGGCTCGCTCTACGCCATCACCAAGGCCGACGACGAGCAACGTCGGGCGCTTCTGGCGGTTTCCGCCGGCTTCTACCGGCCGGATAGCGGCCAGGTCATGGTGAAAAGCCAAAGCCTTCTGGAGCTTGAGACCAACGAAATCCGCGGACACCGCATTGGCCTGATCACTCAGCGTTACAGCCTGCGTGGCGACCTTGACGCGCTGACCAATCTGACCTTCACCATGCGCGCTTCCGGACGCACGTTCCTTAAGCCGATTCCCGTCGTGGCGCGTGATGTACTGAAGTATGTCGATTTCGGTGAAGCGGCCACCGGGGTGAAAGCGACCGACCTCAAACCAGTCGATCAGCGTCGACTGGCCATCGCGCGGGCTATCTGCTGTGAGGCCACCGTCATTCTCGCCGACGACCCGGTCGGCGGCCTGAAAGGCGATGACCGCGAAGCCATCCTCGGCCTGCTTTCGCGTATCGCGCACGCTCAGGACCCGAAGCGCTGCGTCATCGTTCTGGTTCCCGGCTTTGGCGCGGAAAGTGCCGAAACCGCCAGCAACAGCACAGCTGAAGACACCGATTCCGACGCTGAGGCAGACGAATACACCAGCGAAACGGATTATGAAGCCAAGGCCGACAAGGTCTACTCGTTCTGAGTCAGCCATATCCCGAATGAAGATACAGAGATAATCACAAAAATAGGCCCAAAATCGTGATTATCTCTGCCGATCTACAGAGATAATCACAGAAATCAGCTCATTTTTGTGATTTTCTTTGCACCTTGCATCTTTATGCAGAGATAATCACAAAATGGGCGAAAGCGCACTTTCCGTAGCTCAAAAGCAGCGATCAGCTATGCGTCCAGCTTCATATCGAACTTTTTGGCGAGCGCGGGGATGTCGGGAACTCCATACTTCTTGACGAGGTCAAGCCACGCCTGCTCGTTGTCGACGCCAAAGCGCCGGGCCTTGCGCGCGTAGGCCTCGGCGGTAAGGAAGCGCGGCGGGATGGACTTGCTGTTGTATTTGTCGGCCACCATCACCACCTCTTGCTCCAGGTTCATCGGCACGTAGTCGGCCGGAGGCAACGGCAGCCCTTGCGCGACGACCTGCTCACGCGTCAGCCCTACTCCCGTATGGTTGCGAGCGAATTGCGCGATGGATTCGTCCACGCCTTGGCTAGTTAGCCAGTCGTATCCACGCAACCCGTGCAGGATATAGTTCGGCCCGTCGAATTGCAGCTTTCCGCCGTCCGACCCGTCATGTTTGAGCACGAGGTAGGTGCCGATGTCATGGAGCATGGCCCCCACCACGGCGAGGTTCTCGTCAAGCAGACGTGGCGGCACGGTGCCGCCACTCACCCCGTCTGTTGGCGGCACGGTTGCTTTGATGGTGCCTAAAAGACTGCCGTTATTGCGTTTCTGGGCCATCAGCGCAGGGGTGACATGTATTTCGTCGCCACTCTTGGCATCCGTTTTGGCGTTGGTGCCACCATTGTTGCCTCCGACAGAAGCGTCAGCTTGAATACCACTGTCATTGCCGTCGTAAGCATCAGAAGCATCATCCAGAGATTTCCCGATGAGTTCCGGCGCGTCCTTGGGCAACGTACAGCGCCGCACGAACAGCGCGTTCTGCCGCCGCACCAGCTGGCGGGTGATCGTCGCGATGATGACGCAATGGGTATGGATAAGGTCGTAGGCTGCTTTGGAAGGTGCGATCTTGTGATGCAGCTCGTCCGCCTGCGCAAGTGTAGGAATATATCCGGTCATGGCTTCTATTGTAGAGGCCGTTAAAAAACGCTTAAGCACTCGGCCTTTTTCACAGGCAAAACCACAAAACACCAAACAGTCGCTAGGCTTTGGTCGAATCTCGTTCAATCAGAGAGAAATCGGAAACGAACGTGCGCGGAGCACCACTATAACCCTCAATGCGTTCGATAAGCATTTCAACCGCCTTACGGGCATATTCATCCGTATGGGGATCTATCGTGGTCAACCGAGGCGTCGAAAAAGCCCCTTCCGGAACATTATCGAATCCGACTACCGCGATATCCTCGGGGATTCTGCATCCATGCCTCTGCAGCTCATTCATCATGCCGAACGCCAACGCATCATCCAGACAGACCACGGCATCGGGACGCTCGCCTTCCAACAATTTGTCCCCGGCCTGTACGCCCGAAACACTGTTGAGCGGATAAACCGATATGACTTTCGACCAGTCGACTTCAAGGCCCCGCCGTTCAAACGCACGAGCATAACCTTGGATTCTGAGCTCTTGAGTACCTTCCTTCGCATCAAGCAGCCGTTTCCAGTCCCGATCGGCAGGAGCTCCGACCAACGCCACGGAACGATAACCCCGATCAAGCAGGTCACCCGTCGTCTTTTCCAATGCATCGACATTGGGCATCGTCACCAAATCCGCTTTGCCGTATGCGCTGTAATCGCCGGCCAGCACCGTCGGATAAGGCTGGGAAAGAATCGCGGCTTCATCCGCCAATGCGGTATCGGTGAAGAAAATCCATCCATCCGCACCAAGCCGATAAGTCTCCTCGATGATGGAAGGAATACCCGGTCCCCCGGATGCGTAGGTGCTGACAATGACCCCATAGCCACGTTCACGGGCAACGTCGATAATCTGATTGGCAAGGTAGGAAGAGAAGGGTTGCAAAAAGTCGAATACAGCCAACCCGATGAGTTTTGAACTTCCTGTTTTCAGCGACCTTGCCGAAACGTTGACGGTATAGCCCAGATTGTGCATCGCTTTCAAAACACGTTCGCGCGTGGAGGGACGCATGCTTCCTGTTCCATTGAGCGCATTGGAGACGGTTTTGATGGAGACTCCTGCCTCCTTTGCCACATCTTTAATCGTCACTCTGGAACGCATAAACAATCCTTTTCACTGCCACATTATTCAGACAAACATCGTCTAAATATACAAATACATATTAGCTAGATAACATCGTAGTCAAGCATACAGCCACCCCTGAGGCAAGATTTCATAAAGAAAGCCGTGTCCGCGCAGCTGAAGCTGCACAAACACGGCATAGTGTCAGATATGACGTTCAACAGAAACCTGCCAAATACGCCACTCAGATTCTTTACTGTCTTACCTTCTTACTACTGCTTCACAGCTCCGGCGGTAATGCCGCCTACCCAATAGCGCTGCAGGAAGAGGAACGCCAGAACCAGCGGAATCACTGAGATGAAGGCGCCGCAGGTGATGAGATTCCACACCTGCTCCACACCCGCACCGGCGTTGGACTTGGCCTGCCATTGGGTCAGACCCACTGTAATCGGGAAGAGCTTGGTATTGGCGAGCACGACCTGAGGCAGGAAGTAGTTGTTCCAGCAATTGACCACGGAAAGCAGGAAAACCGTGGTGATGGCCGGGGTCATGATCGGCAGCGAAACCTGGAAGAAGGTCCTCATCTCGCCGGCACCGTCGACTCGCGCCGCTTCCATCATCTCGTCAGGCAGAGAAGACGTGCAGTACACGCGCATCAGGTACGTGCCGAACGGAGAAAGCAAGGAAGGCAGGATAACCGCCCAGATCGTATCGTTCATTCCGATCTTCGTCATGATGATGAACGTGGGAATGACCAATGCCGTGGTCGGAATCATCAACGCGCCGAGAACGATGTTGAAGTACACCTTGCGGCCACGGAAACGGAATTTGGCGAACCCATAACCCGCCATAACCGACAATGCCGTCGCACCGACACCGCCGACCAAAGCGTAGAGCAGCGAATTGAACAGCCAACGCCAGTAGATGCCATCCTGGTAAGTGGTGAGTTCCTTGATGTTGTCCCACAAAGCGAAATGCTTGTCGAACCACATCGGGCCGCCAGTGCCCATGAACAACCCGGCGTTGTTCTTGGTGGCGGCGACGATAAGCCACCAGACCGGCAGAATGAAGTAGAGAATGCAGATCACCATGAAGACCTTGGCGGTGATCTGATGCCCCCTGTTGATCTTCTGACCTTTATCGATATTCTGATTCTGTTTCATCGCTCAGTCCTCCAATCCAGACTGCTTGCGCGTCAATACCATGAACACCACGCTGAAGATGACCACCAGAAGGCCGAGTGCGAACGAGACCGTCGCGGCATAGTTCATTTGGTTGTAGTTGAATTCCAAAGCCTGCGCATACATGTTCGGCGTATATTCAGGTGGTATCGCGGAGTTCGCGTTGTTTCTCAAGACCATCGGCTCGGTGTAGAACTGCAACGTGCCGATCAACGCGAAGATGGTGACCATGACCATCGAGCTGGTGATCATCGGGACCTTGATCTTCAAAGCTATCTTGACTTCCGAAGCCCCATCGATTCGGGCGGACTCGTAAAGATCCGTCGGAATCGACTGCAACGCAGAATAGAGAATGACCATATAATAGCCGGTCCATTGCCAGGTGACCATGTTGACCAGCGAACCGAAGATGCTGCCCGGAGCAAGGAAATCAGGCGCTTTCATGCCGAACAGTTGGAAGAACGAAGTGAAAGGCCCCATATCCTTTGAATACAGGAAGCCCCACATAAGCGCGCCGATAACCACAGGAATGGCATACGGCAAGAAGTAAAGCAGGCGGGAAACCGATGCGAATTTGGACTTCACACTGTCGAGCACGAGCGCCAGCAGAAGCGCGAACAAAAGCTGAATGGGCACCATCACGATGGTGTAGAGCACAACCAATTTCAGACCATTCAGGAAAATAGGATCGGTGAACACCCTTTTATAGTTGGCAAGCCCGGTGAATACCGTACCACGGACCTGCGTATAGCTGTATAGCGAAACAAAGAACGCATAGACAAGCGGAACGACAAGGAACAGGATAAACACGATGCCGAACGGGGCAGTGAATATCCAGCCCCAGCGGTTCGCCTTTGTCGTCGACAACGACTTGGTACCATGCGGCACAACATTATTTTTCTTTTTCGACATGAGCTTCTCCTCATTGAGGGGGAGGCGGGCCGGAACCCGCCTCTCCCTAAAATCACTTGTTACTCGACCGTGAAGCCCTGCTGCTTGGCATAGGTGCTCAGTGTCTTCTCCCAAGCATCAAGCTTGGTGCTCACATTGGCGCCATCGCGCAGAATCGAGGCCAAAGTCTTGGTCTGCTCATCATTGGCATAGGTCTGGAAGGGCAGGAACTGATAGCCCTTGTAGTTCTGGGCAACCGGGGCGATGATCTTGTTGATCTGCTGGTTGTTGAAGAACTTCTCACCACGGTTCAGGAACGCCTGAGACTGCAGCTTCTTCTGCCAGGTCGGATACAGACCGGAATCGTTGACGGCGATGTCCTGGGCCTGATCGTCACCGAAGAACTCCATGGCGACCTTGGCGGCCTGCTTGGTGTCCTTGGCCTGATCGGTCACCGTAAGGGCCGAACCGCCGCAGTTGATGGCCGGGTCGTTCGCAGTCCAACCCGGGGCCTTTGCGACCTGCCAGATCGAACCGTCCTGGACACCGGAAAGCCCATTGAGGTAGCCGACCATCCACGAAGCATGGATGATGGTGGCATAAGAGCCGTCGACGTTCTTCTTGTTCCAAGCCGCGGTATCCGTATCATCGGTGGCGACGATACCTTCCTTGGCCATCTTCTGCCAGAAGGTGACGACCTTCTTGACCGAAGCGGAATTGACATCGATGCCGACCTTTTCGGGGTCGTTCGCGGAATACTTGAAGACCTTGCCGCCGGCCTGATCGTAATAGGCGTAGTTGAACAGGGTGCCGTTAGGCTGCCAGTTGCCGATGTGGCCCTGATAGCCCTTGGCCTTGAGCTCAAGGCCGGCCTTCTCGTACTCGTCCCAAGTCGTCGGAATCTTCACGCCGTACTTGTCGAAGATGTCCTTGCGGTAATACATCACGACCGGGCCGATATCCACCGGCACACCATAGACGCTCTTGTTGCCGCCCAACTGGACGTCCTTCCAAGCACCTGGAGTGTAGTTGTTCTTGATTTTGCCGACCCCGTACTTGTTCAGGTCTACGAGATGCTTCTCAACGCCTGAAGCGTACTGCGGCATCATGGCATATTCGAGCTGCACGATGTCCGCGGCTCCGGACTTGGCCTTGATGGCGGTGCTGAAGCGCGAATACGCCTTGGCGGACTGATCGGAGCTTGTCCAGCAGACCTGCACGTCGTTATGGGTTTCGTTGAAATGGTCGATCAGCTTCTCGACCTGGGGATACCAAGACCAAAGAGTCACCTTTTCGGCCTTGGGATTCTTTACCTTATTGATGCACTTGGCGGAATCATTGGCATGCGCGTCGCTGCCGGCCGCCTTCGAGCCGCTGTCAGAACCCGAACCGCATGCTCCAACAGACAGGGCCATGGCGCCCGCAAGGACGAGGCCCAATGCCTTGTTGATACTTCTCATTTTTTCCTCCTTATCGTTGCGCCAACACTGGCACAATTGGATAATCAACAAACATGAATCAACGTCCAAGATACAGGCGCAAGATTCACAGATATCGTGTCGCCATCAATGGCGACGTTGTCGGTGACCTGTGGGGTCACTCGATCGGGCTGCTCGAGCGTGTTGCAGGCCGAGCCGTCATCGTCGTGCAGTGTCCACGATTCGGCCTTGGAGAACCGACGACGGGCCGGCAGCGCAATCTCGAGTTTCGTATTGTCATGCAATGAACGGTTCACTAGGAAGATGGCCAATGACCCATCTTCACAGCGCACGGCCGTATGCCCGATTGCGCTCACCTCGCCATACGCTTGCGTGTCGATGGACGGACCGTCCAGTACGGTCTGGAGGGCCGTGCCGTTCTTGGCGAAGCGCGCGGAAAGCGAGAAAGGATAGAAAATGGTCTGGCGCCAAGCCGGGCCGCCGGGCTCGGTCATGATGGGCGCGATGACGTTGACCAACTGGGCCAGAGAAGCCGAATGAACGGTGTCCGCATTGCGCATCAACGAAATCAGCAGGTCCCCGACCACTGCCGCGTCCGTTACGGAGTAGATCTGCTCCAAAAGCCTCGGAGCGGTAGGCCAATTGCCGATTCCCGATGGGTTATTGGCCGGATCGTTGGCCTTATACCAGACGTTCCACTCATCAAAGGACAGATAGACCTGATGCGAAGTCTTATGGCGGGCCTTCACCGATCGGACGATGGAGGCAATCTCATGAATAAACGCCTCCATATCGGCGCCGGAGGCCATGAAGCTTTGCATATCGCCATTCCAAGGGCGTGAATACGCATGGCAGGACACGAAATCGACCAAATCGTATGTGGCATCGAGAACGGTCTCTTCCCATGAACCGTATGTCTGCATATCGTGCGTGGACGAACCGCAGACCACGAGATCAAGATCGGGATCGATCTGCCGCATACCCGCAGCGACCTCCGCCGCAAGACGACCGTATTCTTCGGCCGTTTTATGCCCCAGCTGCCACGGGCCGTCCATCTCATTGCCCAGGCACCACATACGGATGTCGAACGGCTTGTCGGCACCGTTGGCGCGGCGTGCCTCCGAAAGCTCCGTCCCTCCCGGAACGTTGGCGTATTCCAGCAAATCCATCGCGTTGCCGAGGTCGCGCGTTCCCAGATTCACCGCTTCCATCAGCTCGTTCCCATCAACCTTGCTTAGCCACTTGGCCATCTCATGAAGACCGAACTGGTTGGTTTCCGTGGAATGCCAAGCGGTGTCAAGGCGACGGGGACGACGATCCTTCGGACCGACACCATCTTCCCAACGATAGCCAGAAACGAAATTCCCGCCCGGGTAGCGGATGGTGGTTGCCCCCAACTCACGCACCAGATCAATCACATCCTGGCGGAAACCGTCGGCATCGGCGCTGGGATGACCCGGCTCGTATATACCCGTATAGACGCAGCGTCCAAGATGCTCGACAAACGAGCCAAACAGCCTATCGTCGATAGGGGCAATCTCAAATTCATCATCAACGATAAGTCGCGCTTTGTTGGTTGCGGCACCTTCAGGCATGATCTCCTCTTTCAATTCGCCAAATAGTACAACGTTGTCTTTACAGGCAATATTAGCCAACTCTCTAAAATCCTTGAGGTTAATACAACCTTGTACTTGTTGTATTTATTAACATACACCGCTGCTACTTCTCTTGCAAACTCCTTTGAAATACAAGGTTGTACTTAACGGCTTGTTCCTTTGCAACACGCCGTAAAAATAATTATCTATTTCATCAGCGAAGCGATTATTCCAGGTACAACGACGACGCGCAATTGCGTTGCCGCCCAATATAGAGCAGCGGCTCTTTTGCTCAAGACGCATGCCGACGCTATTACTTTGCAACCATCTTGAGCGCCATCAACCAGTTCGTCACTTTGTACATGCAGCACAAAGAGCAACATAAAACCGCCTTCCGCTTAAAAACAACAGCGAACAGGCGGTTTGAGGATTTCTCTATCGTCACATCATTTCACGCGAATAGCCGTCCATGAAACCGCCGGCAAAGTAAGCTTCACCGTCCCGGATTGTGCATCGAAGGAAACGGTATCGTTGGCATGCGGGGTGACGCGGGTCTGATGTTCCAGCGTGTTCTTAGCGTCGATGTCATCGTCGTGCAGGGTTTGCGCCTTGACACTCAAACGGTCCGACTTCGCTCGCATGTCTTCAGGGATACGCACTTCGAACTCGGCCGGAGTATTCAGCGACCTGTTGACCGCAAAGACGGACACCGAACCATCGGCGCCGCGGACGGCCACAGCGTTGACGCCATCGACCTCGCCATACTTCGGCGTGGAGATCTGCGAGGAGTCCAGCTTCGGCTCGAGCACCGTGCCGCCCTTGGCAAGACCAGCCGTAATCGAGAACGGATAGAACGTGGTCTGTCGCCAAGCCGGGCCACCGGGCTCCGTCATAATCGGCGCGATGACGTTGACCAGCTGAGCCAAACTCGCGGCATGAACTCGGTCCACATTCTTCAAAAGCGTAATCATCAAATCGCCAAAGACCACGGCATCCGCCACAGAGTAGATATCCTCAAGCAAGCGCGGAGCGACCGGCCAGTTGCCGATGCCTTCAGGGTTCTTGCTCGGCTCGGCGTCCTGATACCAAATGTTCCATTCATCGAAGGAGATGAACACGTCATGCTTGCTCTTGAGCCTCGCCTTGGTGGCATCGATGGCAGCGACGACGTCATGAATGAAGCCGTCCATATCAACGCCGGAAGCCAGGAAACTGGCCATGTCGCCATCGTAAGGCTGGTAATAGGCGTGGCAGGAGACGAAGTTGACCAAGTCGTAGCACTTGGAAAGCACCGTCTCTTCCCACATGCCGAACGTAGGCATATTATGCGCCGAAGAACCACAGACCACCAGCTCGAGGTCAGGGTCCATCTGCCGCATGCCGCGGGCCACCGAAGCGGCCAACGTGCCGTAGTCTTCGGCCGACTTGTGACCGAGCTGCCACGGACCGTCCATCTCATTGCCCAAGCACCACATACGGATGTCGAACGGTTTGTCGGCACCGTTGGCGCGACGCGCCTCCGAAAGCTCCGTCCCTCCGGGAATATTGGCATATTCGAGCAGGTCCATCGCGTCCTCGAGACCACGCGTGCCAAGGTTCACGGCCTCCATCAGCTCGTTGCCGCCGGCTTTTTCAAGCCACTTGGCCATCTCATGAAGACCGAACTGGTTGGTTTCCGTGGAATGCCACGCCATATCAAGACGACGAGGACGCCGGTCCTTGGAACCTACGCCATCCTCCCAACGATAACCGGACACGAAATTGCCGCCCGGATAACGGATCGTGGTCGCCCCAAGTTCGCGCACGAGGTCAATCACATCTTGCCGGAATCCATCGGCGTCGGCCGTAGAATGCCCCGGCTCGTAAATGCCGGTATATACGCAACGGCCAAGGTGCTCGACAAATGATCCAAACAGGCGGTTGTCGACCTGCCCTACTTCGAAATCATCATCAACAATCAACCGAGCCGAATTGGCAGATGACGTCTGTGCCATTTTTCTCCTTAACAATTTTTTACATCGTTGTACATATCATGGTAGCGTAACCTTACGAAATACGCTGAATGGCGGATACCACACAGACGCATCAACATACTCAACGAATGATGCGCCTGCATATTCATATCCGATTGGATATCGACTTACGGCTACTTTCCGGACTTGCCGGACTTGATGTCGGGACGCGGCATGACTGTGGTCTGCTCACCGGTATCGACTTTCCCGCGCTCGTCGGCAACGGCTTTCCGCCCGGTTCCTTCCGCCGAAGCCGCGGCCTTGCTTTCCTTCGCGCCCGCATTGCCTTGTGCATCCTGCAGTTTCTGCAGCTTGACGGATTTGGCGAGATTGCCGAGACCTTTACGGCCTTTGGCGAGTTCGACAACGCCGATAGCGTCTGCAGACTTTCTGGAAACACTTATCGCACCGGCACCACCGCGAGCCTTGGAACGACTACGATCCGCCCCCTCCTTGGCATCTTTTCGGCTCGCCGCAGAATCACGCGATTCAACGCGGCGCTTGCCGGAACGCAGAGGCTCGCGCTTGAGCCGCGGGGGACGTCGGGTGGAGAGGAAGAGCGGCTGGACTTCGACCACCGGGTTATAGGGGGCCAGGCCGAACCACTTGACCGGAGAGCCGGCCACATGACGGATGGCATACTTCATCTTGAGGCTCAGAGCCTCGCGGGCCGTCAGCTTGGACTCCGGCATCAAAGCCTTGTGCACCAGCACGTAACGCACCGTGCCGATGTCGGGATCGGCGTCGACCTTCGGATAGACCGACTTCTGCTCCGGCAGCTCGCCGGAAGCGGACAAGTCGTGCATGACCTGATGGATATAGGCCGGAATGGACTGCGAGACCTTGAAGCCGAGCTTGATCCGCACACGGAAAATGTAGTCGGTACCAAAATCCTCCACCGAATACTCGCGCGTGAACGGCTCGTCGGTCGTCACCACCGACACGGCCCACCAGGCGCGCGCACGCTTGGGGTGGTCGGCGAAAATCGAGAAGAAGATATCGGTGTCAAGCCGGTGCATCTCCCAATCGCTGGTCAGATAGACAAGGTTGTCGGCGAAATAGGGAATACGGAAATCGTCATGCAACTTGTCGAGCGCAGGCTTGAAATCACGGGGCTTCATATGCCGACGCTGCGAACGCTCGATCCTGGTTCCGTCGTTCCAAGTGACCATGATCAGAAGGATGCAGGCCGTCAGGAGCATGGTGAACCAGCCGCCGTGCAGGAACTTCGCCATGGAAGCGACGAAGAACAGTGTCTGGATGGCGATGAACACGACGAAGAAGATTCCGGCGAGCACGCGATGGTGCTTGTACCAGATATAAACGGTCAGGAGAATCGTCGTCGTAATCATCGTGACGGTGAGCGCGAGGCCGTAGGCGGCGGAAATGTGCTCGGAGTCCTTGAACAGGGCGAGCACGGAAAGCGTCGCCACACACAGCACGACGTTGACCACCGGGATATAGAGCTGGCCGCGCGTACGGGCCGGGTAACGCACCTGAAGATGTGGCATCCAGTTCAAGCCAGTGGCTTCGCTGACCATGGAGAACGCGCCGGTGATCAGGGCCTGCGAGGCGATGACGCCGGCCGCGACCGAGAGAATGACGCCGACGTAACGCACGTTCGGGCTCATCATCTGGAAGAACGGGTTGACGCCCGCGCCGGCGGCGATCAGCGCCTTGTCGCCTTGATGGCGCAGCATCCACGCGCCTTGGCCGAAGTAGTTGAAGACCAGAGCCACGAAAATGAACGGCCAGGTGAAGTAGATGTTGCCGCGGCCGACGTGGCCCATGTCGGAGTAGAGCGCCTCGGCACCGGTGGTCGAAAGGAAGACCGTGCCCATGATGGCCAGCCCTGCCACGTTGTGTTTGCTGAAGAGGAATTGAATGCCGTAAATCGGGTTGATGGCCTCGAAGATGGACCAGTCGCCACTCAGGTTGGCGATGCCGGTCAGCGCGAGGAAGGCGAACCAGACCATGACCACCGAGCCGAAGACCTTGCCGATACGCTCGGTGCCGCGAGACTGGACGCAGAAGAGGATGACGATGATCGCTACGGTGATCATCAGTGAAAGGTTGCCGTTTTCGCGGAACACCGGCTCGAAGAGCGGAATGGTCTTCAGGCCTTCCACTGCCGAGGAGATCGAGACGGCCGGGGTCAGCACAGAATCCGCCAGGAACGCCGCCCCGCCCAGCATCGCGGGGATGACCAGCCACTTGCCGTGGTGACGAATCAGCGAGAACAGCGCGAAAATGCCGCCCTCACCCTTGTTGTCGATGCGCATGGCGACGAGCACGTATTTGACGGTGGTGATCAGCGTGATCGACCAGAAAACCAGCGAAAGCAGGCCAAGTACCGCAGGCCTGTCGATGTTGCCGAGACCGCCCTGCCCGGCGAGGAAGGTCTGCGAAGTGTAGAGCGGGGACGTGCCGATGTCGCCGTAGACCACGCCGAGCGCGACGATGGCCATGCCCAGCGTGACCTTGTCGGGGCTGGACTGCATCTTGCGCCACCAGCGACCGAGAGGGCCGCGCGACGAGGCTTCGGTCAGCTTTTTGGCCTCTTCCTGCTCTTCCTGCTCGTGCTTGGCGATGGCCTGACGTTCCTCGCGGGTCAACGTGTCACGCGCGACCTTGGGTGCGTTGGTAAAGGTGTCGGCGCGAAGCAACGCTTTCTTCTCCGCGCTCACGGCACGCTTTTCGGCTCTGAGTGCCTTCTGCTCGGCAGTGACCGCTTGTTTCTGCGCCTTTGAGGCGACTTTACTCACCTCATCGGTCTCATGTTCCAGCTTGCGGACGGCCTTCTTTTCCGCCGAATTTTTTTCGGTTTTGCCGTCATTGCGACGCCGAATTCTTCGATTTTGAGGCTGCTTTGACCCACGATCCTGCGATTGCGCCATGACCTGCCCTCCAAAGCGGAAAAACGAAACCTTCCCGCATACCATTTCTTCTCAAAGCCCGGCTTGCGGGCGCCCTCGTTTATAAAACCAAAGCGACAGTTTAGCCTCGTAATCTCAATAAACCAAAATCGACCCTGGAAAAGGCGATGTCGAAACCTTCAAAATTACATTCAGTGCATACGAATATCGGGGATTATATATTTTTCATCAAATTACCGTAAAAATCGTCGGGACCGAGCTTTACACGCCGTACACAGCCCTCGTCGTCCGACGCGTCGCCTCTGCGACTTCACCTACCGGCAAATCAAGGGCGTCCGCAAGCGCTTTCAAGGTATAAGGAATCATATATGGAGCGTTCGTGCGGCCGCGATACGGCATCGGGGTGAGGTAGGGAGCATCGGTTTCGACCATGATGTGATCGAGGCCCACCACGGCGGCAGATCTGCGGATCTCCTCGTTGCCTTTGAAGCTGGATGCGCCGGAGAAGCTCAGATACCAGCCCTGCTCGCGGGCGATCTGCGCAAGTTCGGTGTCGCCGGACCAGCTGTGGAAGACGGTGCGCTCCGGGCTGCCGTCTCTGAGCAGCGTTTCGATGACCTCCTTATGGGCATCGCGGTCGTGAATCTGCATCGGCAGGTTGAGCTCCTTGGCCAACGCGATATGGGCACGGAAGGCTTCGCGCTGGATTTCCATCGCCGCAGCCCCCGTGCGGAAGAGGTCCATGCCGGTCTCGCCGATGGCCACCACCTGCTGCGGGTATTTCACGGCCAAACGATGAACTTCCGCGAGCGCATCCTCGAAACTCACATCGTGCCACGGCTGGTACTTGATCGGCAGCCCGTCCGGCCCCGGCACGCCCCGATGTCCGTGCAACACCGCCTCGTTCGGGTGGATCGCCAGGCCGGCGTGAACAACGCCGGGATGGTCGAGCGCCATTTGCACCGCGACCTTCAAATTCGGCAGTTCGCAGCCGACGTCAATGACGCCCTCGACCCCGACGGCCTGCGCCTGCCCCAGAATCTCGTCGACGTTGTAAACCGGCACCGGCGGCTGGTCACGCTCGATCGCTTGCCGGTTCATCTCGCGGGCGAAGGGCACCACACTCGCCACATGCGTGTGGTCGTCGACCACATGCACCCCGTCCGGCAACGCCTCCGGAGCCGGCGCCCAACTACGATCCCGATGTTTCTTGCTCATGATTTCAGTCTAGTGAAAGGCTTAACGCAAGAAACTCATTAGTATTTATTCCTCACTTTCAAAAAATTCCAGCCTTTTAATCACTTCCGGCATCACTTCGGGATATTTTTGCTTGTACAATTCGATTCCCTTCCGCGTTAGCCTACCAATACTCAATGATTCACTTTCAGCAAAGAGCCCATCCAACTGCTGACAGACTTCCCATTCACTTTGCAAGCAGGATTTCAACGCCAACAAATAAAGCGAACTATACCGCCTATTCCCATAGCAATCCAGGAATTCCTCAGTAATCGAAGAATCAAAGAGACCGTCAACAACTTTGCCTATTTCATCTTGGGAACACCATGAATCGATGGAATGTGAAGCATGTTCTAAATCATTCCAAACAGCAGACTTCAAATCTGTCTTGGTTATTTTCCTACCACCTTTCAGCTTGCATGTTCCACCGTCAATTAGTGGATTATCCTTTTGTAGTCCATTTCTATACACGTCATAATGTTGAGCAACTTGCAATTCCCGCTGTTCATCAGAACTGCGATACGCGCCAATCCATAATAGATGGCTAAGCTTTTTCTCAAACGGCAATAGGTCATAAACGCTTTTCAACGACCATTCAGGAATCCGGCTCAAATCAGGCGAAGAGATAAAAGACCACAATTCATCAAGTACGGCTCGATTCCTCGATTGATTCAGTGTTGGATTCGGGCATATACTTTCAAGCCAATACTCCTGTTGCCGCTGATTGTCCCATATCTCTTCAACTTTGGAATCTCCAAGCATTTGCGGGAGAAGAGATACAGCCTGCTTAAAAAGATAATCCCCGGTATTTTTCTGTACGACACTTTGCGTAGTTTTATCCTCGGATGTCTTTCCCTCGAAAGGCCCTTGCAGCATCTTGGACAGCCATGCTTCGGAACCATCCTTATCACCATTACGGCAAACCAAATTACCGTAGCACTGTTCAATCATCGCTTGTACCACGTCAAGTTTCGGTTCGTTTTCATCTTCGGGCCAAAGAGACATTGATTCCGATAAATCCACACGGGTATCGTTAAAATACTTTGCATACAAGTCGGGCCACAAAGCCGATATCTTGTCAAGAAGCCCTTTATCTTCATATCTCTGGCTGGCAAGCACTTCAATGAAATCAGGCGAAGCCTCCAAACCAGCGTTATACAAGAACCTCCATTTTCGCTTTAAATATAAAGCCACGTTGAGCAGTCGTTTATCGAGATCTACTACGCTTCGAGTGAAGTCATTCAGCTTATTGCGTTTCCCGCTATCAGTAAGATGCAATGCCGCGTAGATAGGTTCCTCAGTGTCCAAACCCAACCAGTCTCCAAACGCATATTTAATATAGGTAATCTTGGACTGGTTATCATCCAATTGGCCAATGTCTGATTCAAGCTGTCCAATCGGATCGGCATTACGAGCATTTCTAATATCCTCATTTAAATAACCATGAAATGTATGAGTAGTTTTTTGTTCGATAAGCTTTTGCCCTTTGTAAGATACCCAGTCGGTCGAACCATCAAATGTCAATGCCATATACACCGAAAATATAAGAACCAACAAACCTACGCAATAGAGCGAGAGCCATATATCAAAGGGCCATGAATCTTGAGAGAACTGAGTAAAACACTTCTGATCATCACCATAGATGGCACGTAACGCGGCCACACCCATGGGAATAAAATAGAGGAACAATATGGACAAACCAAAAAACTGACTCCTCGCTAATCTAAAAGGCCAGTATGTTTGTAAATATACAAGATTAATATTACTGCCTAAATATTTATTATCTTCATATCTATTTTTAATCGATCCAAAAAAAGTAATGGCAAG
The DNA here is from genome assembly GCF_029395355.1 of Bifidobacterium sp. ESL0800. Lineage (NCBI taxonomy): Bacteria > Bacillati > Actinomycetota > Actinomycetes > Bifidobacteriales > Bifidobacteriaceae > Bifidobacterium > Bifidobacterium sp. ESL0800. Next base: position 1,646,892 of record NZ_CP113913.1, read on the forward strand.
GGACAACAGCGCAGTCAAACCAAGATCCGCAGTAATTGCCTGTAAAAACAGCTGTTCATTAGATTTTTTATCACTTCCAAAAGATATGAATACAGAAATCGGTTTATCACGTAAAAACCACACAATAAGTGCTGCAGTAAGCAGCAAGAAAAAATCAGGACTTTTAAAAAAGCTTAAGCAAGAAGCCAGCTTAGGGTAATAGGGCCTCTTATTCTCAACGACCTCGGAAAGCCCACGAAGACCAACGCCACATACGGAAGCCGCAGTTTCTACAACTATGTACACGATCGCAACAGCAATGATTATCTTAATCAAGTGAATCACAAACGCCATAAACCCCACCACTCTGTACAATTCCAAACCTAATCAGCAATTATATTGCAAAATAAACAAAAACGTATACGGCTTGAACGTTTCAACTCCGCTAGAATAGAAAAACAAAACACGGATTATCGCTTTTCAATTGGTATGGAGATGTACATGCTGGAACTGGTGAATTTCGAACCATGCCCTGATTCAGGACGGTTCTACGGCGGCGACGCGGGCCGCAAAGTCGGCGTGAGCTGGAACGGCGACGATTGGATGCTCAAATTCCCCGGACCCACCAAAGAGCTGACCGGTTCGGTGCCGTCCTATACCTCGGCTCCACTTTCCGAATTTTTAGGTTCGCAGATTTATGCAATGCACGGTATCGACGTACACGAGACAAAGCTCGGCATTCGAGAAGGAAAACTGGTTTGCGCCTGCAAGGATTTCGAGGCAAACCACGGCCGACTCGTCGAATTCCGCGAACTCAAAAACTCCATGTCAGACGACGAAGCCGGATTCTCCGGAAGCCCTTCAGATGGACGCAATGTCGTGCTAGCTGACGTACGAGCCACCATTTACCGTCATCCATGGCTCAACCGGATACCCGGTGCCATCGAACGATTCTGGGACATGTTCATCATCGACTCGTTCATCCGTAATGTCGATCGCAACAACACGAACTGGGGCATCCTCATTAACGGTGAACACACAAGCCTCGCCCCGGTCTATGACAACGGCAGCTCTCTGTACAACAAACGCACGCCCAAGCAGATTCACGAGCATCTGCACAATGAAAACCTGCTCAATCAAGACATTCTGGACGTGCGATCCTGCTATCTCGACGACAGAGGCCACCACATAGCCCCGCTCAAATACATCGCTTCGCTGCAGGACGAGGAATGCAACAATGCATTGGTAAGATTCGTAAACAGCTATGATCAGACACGACTCGATGCGCTGTTTGACAGTCTGCCGAACGAGTATGCAGGCATACATGTCGCCGATGACGAATACCGAGAATACCACAAGCGTATTCTCACCCAACGCTACGAACAGATGCTGTTGCCGACATACCGAAAAATAATAGCAGCCAGCTAAATGACATCAACTATGCCGCAAAATCCTGTTTAGGAGTAGGCGCCCTTCAGATTTTCTTCAAAACAAGGTTCTCACCGACTGCAGGGGTGGCCGGTGAGAACCTTCAGTGTTGCACTTCACAGCTGAGAAGTGCCTTACTTGTCCAGCGCGAACCAGAGGACGCCGTGCGGGGCGATCGTGCCCTTGAGTACGCGATCGGCGCCCGTACCAGCGACGCGGGCGGTCGGGATTTCCGCGTCGCCATCGGCGACACCGGCGAAGAGATCGGCTACCTTCCACGGCTTCTCGGCATCGGCAAGCCCCACCAGAGCCTTCAGCTCAATGTTGCCCTGCAACTCATAGTCGTCGTCGCCCGTCCAGAACATCGCGGCATAGTGGCCGCCCCGGTGCGCCGAAGCGGTGCCATCGGCCCAGTCCTCGGCGTCCGCGGCCCACACGATGAGATCGCCGCGGTAGGAGCTTTCGTCGCCCCACGTCCCGTAAATACGTTCGCGTACCAGCTCGCGATTGTTGCCCGAGCCGTCCGTGGCCTCCCGCATCGCCGGATTGGCCAGCAACGCTATGGTCTCCGGAGTGCTCGTGGGCAGGTCGCCGCCCACCATCAGCGGCGAGCGCCCCATCGCCCAGAGCGCCATCAGGGTCCGGCGTTCGTTGCGGGTCAGCCGGCTATCGCGGTCATCCCCGCGTTCGGCGCGAAGCCCGATATGGCCGAGCGGCAGCATGTCGGCGTCGGCGAAATGGCCGGCCCGCTGCAGCGGCGCCCAGCGGGCGAGGCGCGAGAACTGCTGGTACACATCGTCCCAGCGGTCCCACAGATCGTCGGAGATACGCCACATCTGGGCATTGCTGCGCAGGAAATCCACATACGTGGGCGCAACCCAGCCACCAGGCGAAAGCGAAAGCGAAATCTCATGACCCGGGTGGCTGGCCTCGGCCTTGGCGATGGCCCGGTGGTAAGCGGCGATTTCGTCGGCGTGGAACGGCGTCTGCATGTCGTCGACCTTGAGGAAGTCGATGCCCCAGTCGGCGAACTGGTCAATCTGCGCGTCGTAGAAAGCCTGTGCACCGGGATGGTCCTGGTTCAGTCCGTAATTATCCGGATTCCATACACACACATGATCCTTGTCGACCACATCGCGAGCGGTATATTGCGTACCCTTGACCGGCAGATTGCGCTCAACCGCCAGCCTGGGGATGCCGCGCATCACATGGATGCCGAGCTTCAGCCCCAGCTCGTGCACCTTGGCGGCGAGCGGGCCGAATCCCTTGCCATCGGCGGCACTGGGGAAACGCACCGGATCGGGCATCTGCCGGCCATACCCGTCGAGAATCAGCGGCGCGTCGGCGTTGTAGCCATGGGCACGAGCAGTCGGGTCGTACCAGTCGATGTCGATGACCACCGTGTCCCATCCCACGCTCTTCAAATGCTCGGCCATGAATCGGGCGTTGGCCATCAGCTCGTCCTCGGTGACGGTGGTGCCGTAGGAATCCCAGCTGTTCCACCCCATCGGAGGCCGCAGCGCCTTAAGCTGCCCCTTTGCCGAATCACGCATTTCATTCGTTGTCATCGTCAGTCCCTTCATCATCGGTTTTTCATCGTTGACCTTGCTGGTCTGCCGCGGCGACAGGAACCTTTCGTCTCCCGTTGCCGACAGAGCCAAATCAATCGCTTGCTATTGGTTTGCTGCTTGATTTGTTCTGGCGGAGGCGAAAACGTCAGTCATCGCAACCCGCCAGAACCTTTTCTACCTCCACAATGCTGCACGCAAGCGCTCGTAGGCGCTGCGGTCCAGCGAAAGCACCCCGCCATGCTTGGTATGCGCAGAGAGGCTGAAATCGGCGGCATCCAGCGGTTTCCAACCTTGCTCGAGGTCATCGGAGACCATAGGCCGGTAGCCGGTCGAGGGAATGACGTCGACCAGCAGATACCAGCGGTCGCTGCCCAGGGTGTGGTCGGCGAAGACGGCCGGCCCTTCCTCGCCGTTGCCGGCGTCGTAGTTGTCGCCAATATTGGTCTGGATGGTCCGCCAAGCGGTGCCCGGCCTCCACCAGCGCCTCGCATCCGTGGCATCCATCCAGATACCGCGGCCGAACGTGTTGTCCTTGGTGATGCGGTAGGTGCGCAGCCCGCCGTTTGGCTGCACACGCTGAATCATCGTCGTGTCGATGGAGTCGCCGCCAGTGTCGATGAACCTGCCGCCGAATTCGAAGGTATCCTGCGTGAAGTCCGTCGTGGCACCCCACAAAACAGTGTCATGCACATCCTCGGCACGATGCTCCGGGTCGTCGGGACCGAAAATCTTGGACGACCAATACATCACGAACGCGCCACGCCCACCTGCATGAGTCTCCGGGTAATAATCCGGCACCCACAGGCACTCACAGGCCCAGGCCATCCCCAGCTCCAAGCAGTCACTTGTGGCAACGTCAGCACTCTTACGGCCATTGCCGTTCCTGCCCGCGCTCTCTCGGACATTGGCATCGCTACCATCAATGCCGTCACCGTTTTCTCCGAAGCCGACATTATCGTCATCGCGCCTGTCGTCGGCGTCAACGCTGCCATTGCCGCCGAAGCACCCCCGACCATATTCCCCCTCGGCCGCATAGTGCAGCGGCCGTGAGACATCCAGCGGTCTTGGCCCCCGCCAATGCACCAAATCGTCGGACTCCCAGATGATGAGACTGGTGCTGCCGTGGTGCGACCAGTCGTACCAGTTCGCGCCATCCTCCGGTCTGCCGCCGAAGACACGCAGATCGGTGGCGATGATGTAATACTTACTGGTTTCCGGGTTGCGAATGACATGTGGGTCGCGCACACCGGTGGTGCCGATGCCGGAAGTCAGTATCGGCTCGCCGCCGTTGAGCGGAATCCAGTGGGTGGGGTCGTCGCCTCGGGAAAGGTCAAAGTAGATCCTCTCGGCGTATCCATCCGGGTCCTCCCTGAAATGGACCAACAGGTAGCCATACGGGTCGCCAAGCACGGCCGTGTCTTCGGTCATTTTACGTTTGAGCCTTTCTGCATTCGATGAGCCGTCGTCGTCAATCATCACATCCACATTTCTTTAAAACCGTATTACTTTCAACATACGTGACATACAGGTTCGGGCCGTCCCACAAAAGCGTGAAACGACCCGAACTTCAAGCTGCGTCAAGCAGCGATTGTCTTACGCGACGCTGTGAAAGGAGGGGAACAGGATTCACAACGTCGCCCAAGGACTGTTTACTTCATGCCTGTCATGGCGATGCCCTCGACGAACCTCTTCTGGATGAAGAAGAACACGATGACCAACGGCAGCGCGGAAATCAACGCACCTGCCATCACCACGCCATACGGGGTCACGGACGAGCCATGGCCGGTCAGCATGGCGAGACCGACGGTGATCGTGCGGGTCTCGGGACGCGACGTCATGATCAACGGCCAGAGCAGATCGTTCCAGTTGCCCATCAGGTTGAACATCGTGATCGTGAGCAGGGCCGGAACCGAGTTCGGCAGGATGATCTGGAAGAAGATGCGCAGTTCGCCGGCGCCATCGATACGCGCCGCGTTATCCAGGTCTTTTGGAATGGAGATGAAGAACTGCCGCAGCAGGAAGATGCCGCCCACATCGGCCATACGAGGAATGATGATGCCCCAGTAGCTATTGACCAGACCCATGCTGGCCAGCAGCTTGTAGACCGGGATCAGCAGGGCCATGGCAGGAATCATCATCGTGGCGATGAGGATGTCGAGCAGGACCGTGCGTCCCTTGAAATCGATACGCGAGAGGCCATAGGCGGCGAGCGAATCGAAGAAGACCGAGAAGATGGTTACCGCGCAGGCGAAGACCGCGGCGTTGATCATTTCGCGGCCGATCGGGAGCCTCTGGAACAGCGACGTGTAATTGGCCAACGTGAACGCGCTCGGAATGAGTTTTGGCGGCCAGGTCTCGGTGATGTCCTTCGGCGTGAAGGATACGAGAACGACCACGAGCAGCGGGAAGATCATCAGGAACGTGATCAGCGCCAGCGCGACATAGCTCCAGAAGAGCCCAAAACGGCGACGGAACCTTGCCCTCTTGCGCAGACGTGCGTTTTCGGCGTTGGCCTTTTCATTGCGCACCATCGCTTCCGCGGACAGCGACAGACCAGAAACAGGAGTATCAGTGGCGTTACTCATGCGATTTCCTCCTTCTCATGACGTGCGTTGTTGACCAGCACGCACAGGCCGACGATAAGCGTCATAATGAGCAGCACGTACGACAGCGCGGACGCGTAGCCAAGTTTGCCGTTGCCGAACGCTTCAGTGTAGATACGATAGACGATGGTCTCGGTGGCGCGGTCAGGGCCGCCGGAAGTCATGATGAAGACCTGATCGAAGACCTGGAAGGAACCGATGAGGCCGAAGATCATGATGTAGACAAACGTCGGGCGCAGCGCAGGAACGGTGATATAGCGGAACTTCTGCCAGGCGTTGACGCCATCGAGCGCGGCGGCCTCATAGAGTTCCTGCGAGATGCCCTGCAGGCCAGCCAGGAAGATGACCATGAAGTAGCCGAAATTCTTCCAAACGGTGATCAGCACGATGGTGATCATGGCCGTGGAACTGGTGCCGAGCAAATCCATGTGCTGGATGCCGGTAATCTTGCCGACCCAATACGGCACCAGGCCGAGCGACGGTGAAAGGATGAAGTCCCATGCGATGGCCGCGACGGTCATCGAAATGACGTAGGGCAGGAACATGAACGTGCGGAAGAATCCGACGAACTTCAGATCCTTACGGTTGAGCAGCAATGCAAAGAGCAGGGCCACAATCACCACAAGCGGGGCGTAAAGCACTGCATAGAACAAGGTGTTGATGACGTCCGTACGGAAGTCGGCGTTGCCGAACAACTTGACGTAGTTGCGCAACCCGACGAACATGCCCTTGGAATTGATACGGTCGGTGGTCAACGACGTCAGGAACGTCTGCACCGCCGGATAAAAGACGAATACTGCAAGAATGATTAACGCTGGGGCAACAAATGCGATGCCCTTGAGGAAGTTACGGCGCGAGAGCGCTTTTTTGTTCTCTTTCGCCGTCACGTCCCCGCCATTGCGGGCGACTGCTCTGTCCATGATTTCCCTTCCGAATACTGCAAAATTTCGGTTTCCGGCTGGACGCTCGCACTTGTGGCGGGCGCCCAGCCGGAACCGGTGCCGACCTTCAGGCAGGCCGGCTATTCAGTTATATTGCTGGGGTCAGTCCTCGGCGTATTCGTCGAGGTAGCCCTTGATCTTGCCCTGAGCCGTGTTGAGCAGCTGGGAGATGTCGGTGTCCTTGCGGGCCGTGTTGTTGGTCAGCGCGTCGACCGAAGCGGAGATATCGCCGAAGCCGCCCTTGAGGCCGGCAATGCCGATATAGGAGTGGTTCGTGTTCTTCGCGATCTTGGCGATGAGCGGACGCTTGGAGAGGTCGGAATCCTTGACCAGCGTGTTGTTCGGCGGATAAGCCGAGCCGAGCGACCACATGATCTGGTTTTCCTTGCTGTTGTAGTACTTCATGAAGTCATAGATGCCCTGCTTCTTCGGGGAATCCTTGACCTGCGAAGTCACCCACCAATACAGACCGGTGGAACCGGTGTTGGAGCCCTTGGTGCCGTCAGGATAGACATAGGTGCCGTTGCCGTCAGGAACCGGGAACAGATCGTGCTCGATGTGCTTGTCGGTCGCGGCCTGGTCTTCCCAAGGTCCGACGATGACCATCGCGGACTGGCCGGACTCGAAGGATTCACGGGCCTTGGTGTCGTCCATGCCCTTGAGGCTGTAGCCAGCCTTGTAGAAATCACGCATCTTCTCGAGGAACGCCTTGTTCTCCGGGGTGTTGATGGAGACCTTGCCCTTGGTGGTGTAGATGCCGGAGCCGTTGCCCTTCAGGAACGGGGCCCAGCCGGAATCGGAGAGGGCCATGCCGTACTGCTTGCCCGGAATGGTCAGCTTCTTGGCGGTTTCGAGCAGCTGGTCCCAAGTCTTCGGGTAGTCGTTCTCGGTCAAGCCAGCGGCCTGCCACATCTTGGTGTTGTACCAGACGGCGGTCGGCGCATAGCCCATCGGGACGCCGCACTTCTCGGTCTTGCCGTTGACGTTGAAGGTGATCTGCTTGACGACGTTCGGGATGTAGTTCTTGGTGTCATACTTCGCGTCATTGTAGAAGTCCGTGACGCACTGGAACGTTCCGTCGATCGACCAGCCCTGTCCGTTGTCGGCGCCGGTGGTCACGATGTCGGGGCCATCGCCGGAGGTGATCTTGGTGACCATCGTCTCGCCGATGGTGCTCCAAGGCTGCAGCTGGGCATCGATCTCATACTTGTTCTGCGACTTGTTGAAGTTCTTGACGATCTTCTCGAGCGTCTTTCCATCGGCCTCGGAGAAACCGTGCCACATGGTGATCTTCACTTTTCCGTCGGCCGTTTTCTCGGTCTTGGCATTGCTGGAAGAACCGCAACCAGCCAATCCGAGACCGGCAACCATCGCCATGGCGACGGCCGCTACGAGCGTCTTTTTGATTTTCATGGATTTCTCCTTTTCCTTCTCTTGGGATTACCCAAGATATTCGCAACGTTGCCGGGATAAGGACGTACCGTGTCCCTATCCTCTCCCGCAGTACGTGCAATGGATTCAACACCTTTGTCGGTTACCACGAGCATCAACGCCTTTGCAACGATGTAATGTCAGTATAGCGCAATTTTCAACGTTGTACAAACGACACATGCTCCGTTACAAAAATTACAAACAGATACGGAACCTGTTACGGCCTCGATCCGGTTTGTTGACATCTCACCTTTTCAATTATGACTTTGACTTTGCTGGGCACGTCCATACCCATACGCGCCGGCGAAGCCTTATGCCCGCTTGGCTCGGGAACCTGCCAGAGGCCCTCCGTCATCGGGAAGAATATCGGTGGTGGCCGGCGTCCACAATGTGTCCGGCTGCGGGGTGCCGAAGTCGGGGCCATTCGCGGTCCACCGCACCACGCCCACACGCGCATGACGATTCGGATCGAACAGCGGGTCGCCCTCGATATGCGTGTAGTTGCGTGCGTGATAAATCATCAGGTCCTCGGTACCGTCCTCGGATCTGGTGAAGCAATTATGGCCGGGACCGTACTGGCCGTTGGCCTCGCAGGTCTTGAACACCGGCTCGCTGGCCTTGCTCCAGCTCGACGGGTCGAGCAGGTCGCTGCCACGGTCGGCGGTCAACAGACCCACGGCGTACGGCACGCCGGTGCCCGACGCCGAATAGGTGATATAGACCTTGTCGTCGTGCAACAGGAACGCCGGCCCTTCATTGACAAGAAAATCGACGCACTCCCAGTCGTATTCGGGGCGGCTCAACATCACCGGATCGGTATCGAGCGTCCACGGATTCTTCATGCGGGCGATATACAGATTGGAATTGCCGGGAATCTGCGGGTCCTTTTGCGCCCAGACCAGATACTGGACCCCATCGATGACCTCGGTGGTGGCATCCAACGAGAAGGAATCGACAGGCGTTACGATTTGGCCCTTTTCCGTCCACTCGTCGGCGGTGGGGTCGTCGGCCTTGCTCTCCAGCACATACATGCGATGCGTCGGCAGATCGGCGGCGTCAAAATCGACCTCGGCGGCCGCGAAGTAGATGTACCAAGCGCCGTTGATGCGATGCAGTTCGGGCGCCCAGATGTATCTGCTCATCGGGCCGGATTCGTGCTTGTGCCAGATTACGGTCTCCGGTGCCTTCTGCAACCCGGCGATGGTCTTGGCCTTGCGGATGCCGATGGTGGCGTAACGGGGATGCGAACCCGTGAAGTAATAGGTTTCATCGCTCTTCAGGACCCATGGATCCGCACGCTGCAGAACGATAGGATTGTCATAAACGACCATGTTCACTCTCGAATCCGTCTCAACTATAATTTACAACGTTGAATATAGCAGATTTACAACGTTGAAACAAATCGGAGTGGCGCGGCCTATCTATCTACGCTATTGCGTCCTTCAAAACGAGACCTCAGCGATCGGCGTTACATCTCAGCAATGGCGCCAAATCAGAAAATACCATAATGCCAAATCAGGAGACGAAAACATCAAAGCAGGCAAACAGCTCTGCCGCTCTCACCCTCTCTGACCCAAAACGCCGCAACAGGGAATCGGCGCCAGGACGCCTCCCTGTTGTCTTGCGCGACAATTTCAGCGGTCGACCCGGCGCGTGGAATCGCGGACCACCAGCGTCGACGAGACCTTACGGAAAACGGTGCCGCCATTCGCCGTGCCCAATGGGCTGACGCCGTCGATGCGGTTCTTCAAAACCCGCACCGAAAGACGCGCGACGGCCTCAAGCCCCGGGGTGATGGAAGTCAGGGACGGCGAGAGATATTGCGAATCGTCCGAATTGTCGAACCCGATCACCGACACGTCATCCGGGATCCTCAAGCCGCGCATCTGGATGGCATGCATGGCACCGGAAGCGAGCATATCGTTCAACGCGACGACGCCGTCCAACTTGACGCCGCTATCGAGCAGACGGTTCATGGCGTCCACCCCGTCGACACGATGCCACATCCTGGACGGGGCGACCAGCCGCTCGTCGAATTCGATGCCGTTCTCTTCCAAGGCTTCTTTATAACCTTGGAAACGCAGGCCCGCCGAGCCGACCTTCTCGCCGGGATGCACGCCCAGCACGGCGACCCTGCGGCACCCGGTCTGGATGAGATACGCCGTGGCGCGCTTGGCGCCTTCGACGTTCTCGGTGGCGATATGATCCACCGAATCGGTGAAGATACGCTCGCCGATAAGCACCAGCGGATAGTCGACATCGAGCTGGCCCACATCGTCCTGCCCAAGCTCCAAAGGGCTGAAAATCACGCCGTCAAGCATGGAAAGCCGCTTGCCGTGCAGCGCCTCGATCTCGCCTTCGCGCGAATAGAGCGTGGGCTCCACGATGACCTGCAGCCCCAGCTTCTTGGCCTCGCCGATGACCAGCGAGGAGAGCTGGGCGAAATACGGCAGCTGGAGATCGGGAATGATCAGCGAGATGACACCGGTCTGGCCTCGCCGCAGGTTGCGCGCCGAGGCATTGACCACATAACCGAGCTCGTCGATGGCCTTGTTGACCTTCTCGCGCGTGGCGTCCGAGACGAATTGGTAGTCGTTGACAACGTTGGAAACGGTTTTGATCGAGACCCCTGCAGCTTTTGCGACCTCGCGCATGGTCACAACCTTCTGTTCAGGACCTTTATGGCTTCTGGCATCACTTCCGGATGATTTCATATTCTTCATTACTCCTGCTTGTCAATGAACATGTCGATGACTATATACGAATTACATCATTTCTATCTTCATCGATACACATCTCGAGGAGCAATCAAGTTCTTCGCTCGCCTGCATGTCGAGAATCGGCATCCTTTCAGCATTCCAGTGTACACGGCGCACCTGCGCGTCGCGACCACCGTATTGCCCGTCAGCATACTCGGCGGCGTGGAAGACATACAACGGATTGCCGTCCTCGTCACTCGACCACATGCCGTGACCAGTTCCCAGTTGCCATTCATCGTTGTATATGCTGGACTTCTGCAACGGGTAATCCAGCTTGGTCCACGTTCGCGGATCCAGCAGATCGGCGTCCTTGCCGGCCGGAGCGGTGGCCAGACCGGTGGTGTAGTCGATGCCGACCAGGGAGCCGGAATAAATAAGGAACAGTGTCCCATCGTGCTCGATGACGTTGGGGCCTTCGGCGATGGCATTGTCCCAGGCGAATTCCGGGAACACGATCTGTCGCGGCGAACTGGTCAGATGCGCCGGTCGCTCAGGATCGAACGTGGCGATCCAGACGCTGCCGATCTGCTGCCAGGCGTAGTACCAATGCCCGGAATCGGTGAACACCGTCATGTCGAGGCTGATGCGCTGCACCGGATTCAACGCCTCGCCCTTCGGGCCGTAAATCGGCTCGGGAGCATCCCAGTTGGCAGGTTCGCGCGGGTCGAGATCGCGGCCGTCGGCATCTTGACGTAGCTGCATGATGTGGCAGCAGCCCGTCCACATATCGGGCTTGCCCGCACGGTCGTTGGGCGTACCGTCGGGATTGTGCTCCGGGCCGTCGAAACACGGCATAAAGAGAATCGAGAGCCGGCCGCCGATGATGTGCAGTTCCGGTGCCCAGAAGCAGCCTGTCATCACCCGCCCCTCGCTGTTGCGGTCACCACACTTCAAAAGGTCGATCTCACGGCTCCGCCCACCGGCCGCGTCCGAGAGCTCGGCGATGGTGTGCCCCACACGCAGGGGCATGTGGGTGCGGCCATTATTCGGGTCGATGCAATTGCCGCCGGTGTCGTCGGTGGCGATGAAGAGGAACAGCCGTTCTCCGTTGAAATCGTAGGCGAATACCGACGGATCGGCGCGTTCACGGGCGAACGGCACCGGATAGGTCTCCTGACGCACGATACCGTCGATGCTCACCACATCGCCGGCCTTGAAGTTTCCGGCGAGCACGTTGCGCCTGAAATCCTCAAGCTGCGCCTCGTCCCAATCGACGTTGCGACAAACGCAAGAACCGTCGGAATAAAGCAGATCGACGGTCTCGTGCCCGAAACGTTGAAGCGCGGCGTCGACGGCAGAAGCGGAAGCGGAGAGCGCAAACGTCAGCGCAGGACTAGCGACGCCGGTGTTGTAGACGCGTCCGAAGCGGTTGAGCAGGGCGATGGCGTCGTTTTCATCGATGTCAATGACATTGCCGGGCACGCAGTCCGGGATATCGGCCGACCCGACCTGTTCATTGCGCCAGTCAGCCATTTCGCAACCGCTGTCGTCGCGTTCCGCGCCAGCGCACGCGTTGCCGTCAGCTGCGGTTTCGTCCATCGCGACCACGCCGTCAAACGCTTCCAGCAGATTGTCGACATGCGCCGTACGCAACGCACCGGCATCATTGTGCCAGGAAATCATGTATCCCCCGGTTTCGGCGAGTGCCGTCACCTGCGGGCGGTGCACGCCCTCGTCGGTATCCAACGTCACCATGCCCAGCTGCTCATAGCTCAACAAGTCCGGACTCCGGGCCAGCAGGAACGCACAACGTTCGGACCCGTCGGCTTTGCCGCCGCGGGCCGTACGGGTGGCCGCGATGCCGTAGCCCATGTCCGGCCAGCGGAACAGATACGGGTCTTTGAGGCTTTTGAGGGTGATATCGACGTCCGGCATCAGCGCGTCAAGTCCCACAGCACCACTGGGCGCGTAACCGGAAGGCCCGTCCTCCTCGCGCAAATGGCGTGAGGCGGTTGCCGCGCCTCTCGCCTGTCGCGGCACACCCACGCGCGGCACGCCTGCGGCAAAGAATATGCCATAGTTGCCGTTGAGCGCCTCCCACCTGCCCGTCGCCGGCGAGCGCAGCGCCAGATGCATGCTCAACGCGATGTCGGCATTGTTGGCATGTTCACGGTCGGTGGGTTTCCTTGTATAGCACAGCAAGGAATACTCCTGCATACATTCCTGATGTTTTTCCATCTTCGACGCCCTGTCTCCGCATTCGGCTTTACAACGATGTACAATATTTATAAAATATTACATCGTTATAGAAACGCAACGCCGCAATTTCCGGAAAGAAGCGAGGCAAATCATGGCAATGACGACACTGCGACGCACGTTGGCTGCAACGTTGGCGGCGTTGACCCTCATCGGCACGCTCGCGGGATGCGCGGGCAACTCCGCCGGCGACGCCTCCAACGGCACCGCCCAAACCGGGGAAACCCGCAATTCGGCGGGCAAGCACATCAGCCGAGTCTCGGTGCACGACCCGTCCGTCGTCAAGGCGAACGGCAAGTATTACGTCTTTGGCTCCCACCGCGCGTGGGCGAAAAGCGATGACCTCGTCAACTGGCATTATTTCAAGAACAACCTCAGCACCGACTACGAAACGATTTTCGACGATATCTGGAAGGCGTGGCCCAAGCAGTCCTCGAATCCCGACGTCAAAGGCAACATGTGGGCGCCGGACGTGGTGTGGAACCCGACGATGAAGAAATGGTGCATGTACCTCTCCCTGAACGGGGCCAACTACCAGTCGGTCATCGTCCTGCTCACCGCCGACGACATCGAGGGCGACTGGACCTACGTCGGCCCGGTGGTCTACTCCGGCTTCAACGACGCCGACAAGGACAAGACCGACGTGCCGAAGGTACTCGGCGAGAACGCCGACCTCGGCCGCTACCTCTCCGCCGACGACACCGAGATCAACGCCATCGACCCCAGCGTCAAGGCCGACGACAACGGCGATATGTGGATGACCTTCGGCTCGTGGTTCGGCGGCATGTGGATGCTGAAGCTCGACGGCAAAACCGGCCTGCGCGACTACACGAAGACCTACGAAACGGTCACCGACAAGTCCGACGGCTATTACGGCGTCAAGCTCGGCGGCGGCTACGGCAACTCCGGTGAGGGATCCTACCTGCTCAACACCAACGGCTGGTGGTACCTCTTCACCTCCTACGGCCACCTCGAGCAGACCGGCGGCTACCAGATCCGCATGTTCCGCTCGAAGTCCATCACCGGCCCGTACATCGATGAAAACGGCAACCCCGCCGTCTCGACCAGCGCCGACGCCAACAACTGGGAAGGCGACACCGGCGTGCGCCTGATGGCCTCGAACCAGTGGAGCGGCACCGACAACGGCGACATCGAGGTCTCGCAAGGCCACAATTCCGCGCTCGTCGACAGCGACGGCACCGTCTATCTCATCTATCACACCCGCTTCTCCGACCGCGGCGAGGTCCACGAGATCCGCACCCGGCAACTGCTGCCGACCGCCGACGGCTGGCTCACCGCAGCGCCTTACGAATACACCGGCACTAAGGCGAAGGCCAAGGGCTATAAGACCAGCGAGCTGGCCGGCACCTACGAATTCGCGATGCAGAACCCGAACACCTATTTCAAAGGGCCGAAGAAGCTCGGCGACAAGACCAGCACCGACTACAAAGGCGTCAACAAAGGCACCGACATCACGCTCACCGCGAGCGGCAAGGTGACCGGGGAGCGCAAAGGCACCTGGAAAACCAAGGCGGGCAGCAACGAGCTGGAGATCACACTCGACGGCATCACCTACGTCGGCGCGTTCGACAGGCTGCCGCGAGACAAGGACGGCAAGCCCGTCATGACGTTCTCGGCGCTCGGCGACAACATCTGCGTCTGGGGCTCGAAGAAGTAGCTATTGAGCCCGATGCTTCAGGTCGGCGGGTATGAAACAGGAACGCAGAATCGTCAGCGTTCGCTGGCATACCTGCCGACCTGAAGCATAGAGAGATTTTTCAAGGAGGTATGTATGGCCATTTCAACGATTACCACACGGCGGCTGCCGGTCCGCATCCCGCGCACGCCCGAAGGTTTTTACGAATTTTCGCTGCCCGCCGGACACGTGCCGATCCACGACCCCGCCATCGCCGAAGAAAACGGGGTCTACTATATTTTCGGCACGCACCGACGCTTCGCCCGCAGCACCGATCTGGTCAACTGGGAACCGCTGAACAACAATCTCACCGACGATTTCGAGACACTGCTCGGGCCTATCTGGAAGCAGTGGCCACAGGTGGGCTTGAACGGATCGCCGCTTTCCGGCAATACCTGGGCTCCGGACGTCATCTTCAACCCGACAATGGGCAAGTGGTGCATGTATCTCTCCGTCAACGGCGAGAACTACCAGTCGGTCATCGTGCTTCTGACCGCCGATCATCTCGAAGACGACTGGCAATACGTGGGCCCGGTGATTTACTCCGGGTTCAAACCCGAAAACGTCAGAAAAACCGACGTGCCGCGGGTGCTCGGCAAAGAAGCGACCGGGCCGCTCGCCCGCTACCAATCCCTCAAGGACTCGCATATCAACGCCATCGACGCGGCGCCG
The DNA here is from genome assembly GCF_029395355.1 of Bifidobacterium sp. ESL0800. Classification (NCBI taxonomy): domain Bacteria; kingdom Bacillati; phylum Actinomycetota; class Actinomycetes; order Bifidobacteriales; family Bifidobacteriaceae; genus Bifidobacterium; species Bifidobacterium sp. ESL0800. The sequence goes on from NZ_CP113913.1 coordinate 1,662,168, forward strand.
GTGACCGACGAACGCGGCGACATGTGGATGAGCTTCGGCTCGTGGTTCGGCGGCCTGTGGATGATCCGGCTCGATCCGGAAACCGGTTTGCGCGACTACGAGACCACCTACCCGCTCGTCAAAGACGCGAGCGACCCCTATTACGGCATCAAAATCGGGGGCGGATACGGCAATTCCGGCGAGGGCTCGTATTTCCTGCATGCCAACGGCTGGTGGTATCTCATGCTCTCCTACGGGGGCTTGGGACGCACCGGCGGCTACCAAATCCGCGTCTTCCGTTCGCGCGAGCTGACCGGTCCCTACGTCGACCAGGCCGGCAACCCCGCGGTCTCACACGGCGAAATCGCCGACAATTGGACCGGCAAAACCGGCGTGCGGCTGCTCGCCTCGGTGGCCTGGAACGGAGGATCCGCCAAGTCTCCATCGGCAAACCCCGCGAAGGCGGCACCGGAAGGCAAAGCCATACTCCCCGATTGGGGTGGCGTGGAAATCTCGCAGGGCCACAACTCCGCGTTGGCGCGCGAGGACGGGCGAATGTTCATGGTCTACCACACCCGTTTCATCGGCCGTGACGACAACGACTACGAGACCCGGGTACGCGAGCTCTACACCACCGCTGACGGCTGGCTGGTCGCCGCACCTTACGAATATCAAGGATCGCTCGGCATCGCGCCGCACACACCCGCCGAAATCGCGGATATCTCCGGTGATTATGAGCTTGTCTGCCTGCGTCAAGACACGTATTTCGACGGTACGCGCAACGCCGATGGCCGCTGGCACGGCGTCAATACCCCCGTACATATCCGGCTTCGGCCAGATGGACGTGTCAGCGCGACTAATCTGCAAACGTTGATATCGGCAGGTTTGATTGACGACGATGTATCCGTAGCTTCGGCGGACGGTACCGTAACCTGCGGCCTGTGGCGGCTTTCGGGCGACGGACACGCGCTCGATGCTCGCGACGAAACCGAAACCGGCGAGATCTGTGGCAACGGCTCGATGCGCATCACACTCGGCACGCTCACCTACACCGGCGTTTTCGTCACGCTGCCCCGGGAATCCGACGGCAAGCCGGCCATGACCTTCTCCGCGGTCGGCAACAACCTCTGCATCTGGGGCGCACGGTGCTGAGCGACAGCTCATACGCGAAGGCCGGTAGCCGTTGAATGATGAAATCAGCACCACCGTTCAACGGCTACCGGCCTTTCCTTCCTTCGTCACCCGGCTCTGGTAGTCGAGCCGTAGCCGGCAAGCGACTTGTCACTGTTCATCACCGTTGCAACCAAATTCCACGTGTATTTCACCGATAGATTTCCAACGTTATAAATTTTCGACATCGCCCAAGATACGGCCCCTCTTCTCTTGTCTTTCATCTGCTTTACGCCCATGGATGCCACGAGCTCAGCTTGTCAACGTGGTGCGCCCTCATACCACTCAAATTGACAAATCGTACCGGAATTATCTAAAATAATACTTTGTATTTACAGCTGAAGTAATCAATAGATGGCGTGCAGGACGATGCTATCCACGCGCAGCGTAGGCGTGATTTGACGAAGGAGCACATACGAAAACAAGACGGAAGGCAGCCATCGCCGGCATTCTTATCGCTGTCATGCTCATGGTTGCGCCGAGCTCGGCCAATGCCATGGAGGCGGGCTCGCTGCCAGCGGTATCAGATCAAAGCCTCTCGGCAACAACGCCGTCATACAACAATCCGTCCGCAACGCAAGTCGGGCAGAATAAACCCGATCCCAATATCGGCAAGCCGCAAACCCACAGCAAAGACTGCGAACCCGATTCACAATCCGGCGATGGCAACACCAACGGCAACAATGACGGCAATGGCGGCGGCAATGTCATCGCAACGGCCGACCGCCCCCGATGCGCCGTACACGGCGGCCTGCTCACCCCTGCGTCCCAAGCACACCATTCCGTAATACCTTATGTTCTTCTGCTGCTTGCGGCCGGCATAACCATAGACTTGATCCGTCGTCATTTCAAGGCGGATTCACAGGCCAGCCCGCATCACTCGGACAGGTAAGCCGACCGAGGCAAAGATTCCTCTTCTGTACCCTTTTGGACTTGGGACCTATTTGAGTTTCAGCGTAGCGGCATAGACGGCCTTTCGATTGGAAAGAGATCCGTCGGAAAGCGGATGCTCTTTGACCACTTCGGCGATCGCGTCCTTGATGCGTTCGTCGGTTTTGGCGGCACGCTCGAGGGCCAACGCGGCCAGATCATCGACGCTCAGCACGGCCGCCGCGGCCTCCCCCGCCTTCAGCGCCTCGTCCTCGCTCGCCCCAGCGATGACCAGGACGATCTCACCGCGCGGCGGATCGTCGACAACCGACTGGTGGATCTCGGCGATAGTACCGCGGCGAATCTGCTCATAGTCCTTGGTCAGCTCGCGGCACAGCGCCATCGGGCGGTCCGGCCCGAACATCTCCAGCAGGTCGTCCATCGTCTCGGCGATGCGGTGCAGGGTCTCGTAAAAGACGATCGTGCGGCGCTCGGCCGCCAGCGAGCGGAAACGGTTCATGCGCTCGCCTCGCTTGCGCGGCACGAAGCCCTCGTAGCAGAAGCGGTCGGTCGGCAGGCCGGAAAGCGCGAGCGCGTCGAGCACGGCGGAGGGGCCGGGCGCGCAGGTCACCGGCAGGTCGCGCTCGATGGCGCGGCGCACGATGGCCACGCCCGGGTCGTTGACGGTGGGCATGCCCGCATCCGAAACCACCAGCACGGTCGCCCCGCGCTCCACCTCGTCTAAGAGGCCGTCGGCCTTGGCCCGCTCGTTGTGGTCGTGGTTGGCGACGACGCGGCCGCCGACGCGCACGCCGAGGCGGTTGGCCAAGTCGTAGAGACGGCGTGTGTCCTCCGCCGCGACGATGTCGGCCCGCTCGATCAGCGCCTTGAGACGGCCCGAGGCATCGCCCACGTTGCCGATCGGCGTGGCCGCCAGCACGACGGTGCCGCGCGGTATCTCAATCATCACGCCATCTTGCGTCGCGTCGCGTTCGCCGGTTGCCTGTTCCGCAGATTCCATATCGCTCGATTCCATACCTCAAGTATCCATCACCATGGTGACGCGATACGACTTCCGCCATCAAACGCCGTCCCGCAAGCTTCTTAGAATTCTGAGTGGGGTTCGGCACCGCGCATACGTTATTGAGATACCAGCGTACGCGGCGCCGGGCACGGAAGAAGGGACATTTATGCAGTACGTTACCAAAACCATCAAAGGCATTGACGGGAGCGTCGCCACACTCACCGGCTATATCATCGACAATTCCAAGGAAATCGATCCCGATCGTCGCCGCCCGGCCGTGCTCATTTTCCCCGGCGGAGGATTCAACAAGGTGACCGACCGCGAAGCCGAACCCATCGCGATGATGGCACTTGACGCCGGCGTACAGGCATTCGTGCTGCGCTACTCCATCGCGCCTTCGCAGTACCCGGTGCAGATGCTTGAGGGTGCCGAAGCCATGAAGATGATCCGTGCCAACGCCGAAGAGTGGCATGTCGACCCCGAGGCCGTCACCGTCATCGGCTTCTCCTGCGGCGGCCAGCTCGCCGCGTCGATGGCCACGACCACCGGCGACGATGTGATGCGCGAAAACGGCTATGATCCCGACGAGGTGCGCGCCAACGGCCTGGCGCTGGGTTACCCGGTCCTGACGGCCGGCAAGTACCGCCACGAAGGCACCATAACCAAGCTCTTGGGCGACAAGAAGAGCGACCAGGCGATGCTCGACGAGATCTCCTGCGAGAAGCACGTCGACGCAAAGACCGCGCCGACCTTCATCTGGCAGACCGTCACCGACGCGGTGGTGCCGGTGCAGAACTCGCTGCTCTTCATCAACGCCTGCGTCGAAGCGGGAGTATCCGTCGAAGCGCATATCTTCCCACAGGGCCCGCACAGCCTGGCTCTCGCCACCGCCGAGACGGCCGCAGCCGGCAATGACGCGCAAATCGAACCGAGCGCCCAAGTCTGGCCAAGCCTCTGGGCCGCCTGGGTCGAGCGCAATTTCATGAATTAAAAAGTAGGCTTTTGCTTAAAAAGAACCGGTCGCTGGATTTCGTTTGGCAACCGGTTCTTTTCAATACGCGCCAGTTTTATACAATCCGTTCCTTACCGAACCGCCAGAGCCGCCTTGATTGTCAACAAAATTCCAGGCAGCCAATAGCGTATGCCCAAAGAGTCTATTCATCACAGAAATTCCCAGCCGTTCCTGTGGCTACGGCCGCCCGCAGCCTTCCGAAGTCAATCGTCGATACGGATTTGGCCGGTCACCCATTGAAAGCGACCGGCCAAATCCGTTGAGAGAGGAATATGAAATGATGAAACGAGCCTGCTGCTGCCAGTCTTACTCGCTCAGGGCCTCGATCATGTAGTTGTTGATCGTGGCCTTGACGCTCTCGAGGTGATCGGAGTGCGTGGAGGCGATAAGCTCGCTCTGCGGCCTGTCAATCGCATAGTCCTCGAGCGTGGCCAGTGTGGCCTTGCCGTCCTCGACGCTCTTGCCGATGCCGGAGTCGAAGGAGCTGTAGCGCTTCGAGACGAGATCCTCGATGTACTTGTCCTCGTGCATCTTCGCGGCGACCAGAAGGCCGGCGGCGAAGGAATCCATGCCCGCGATGTGGGTACGGAACAGATCCTCGGCCTCGAAGGAGCTGCGGCGCGGCTTGGCGTCGAAGTTCAGGCCGCCGTGAGGGCCGATCTGGCCTTCGGCGAGGACCTCCCACATCACTGCGGTGGTCTCGTAGAGGTCGGTCGGGAACTCGTCCATATCCCAGCCGATGAGCTTGTCGCCCTGGTTGGCGTCCAGCGAACCGAGCACCCCCGCGTCGCGCGCCACACGGATCTCGTGCTGATAGGTGTGGGTGGCGAGGTTGGCGTGGTTGCCCTCGAGGTTCAGGCGGAACGTACCCATCAGGTCGTACTTCTGCAGGAAGGAGATGGCGGTGGAGGCATCGAAGTCATACTGCAGCATGCAGGGTTCCTTGGCCTTCGGCTCGATCAGGAACTGCGCGTTCATGCCGATTTCCTTGGCGTAGTCCACGCACATGTGGAAGAACTTGGCCATGTGGTCCTTTTCGCGGGCCATGTCGGTGTTCCAGAGGTTTTCGTAGCCTTCACGGCCGCCCCAGAAGACGTAGTTCTCGGCGCCGAGACGCTTGCCGATCTCGAGGCTGTGCTTGAGCTGAGCGCCGGAATAGGCGAAGATGTCGGCGAACGGCGAAGTTGAGGCGCCGTCGACGAAGCGCGGGTTGGTGAAGAGCGATGAGGTGTTCCACAGCAGCTTGATGCCGGTGGCCTTCATGTTCTCTTCGATCTTGTCGACGACACGATCGAGGTTAGCGTTGGTCTCGCGCAGGGTGTCGCCTTCCGGCGCCAGGTCGCGGTCATGGAAGGCGAAGTACTCGACGCCGAGCTTCTGGAAAAGCTCGAAGGCGTAATCGACCTTGGCGAGCGACTGGTCCATCGGATCGCTGTACTTGTAATACGGACGATGGGCGGTGCCGTCGCCGAACGGATCGACGAGCTGCTGGTCGAAGGTGTGCCACCAAGCCACGGCGAAGCGCAGCCAGTCCTTCATCTTCTTGCCCGCCACCACACGGTCGGCGTCATAATAATGGAAACCAAGCTCTTCCTTGACTCCCTTGTCGTGTCCGACGTACGGAATTTTGTCTACATCCCACAACCCCATAGGTTGCTCCTTTGCACACGTGCCGTCGTTGCAGACGACATTGGTTAATTCGTTTCACTTACATCGTAGGTCACGGAACCGCATTATGTCAAATCATTTAATTATATTCGCGACAAAAGTTTCAACTCTTTCAAAAGCATCGTTTCATGAGGGAGAACGTGCGCCGATAACCGCCCAGGCAGGGCCGTCAAGAACAACGTGTTCGCGCATTTAGACGAGTAAGGGCAGAACAAAACCACCGATACACCAATAACATACGATTTGCCGCCTGCGGATGCAACCACAGACGGCAAATCGTTACTTCACCATCTCTTCGCGTTTATCAGGATTTCGTGAATGAAGCTATATTCGTAAGTCTCCACTCCCGACCATTTCGTCTTCAAGGTCAATCGATGTGCTCCGTTACTGTTCCTTCCATCTTAGGAAGGAATGGCACGCCGCTTCCATCCGTTCCACCTTCAAAAGTAATCGTCGTACTTCCCTCCATCTTAGGAATGGATGGAAGCACATTACTTCCATCCGTTCCGTCTTCAAGAGCAATCGACACCCGTGGCGGATCAGATTTCCCGTTATTGTCAAACATCTGTACCGCGGTCCCGCCACCACAACCAAGTAGTCCCGTCTGGAATTCCGTCGTCTGAGGCTCACTATCCGGCTTCTGATCATCGTAAAGAGTCATTTTGCCCTTCATCGGATGGCTATCAGCACACGTCGGATTGGAGAACATGGCCGTAACCGAATGATCGGCATGACGCTGTACCTCAATATGGATATTGTCCACCTGTATGGTGACCGGCGCCTCGTCTTTCGCTTCCGCAGCGTAGGCGGTGGACGGTCCGGCCAATGCCAAGCACGCCATCATGGCCACGGACGCGGACATCGCACCCAAAATCTTTTTGTTGTTACGCATCATGCCACGCTCCTCACCATTGAATCGGACCACATACCACGTGTATGACACATTATAATCCATCTTCGCCTTGCACACAACATTCATTTCAGAGAATGGGCTCAGACCGTGCGCAACTCGCCTTTGACCTTGAGGGTCACCGGGTCGCCGGAAAGGCGGCGGACCGAGACTTCGCCGTGGGTGACATTGACGACCAGACGCGAGCCGTGGACGGTGAGCCTGTAGGTGAGGCTCCCCCAATCCCTGGGCAGGTGCGGGTCGATCGAAAACTCTTCGCCGCCGGAATCGCGCAGGCCGCCGAAGCCGGCGACCGCCGACATCCACACACCGCCGGCCGAAGCCAGATGAATGCCGTCGGACGTGTTGCTGTGCAGGTTGGCCACGTCGGCGTAGAGGGACTCGAGGAAGTACTGCATCGCCAGGTCACCATACCCGACCTCAGCGGCGAGGATGCACTGGGAAGCCGCGGAAAGCGAGGAATCGCCGGTGGTCAGCGGGTCGTAGAAGTCGAAATCGCGCCGTTTGACATCGAGCCCGAATTGCGAGGAAAGCAGGTAAAGCGCCAATACCGTGTCCGTCTGTTTCAAGACGCGACGGCGATAGATCACCATCGGATGATAGTGCAGGAGCAGCGGGCGCTCGGTGTCGTGCTCGAAATCCCAGGTCTCGCGGCGCATGATGTCGTCGTCCTGAAGATGGATGCCGAGCTTTTTGTCATACGGCAATTTCATCAGTTCGGCAATCTCGCGCCAGCGCATCGATTCGCCGGGCTTGATCGAAAGGCGCTGGACCACGGCGTTGAGTTCCTCGCCTTCCAGCGATTCCAAGGCGTCCGCGGCCTTGCGCAGGTTGAATTGCGCCATGACGTTGGTGTAATAGTTGTCGTCCACCAGGGCGGTGTATTCGTCCGGCCCGGTGACGTTGTTGATATGGAAGGTGCCGTCCCAGCCCATATAGCCCAGGCTCGCCCACATCCTCGCGGTCTCGACCAGAATGTCGATGCCTTCGCTCGCCAAAAACTCATGGTCGCCGGTCACCGCGACATACTGGCAGACGGCGTAGGCGATGTCCGCGTCGATATGGTACTGGGCGGTTCCGGCCTCGAAGAAGGCCGAGGCCTCCTCGCCGTTGATGCCGCGCCACGGGAAGAGCCCGCCTTCCATGCTCATGATCCGGGCGCGCTTGCGGGCCGCCGGCAACATGCGGAAACGGTAGGACAGAATGTCGCGGGCCCGCGCCGGGTTGGTATAAATCAGGAAGGGGGCGATATAGGTTTCAGTGTCCCAGAAATAATGGCCGGAATAGCCGGTACCGCTCAGCCCCTTCGCCGACACGCCGTTGGGGACGGTGGCCGTCGCTTGCGCGAGCTCGAAAAGCTCCCAGCGCAAGGTCTGCCGAAGCCGCCCATCTCCACCGTCATCGATTTCGACGTCCGACTCCTGCCAGAAACGGCTCAGCCATGCACGCTGTTGCTCCTGCAGCGCTTCGAAGCCTTGCGCGACGGCCCAGTTCAGGGTTTGCGCGCAGAGCCTGATGAGTTCGACGGAATTCTGGGTTTCGATGGTGGAGACCTGCAGGCCCTCATCGATTCCGATAGGATTTATCCGATATGTATTGTAAGCGGCGTAACGCAGCACCCGCTTCTCGCCGCCGTCTGGCACGGCGACGTCGAAGACGGCAGGGACCATCTCGCCGTCAATCTGCTGGCAGAAGCCGACGCCCATCGTCAGCTCGGAATGCAGGCAATGGAAAGCGCCGAAACTCTCGTCGGCCACGCCTCGCGAAATGGCATCGACCTCGAGCTTGCGCAGGCCACCGTCGGCAATCAGGTCGGCCTTGCGCGGATCGACGTCTCGCGAAACCACCGGCTGGTCAGTGTTCATCTTGCCTTCGACGTGGACGTTCAGGGCACGTCCGCGGGCCTTGAACGTCAGCGCCGTGGCCATAAGGTCGGCACGGAACAGGCAGACCATGGTGACGATATCGACTTCGAGGCTTACCCCATCATCAATGTCATACACATACGAACGCGTCGCGGTGCCGTCCTTGAAATCGAGGCTCTGCGAGACCTGCTGCGCCTTGCCTAGCTCCTTGCCGTCGACACAGAACTTGAAATCGACCGTATCGGGCACCCCTTGCACGACCTGCCCCACGCGGGCGAAACCGTAGGCTTCCTCTGCATGACGGATGGCAAACGTCTCATGGAAACCGCTCAGGAACGTTCCGGAGCCGAGATTTCGCGGCGCATTGGCCTCGCCGCGCACACCGATGGTGCCGTTGGAGAGAGAAAACAGCGTCGCGCTTTCGGCGCTCGGCTCACCGTATTCGGTGAATCTCCACGGGTCGATGGGGTAACGGCGAGCATCGAGCGGGTCATCTTGCAAATCCAGTTTCCGAATCTCGTTACTGTCCAACGCTTCCTCCAACATCATCTCGCCTGCCGGATGTCGCCTGACGACATCGCCCATGGCCCGCAGGCTCTGTGCACATCCGGCCGTCTAAATCTCACCATCGCATAGACAACCAATACACCTTTACTGTTGGAAAGCATACTCCAAACGCAGTAATGAAACAGCTCGCAAAACACCGTGCGAGCATTAATAAAAACTCTTTGAAGAATGAGAAGCTTGACGCTGTTAGTGACACCTATATATAGGTCGCGTCAATCTCACAAGCTCACCGCGGCTGGCGGAAATGGCGGTCGCCGATCGACGGGAATGGGGTGTGCGGTTCGCGCTGGTACCAATAAGCGACGCTGGCCACATCGTCCGAGCGCTCGAAAAGCCCGGCCTCGTCGGTGCCGATCTGCTGAAGGGTCACGCGCAGATCACGGTCGAAATAAATCGGATCGGGGATGTGCCAGCGGTAGAGGCCGCGGGTAACGGGCGTCGCCTGATCCCAATAGTCGCTTTCGCGGCCGACCAGACTCTGCGAGCGGAACGGGAAGCCGACGAACGGGGCACAATAGGTCTGCTCGCGGAATTCACCGCAACTTCCCGTGCCGGCGTTGTCGCTGCCGTCGCCGAACGCCCCGAAGCTCCAAGCCCCGCCGAAATAATCCTCGGTGCCGGTGGAGGTCACGGTCGGGTAATCGGTGTCGCCGTCAAGGTAGAACTTGACCTCGCCTTCGCCCCACCAACGGCTTTCCAGTGCCGTCAACGCGATGTAGGTGCCGATATAGGTGCCCTGGCCGCGTACGCCGTCGAGAATCGTATAGTCATGCTGTTCCTGCGTGACCCGCTCGCGATGCCATCGGGCGTGGAAACGCATCGCGTCGTCCGGCAGTGCGTCGTATTCGGTGTAATCGATCTGATAGAAGAAGGAAGGCACGTCCTCGTTATGGTCGCTGCGCAACACGATTTTCGCGTGCTCGAAAGGCATGGCGAAGTAGCAGTTGAAACCGCGGTTGGGCGCGACTATGACGGGCATGGAATTGACAAGGCAGCCCTGGGCATGGCCGCAGCAGAAGAAGTCGCCAATCGGGCAGAGAATGGACGGGCTTTCCTCACCGTCCCAATAGAACTCGAGAACGAGGTTGCGCAGCACGTTCGGGCCGGTGGGCGAGGTCTTGTCGGTTACGGTCATCCAGATATGGCGAATCACGCCCGGGCCGTCGACGTCCATCAGCGTCACCGATTCGCCGGCCGGCACAGTGCCGAGGCAGGGAGTCCCTTTGCGCGAGGGGCCGAGTTTGCTGGCGGTCTGCGCCGCGACCCCCTTGCCGCCGGTCGGATTCTCCGCATTGATGCACCGCGAGCGCCCGCGCGACGCCACAGAGAGCCCATCCATCATGCCGAGCCCATAGCCTCCAAATCCTCGGGCCGCTTCTGCCTGTACAACGTTCATTGAACTTGCCTTTCCGTTTTATTAACTATTATTCTCACTGCCACAAATAACGCCAAACCCAAAGAAGCCCGATTCCGCCAGATTGAGCTGTTTAACCACTTCCAGCGACTTCAATCCGGCGAAATTAAGCTCAATTACATCCAATCGTCTACTTCACCGCGCCGGCGACAATGCCTTGGTTGAGCTTGCGCTGGAAGATGATATAGAAGACAATGGTGGGAATGACGCTCAGCAACGACGCCGAAGCCAAGGTCGTCGCATCCATGGTGTTCTGGCCCTGCAACGTGGCAAGAGCGAGCGGCACCGTCTGCACGCTGTCATCCATAAGGAACGCCATCGGAATCATGTATTCGTTCCAAGTCCACACAAAGAAGAAGACGAACAGCACGCTGATCGTGGACCAGGAAATCGGCAGTACGACTCGGGTGAGGGTCTGCCATCTCGAAGCCCCATCGAGAGTGGCCGCCTCGAGAATCGCCTCCGGGAACGTTCCGTACACCGCCGAGAGCAGGTACGTCCCGTAAGCGCTCTGTATTACAGTAAAGATGATGATCATCGATAGCTGGGTGTTGTACAGCCCGCACTTCTTGAACATGGTGTACAGGGGATACAGCAGGGCCTCCTGCGGCATCATATTGGCAAGCATGATGAGCAAAACGATCCAGCGGTTGCCCTTTACCCGCCCGATGCCCAGAGCAAAGGAATTGAGAACGGAAAGCGCGACCCCGAGCACGGCCACCACCAGAGAGATGACCAAGCTGTTGAGGAACTTGATCGGAAATCGACTGTTGTTCCAGAACAGGATTATGCCGCTCATTGTGGGGTGGGACGGCAAAGTGAGAGGGCCGGTGGCATTGTAGTCGCTGATGCTCTTGAAGGCGTTCATCGTCAGGATGACCAAGGGGCTCAACATGACGATGGCCCCGGCAACGAGCACTATCAAGGCAAGCCAATCGCCCCAAGTCCTGATGTGCTTGGCTTTTACGTTCTTACGCTTTGAATGCGATTCCGAAACAGGTTGAATTGATGTTGCTGACATTTCGACCCCTTTCCTAATCCATGTTCTTTTCGACGTGACCTTGGATAATCGTGAACACCACCGAGAAAACGATGATGACGACGGTCAGGGAAGTGGAAATGGCGGCACCATATCCGACTTGGTGAATCTGGAAGAATTGATTGTACGAATAGTACGAAGGCACGATGGTCGTGGTGCCAGGCCCGCCTTTGGTCAGCAGATAGACCGGGCCGAACGTCTTCAGAGCGCCGATGGTCGCGGTGAGGATGACCACCAACAATTCCGGCATGATCGACGGCAAGGTGACCACCCTGAATTTCTGCCACCAATTCGCGCCGTCAAGCCCCGCGGCTTCGTAAAGCTCCGGGTCGACGCGCTGCAAGCCCGACATGAAGATGACAATCGGGTAACCGAGCTGAATCCAGATGAGGATGGCCATCAAGCTGGGCAGTGCGCTCTTGGGGCTGCCAAGCCAGTTGCTTTGCAGGGACGCCAAACCGATCTTCGTCAGCAACGCGTTGAATGCTCCGTCGTCAGGACGGAATATCCATCCCATGATGATCGAAGCGACGGCGACAGGCAGCAGTTGCGGAAGGTAGTACAAGGCACGGATGAGCGAAGCTATCTTGGAACCGAATTTCTTTTGAATGACATCGGTCAGAAGAGACGAGATCAACAGACCCAGAATGGTCGGAATAATCACAATGGCGACGATGATCCAGAACGAGTTGCGGAACGACTTCCAAAACATTTCGTCCCTGAACAACCTCGCCCAATTGCTGCCACCGATAAAACGAACCGGCCCGACACCACGCCAACGGGTAAAGCTGAGGACGACATTCCATATCGCCGGCACGACGATGATGACAGTCAGACTGATAAGCCCCAAAAGCAGATACGGAATGAATTTTGAGGACTTGTCGCCAGGCAATCTGGAGTATGAGACCCTTTTGGTCTTCTTGCGTTGAGACATATATGCCTCCTTGGAATTAAAAACGGATAGCTAAGCGTTGAATCATCTTGCCTTGCCAATGCCATCAAGACGAGATGACGATTTGAAGCCGGTCCATGGGTTCCCACACGTGGTGGCACCCATGGCATCCCATGGACCGGCTAGAAACAGTAGAGGAAAGAAAGAACAATCAGCGGATCGTTACTTGTCCTTAACCCCCATATCCTGCACGCCGGTGGTATATGCCTTCTGCATGGCCTGCAGCGTCTGCTGGGGGTTCTTGGTCCCGTTGACGAGCTCCTGGAACTCCGAGGACATCGCATCGGTCAGGTTCGTGGCAGGATAATCAGGATAGTACGCAAGCTTGCCCTGCTTCGAGAAGTTCAGATATTCCTTGATCATCTTCCGGTTCTTCTCGTTGGTGACCTTCTTCATGTCAGCATTGAGCGGGACACCGCCGGCATTGCCGATTTCGGTCTGCAAATCCTTGGAGATGGTGTAGTTCAGAAGCTTCGCAGCCCAATCCTTATGCTTGGCCTTCTCGGGAATGGTCAGGATGTTGCCAGTGCAACCCTGCAGCATCTTTATCCCCGGCAACGCGGCGCCGTCCCAGTTGAATTTGATTTGCTCGTTGAAGCGGCTTTCGATCCATGTACCGGTCTGATAGATGGGGTACTCGCCCTTGATGAAGGAAACGTTGGTGTCTTCCTTCTTCAGACCCGTAGCATTCCTCGAGATATATCCCTTGTCAAGCCACTCGTTGATCTTGTTGGTGGCATAGGTAAGAGGCTCGGACTTCCAATTGACGTCGTTCTTGTACAGCTGCCAGTTATCGATGAATTTCTGGTCCGTTTTGGTATTGACCAAAGACCACCACAACCACATGACCCCGAATTCACCAGCATCGGCAGCGATAGGAGTGATGCCGGCAGCCTTGAATTTTGCGCACGCATCTTCGAACTCGCTCATCGTGGTCGGCACCTTGATATTGTATTTAGCGAACAGATCGGTGTTGTAGAACACACGCTGGAATTCGGCATATGTCGGCAAACCGACCCACTTGTCACCGTCCATCACGCCTTTGTCGTCATATTTGGCCACATTGGCGTCAGCCTTGGTGATGACCTTGTCCCAGCCGTATTTTTTGACATACGGTCCGAGGTCAGACAGCAGACCCATCGACGAAAGCATGCCGGCGCTGCCGTTGCCGCGGTTGGACTCCATAACATCCGGAGCCTGTTCGGAATTGAGGAACTGACTGGCATTCTGGGCAATTTGGGTGAATGACTTCGTCTCGATCTTTACTTTGATGCCAGTGTCTTTAGTAAAACGCTTCACTGCTTCTCGCCAATCGGCCGTCTCCGCCGAGGCCGGATTTTCGTAGTACCAGAAGGAAATGCTGTCCGGTTTCGAATTGTCTTCCTGAGCGTTGCTGCCTCCGCAAGCGCTTAAGGCCGTTATCGATAACGCGGCGGCACTGAGTGCTGCGATTGCCTTAATGATTTTCATTATTGCTCCTTTACAATATGTACTGGTTTTTTCGAAACGTTTCGACGCCTACTATGAGAACCCTCTACTATTTCAACGATTGTTTTGTCTCTTTTTTACAAAGGAAAAGGTCTCATCAAACGTCCATCATCATTTCATGCATGTGGTTTATGCATCAATCACCCCCGTTCCGGTCTTGGAAACAGGCCCGAAAGAACCCCTGTCAACGAACGTCGGAGGAGACAGCCTCACCATTCCCCTGATGTCGTCGTTCCTTTCTATTGCATCGAGAAGAACCTCCAAAGCTTCTTCGCAAAGCAATTCAGGAGTGATCGGCATCTCGGAAATACCTTGGCTCACCGGCATCGAGGACAGGAAAGTACCGCACGATATCACTGATATATCTTCGGGTACCGAAATCTTGTCCTTGTGCAGAACATCCAATACTTTGTTGAGGATGATCGAATCCGACTGATTGACAATCGCGGTCGAACCGTTCTTCCCCAGCAAGCACTCGTCTACGAATTGACGGGGATTGAAAGTCTTGTAATTGGTCAACGCCGGCTCATTGACCTCAATGCCAAAATCCTTGGCGCTGTCCAGGAAAGAACGCCTGAACAGGAGCCGGTAACCTGAAATCGGCATGTCCAGATTTTCAATGCTGCGAAGAAACGATACGCGCTTATGGCCGTAATCATGCAACTTGCGCGCCACCAAACGCCCCATCTGCGCGAAATCGATATCGACGCATGCGCAATCATCGTGATCCACGGGATAACCGATAGCGACACATGGCTTCCCGAAACTTTTGGCGTATAAGGCACGCTTGTCGTATTCATCCACATCGAGCAGTACGACGCCATCCGCTATGCCGCTTTGCGTGACACGACGGATATCGTTAACGGGATTTTCACCTGTAAGCAACAGGACATCATACCCACGTTCCTTGGCCTTCAACGCCATCTGCATGAAATAGACACTGATCCTGGGCCGCTTTGCCTCGCGACAGCCAGGAGCGATGGCGATGATACGATTCGGTTCTCCACGCAACTTTCTTGCACTGGCATTGGGAACATAGCCCAGCTTGTCTATCGCAGCCAAGACCGCATCGGTGGTTTTTGAAGAAATCGAGCGCTTGCCCGAGAGCACATAGGAGACCGTGGAAACGGAAACGCCCGCGGCTTTGGCCACGTCTTTGATCCCAGTCATCGCCGACCTCCTCGCCGCTCTTCATCAAGTCTCTAGGAAACGATACGATATTTATCGAAACGTTTCAACTACAAACAAGGTATACCCTCGGAAGGAGAAAGTCAAATTCCGCTCGCTTCGATGTGCGCTTTCAAAGTTGTCATCGCACATATCGGATATTATTCGCTTGGAGAGCAATAGCGGCGACACCATCACGTTTATGCCGCTGTCCATCCTCAACACATAAGCGGGCAGAAACTTTCTACGACGAGAAGCGAAAGGCAAGGAAGTCATGAGCAATCAACAAACCGACGGAACGGAAACCGTGACCATTTATCTCGCCAGGCACACGCAGACGACCTCCAATGTCATGGACATCATGCAAGGCTGGTCCGATTTCCCGATCACCGAAGAAGGCTACGAGATCATCCGCAATTTCGGACGCGGGCTGAGGGGGATCAAATTCGACGCCGCGTACGCCGGCAATTTGTCACGCCATTACGCCACGGCACGGGGCGCTCTTGACGAATCGGGGAACGAGGATGTCGAGATTCATGTCGATCCCGACCTGCGCGAGGCCAATTTCGGTAGCTTCGAGGGACGAAACGCCACAGACACGTTCAAGGCCGCTGCGGTCCACATGGGTTACAAGACGCAGGAAGCGGTTTTCGCCGATCGGGGGATGAAGGCCCACCTCGACCTGCAGGACGCAATCGCGCAGCTGGATCAGCTTGACCTATGCTCGTCTCCGATCGATCAGAGCGTACGGGCCGAATTCTCCACGCAAATACAGGATCGCATGACCAGAGCGCTCACCAAAATCGCCGATACCGCCGTCGAGAAGCACCAGCACAACGTCCTCGTCGTCAGCTCCGGCCACAGCATCCGTGAATTTTTGTGGGCGACCGACCACGATGCGGATCTGACGAACCAGGAAAACACAGCCACCACCAAGCTCACCTATCGCAACGGTTCCTTTAGCATCGTCGGTCCTACCGGTTCCTTGGAATATCGCGAACGCGGAGCACGTCTTTAGCGGTATCAGCGAACCTGCGCAAACCCAACAACAGCGTGCGGTTGTGCAGGTTCGCTGGACAGTTCAGCCAATCACGGGGCAGGCGGCACTACTGCTGGTAACGTTGTGTTCCGCAGGCAGCGCCAGTAATACATAGTGCTGCGCAGACGCATATCAAGACGACAGACGGGACACCATGGGTTTCATTCACTTCCTCATTGAGCTTCTGAAAGACCCTCGAACCATCATCGCCGGCTGGATCTCGATGGGCGTGGCTCCCACCCTGGGCTTCATCTTCCTTATTGTCTTCATCGAAACCGGCGTGGTCTTCTTCCCGTTCCTTCCAGGCGACTCCCTGCTGTTCGCGGCCGGTTTCTTCGCCGCCCCGGACGCCGTGACCGGCAAATCCGCGCTTCCCTTGTTCGCGCTGCTGCCGGTGGTCTGGATCGCGCCGATTGTAGGCGACCAGTGCAACTACTTCATCGGCCATTTCTTCGGACGCAAGATCATCGAAAGCGGCAAGGTCAAGGCCATGACCCCCGAACGCCTCGCCAAAACCGAAGCGATGATCGACAAGTGGGGCCCGCTCGCGGTCTTCCTCGGCCGCTTCTTCCCGTTCATCCGCACGTTTATGCCGTTCATTTCCGGACTTTCCGGCATGCGCTGGCGCAGGTTCACCCCGTTCTCGATGCTCGGCGGCTTCACTTGGTCGACGCTGTTCACCCTGCTCGGCTACTTCTTCGGCGGCATCCCCATCGTTCAGGACAATTTCGAGCTGGTCATCATCGCCATTCTCGTTATTTCGCTTCTTCCCACGATCATCGGGCTTGCGAAGGCCAAATTCGGCAAGAAAAACAATGGAAGCGACTCCAACGACGGCATCAAAGAGAGCGCTGACGCAACGCTTGAAGAAAGCGAATCCGCCGACTGAAGTCAGCCAGGCTCGCGCGCACTCGTTTCTTCGGGCTCCGGTCGTCCATCATTCCCGCGTGAAACGAATCACGAGCAAAAGCATACTAGAGTCTCTATCTAAAGTTCAATTCCGATAATTTCTATTTCATAAAATAGATGTCAAACGTTATTACCGTCTGGGCAACACTCATTGATTTGCCAACAAAGATTGAAGAAATACCTTGGACCAACCTCAATAATGTGAGGCAAAGAACAATTCTATAGATAAATACAACCAATTAATCCTAGAAAAGCATCTCAGCAAACCATCCTTTCAGAGATTGATCAATCTTCTATTTTCAAGCATTATTACCCTCTTTGTTGCAACAAAATCTCGAAAAAAACGCTAGCCCAACCATAAAATGTGAGGAATATCACATTGACAAATTCTTTTTTATGCTCTTTTTCGGCTTTTCGTGATTTCAGACATATATCGTTATATATTGAAGGCTAATTTTGATGGAGAATGAAACGTTAGATGTTCACGCAAAGAAGCCATCGACAAAAGCCTGACAGCAATAACATCTCAAGGCCAACTTGAAGGAGTAAAGATGAAGGTAGTGATTTTCTCCACCTGCCTGGTCGATCTGATATTTCCCAATGTCGGGAAAGCCATGGTCGAAGTTCTTGAAAGGTTCGGCTGCGAAACTTACATGCCGATGCAGCAAATCTGCTGCGGGCAAATTACGTTCAACAGCGGATACGTCAAAGAATCCACGAAGGTGATGCACAACGAGATCGATGCCCTGATGAGCGTCGACGCCGATTACATCGTCGGCCCCGCCGGTTCCTGCGTCAATATGTTGAAGGAGCTGCAGTTCCACCTGCCCGCCGGCGACGACGAATACAAGGCCAAGGCCCACGAAATGGCCAACAAGACCTACGAGTTCTCGCAGTTCCTCTATCGCGTGCTCGGCGTGCTCGACGCCGGCGCGGAACTCGACGCCGTGGCCACCTACCACCGTTCCTGCCATATGACCCGTCTACTCGGCGAGCGCGAGAGCCCTTATATTCTTATGGACCACGTCAAGGGCCTCAAAGTCAAGGAACTTCCGCATATCGAGAACTGCTGCGGTTTCGGCGGCATGTTCTCCATGAAAGTGCCTTCGGTTTCCCAGGAAATGGTCAACGAGAAGGTCTCAGACGTCGAAAGCACCGGAGCCGAGGTCCTGATTTCCTGCGACCCAGGTTGCCTGATGAACATCGGCGGCCGTTTCAATAGGCTCGGCAAAAAGATCACCATCATGCATCTGGCGGAAGTGCTCAACAGCAATGTCGACATGAGCCGCGTGAAGTACGTCGACGCAGCCGAACGCAAGGCCATCGACGAACAGACTTTGCAGCATTCCAACGCACATGAGGAGGCTCTGGTATGAGCACCACACAAATGGATGACACCATGTTCAAGCGCACCGGAAAATCTACCGGCACGATGCTGCAATATGGCGACAAAAACTTCGTCAACCGTGTTCACCAGAGCACGACAGACAAATTCGCACACCGCGCCATCTCCAACGCACAGGATGCGCAGTGGGTCAAGCGCGAGACCGCTCGTGCCGAACTCGGCAACTGGGAGGGATGGCGCGATCTGAGCGAGCAGATCCGCCAGCAGGTCATTCGATATCTGCCCGACTATCTTGAGGAATTTTCCGACAACGTCGAAAAGCACGGCGGCCATGTCTTCTTCGCACAGACCGATGTCGAGGCACGTGACTTCATCACCGATCTGGTCAAGAAAAAGAAGGCGCACAACATCGTCAAGCCGAAGTCCATGGTCACCTCCGAGATCGGACTCGACAAGGCACTGCTGAAAATCGACGGCGTCAAGGTCACCGAAACCGATCTGGCCGAGTTCATTTTGGAACTCGACGATTGGGACGAACCTTCCCACCTCGTCTTCCCGGCGCTGCACAAGAACCGCGACCAGGTGCAGAAGCTCTTCCAAAAGCTTGGTTACAAGGGCGACAACGACCCACAGCATGAGGCGCGGTTCTCCCGCAAGGTGCTGCGTGAACGCTTCCTTGAATCCGACATGTCCATCACCGGCTGCAACTTCGCCGTCGCCGACCAAGGCATGGTCAACATCGTCACCAACGAAGGCAACGCCGACCTCTCCATGGCCATCGCGCCCACGCAGGTCGTCGTCATGGGTATGGAAAGGCTCGTACCGACCCTGAAAGAGGCCGAGACGATGGACAACATGCTCGTGCGCTCCGCAGTAGGTACGAAGCTCACCTCGTATTGCAGCTTCGTCTCCCCCAAGCTTCCCGACGAGGCCGACGGCCCCGAGGACTTCTACGTGGTCATCGTCGACAACGGGCGTTCCAACGCGCTCGGCACCGAGTTCGAGCCGATCCTGCAGTGCATCCGCTGCGCCTCCTGCCTCAACGTCTGCCCGATTTACCGCAACATCGGCGGCAAGGGTTATGGCTCCATCTATCCGGGACCGATCGGTGCCGTGCTCTCCCCGCTGCTGCAAGGCGACTACGCGGAATTCCACGATCTGCCGTATGCCTGCAGCCTCTGCTCGGCCTGCACCGCGACCTGCCCCGTCAAGATTCCGCTGCACGAGCTGCTCTTAAAGCATCGCGAAGTCATGATGAACGACAAGCATATGGGCGACCTGATCGCCGACACCGTGATGAAGGTCGTCGGCATTGGTACCGGTCATTCCTCGCTCTTCCGCACCGCGCTGACCTTCGACCACGTTGCGATGAACACCATCGCCAAGAAGGGCATCAAGGACCCAGCCACGGGTTCGCGCGTGCCGGACACCGCCAAGAACCTCGACGAGAACGGCAAGCATGAGGAATGGATGCCGTTCGTCTTCGGCGGGTGGACCAAGGTCCGCGATCTGCCGGAACCGCCGGCGCACTCCAAGAACTTCCGCACCTGGTATAACAAACGCAAGAAGTCGCAGATCGCCGAAGCCGGCGGTGAGGAAGCCTTCCGCAAGGCCCAGGCTGGCGTCCTCGCCAAGAACCCGAACGCTCCCAAGGCTTTCGGCGCTTATGACAACAGCGTTTCCGCGCGCAAGGTCGGCCACGAGCAGGCCACGCCATTGAGCGACGCGACCGTTCCCGTGGCGCTCGGCTCCATCGAGGAGGCCGGAGTCGGCCATTACGCCGACCACGACAGCCACACGAGCCATGAGAACGCTG
This sequence comes from Bifidobacterium sp. ESL0800, assembly GCF_029395355.1. Classification (NCBI taxonomy): domain Bacteria; kingdom Bacillati; phylum Actinomycetota; class Actinomycetes; order Bifidobacteriales; family Bifidobacteriaceae; genus Bifidobacterium; species Bifidobacterium sp. ESL0800. The sequence goes on from NZ_CP113913.1 coordinate 1,682,402, forward strand.
TGCGCCATGGTATCGCTCCGGCAAAAACCGAAGCCGCTGCAAATTCCGCCGACAATGGGAAGAAGGACTGAACATCATGACCGATCGTGAGACATTCCTCAACTATCTCGCCGAGAAAAGCGGACGCCCGCGCCACCAGCTCAAAGATCATCCTCTTGAGCCGGTCAACGACCTTCCCGAAAGCACACTTTCGGGCCACAGCGTCGACGAGCTGCTCGAGATCGCCCGCAAAAACGCGCCTGCCGTCCACGTCGATTTCCAGACGACCGACAAGGCCGGACTGCCCGCCGCGCTCGACAAGTTCATCGCGGCCAAGGCCGACGGCAAGCTCATGCTGCCCACCTACGACGAGAACTACAAAGCCTTCGGACTCGAGGATTGGCGCGACGGGCTTGACCCGAAACCGTCGTTCTGGGTGCCGGGTGCCGGCCGCAAGGCCAACATCGACACGGCGAACCACTCGGAGGCGGCCATCGGTTTCGCCGATTTCCTGTGCGCCGAATCCTGCACCATCACCGCGCCGACCACTCCGGGCCAGGGCCGCGCCTTCCACTTCCTGCCGGTGCATTATCTGAGCATCATCCGCAAGTCGAGGATCGTGGCGAGAACCCGCCAGGCGATGGACTATTATGAGCCACGCATCAAGTCCGGCGAGATCAAGACCTCGAACCTCAACTTCATCACCGGCACTTCGTCGACCGGCGATATCGAGATGGTCCTGGTCGTCGGCGTCCACGGTCCGCTCGACATGACCTATCTGGTCGTCGAGGACATGTGATTTTTCGGCTGCCGTCGGCCGCCTGACCAATCACGGGCGATAGATGACAGCCGAAAAGCCGATTGGGCGCTCCCTGAATACTCGGGGAGCGCCCAATTGCTATTTCTTGTTACCAATGCTTACGACGTTTCACCAACAGCAACACCCGGAAAATATGCGTGAGGCAAGCCCCCCCCCAGAAGGCGAAGGTGTACAAAAGTACATCGAGTCTTCCGAGGGCCTTAAACATTTCACTCGGAAAATACGCGTACGACATCACATTACCGTCGACGAAGGCGTACTGCTGGTACGTCGAAACCCCACACAGTTCCCCGGGCCAGCACTGACGACACGCGTGAGGCAAAAGGCCCCCGGAAGGCGAAGGTGTACAAAAGTACATCGAGTCTTCTGGGGGCCTTTTGACGCTCCGTGTCGTCAGTGCTGGCCGTAGACGTTCTGGTAGCGGTCGTTAAGCTTATCGATGTCTTCCTGCGCAATCGGGATGATATCGCCGAGCTGCTTGGCGGCCCACATGGTGTGCGCCACCTCTTCGGTCATCGCGGCAGCCTTGACGGCGGCCTCAGCGTCCTTGCCGATGGTGAACGGACCGTGGTTCTGCATCAGAACAGCCGGCGAATGCGGGTACTTCTTGAGCGTCTCGACCACGCCCTCGCCGATGGCCTCGCTGCCGATGAGCTTGAACGGGCCGACCGGAACTGGGCCGCCGAACTCGTCGCCCATCATCGTCAGGCCGCACGGAATGTTCTGGCCGGTGGCCGCCCAGGCGGTCGCATAGGTGGAGTGAGTGTGCACGACGCCATAGACGTCAGGCATATTGCGATAGATATAGGCGTGGGACTTGGTGTCGGAGCTCGGCGCAGCCAGGCCGTCGACCGGGTCGCCGTTCAGATCGCAGACCACCATCGATTCCGGCGTCAGGCTCTCATAGCGCATTCCGGAGGGCTTGATCACCATCAGATCGGCAGTGCGCAGGCGCTGGGAGACGTTGCCCGCAGTCCATACCACAAGGTTCCACTTCAAGAGCTGCTCATGCAGGGTGGCGACGACCTCGCGCACCTGCTTGACTTCGGCACGAACCTCGGGTCCGAAATCGTCTAATGTAGTCATTGCTATTCCTTTCAACCGCAATCACCTCAGACGCACCTATTCGCGTCACCGGTGACCGACCGTATTATTGTTACATTTCCAATTTACAGCACCTATGTTACCGCTCACATAAAGGTTATTGCAATTCGCATTCAAGAAATTACCATCATTTATCACTTTCGCCCCATCCGAAGTTTCGCTCACAACCCGCCGAATTGTACTTGGGACCGGGTTGTACTAGAATATGTAACGTTGTCTTGAGTGACGAACTCAAAGGCATGGGGCTGTAGCTCAGTTGGTAGAGCGCTTCGTTCGCATCGAAGAGGTCGTGGTTTCGATTACCATCAGCTCCACAAGCAAGGTTTCCGGGATTTCTCGGAGATTTTTTTGCAAATGTATGCCCAATACAGTGCTTGAGAATCGCTCTGCCAATGGTTCAAATCCGTCGAAAAACGAAATTTATTACCCTCACAGGGAACAATACATGGTAAAGTCTGTTATACAGATTTTGAGAACTCCTATCAGCAGAAAGGCAGCAGGCACTATGAGCACGACAAGCGATCCCATGATCTACGACGTCATGCGCGAAACGTCCAACAAGCTCGTGGGCACGTACCTGTACCGGCTGAACCATACCAGCGACCTGCAACAACAAGACTCGCTGAAAAGCAGGATTTCCGCTGTCTATTCATTGGTCAAGAACATCAATCCAAACGATCAACAAACAATCCTTACCGCTACCAGCCAGTTCGCAAGCCTCGCCAAAGAGCAGAGCACATTGATCCAAGTGCAAAAGGATCATTCGATTCATCCGCTGACTACGACGCGACATACCGATAGTCGGGTCGTCGCTTCTACACGTTGAGCGCATATATGCTGACAGCCAGTCAGCTCCAGCATATTTTCACTTCACAAATCATCCCGTTCAAACTCGGCGAGCCCGAGACTGAAGGCGCTCCTACGCTGTATATGGTCGGAGCACAACCCGGAGCAGGAAAGACCAAAGCTATAGCGATTATTGGTCAGCGTACGGGCGCGACGGAAGTCAATGGCGATGACCTTCGTGTGTTTCACCCCGACTATTATGACATCCTGCGCCGGCAACCGACAAAAATGCCTGAGCTGACACAGCCCGCTGTCAATACTTGGGTAGAGATGAGCCTCGGCTACCTGATGAATCGGCACGCTGATACTATCGTTGAGACCACATTCAGGCACGCGCAGGCGAATATCCCCACATTGAAGGCTTTTCACGATTCAGGTTACAGGACGAAACTCGTCGCACTAGCCGTGCCCCAAGCCCTGTCGCTCATGGGCATCATCACGAGATACATCGGCCAGGTCGAAGAAACCGGGAACGGACGTTGGACCAGACCGGAAGCTCACGATGAGGCTATACGTCTCATTCCGCAAACCCTACGTCAGCTTGCTGCCACCGGATGTGTAGACAATATAGATATCGTCGATCGAGACGGGAATATTTTATTGACGGGTCAACCGTCGAATGGCGATACCACCAAACTCATCGACAATACGCTTGCAGAGCACAGCAAACTCGATGCAGTCACACCGGAGCAAGCATTGCTCTTCCGTACCAACCTGAGCAAAGTCGAATCATTCTTATCATCGCACAGCAATCAGCGCGCACTCGTTAAACCGGTATATGAACGTCTTCAACAAGCCGAGCAGGAGATGCCGTAGCAACCGCACTGACGACTTTCAGACCCCGAAAATACGTTTTAGGTACACATACAGGTACACAAGAATTCAATAAGACCGGTAATCGTTGAAATATCAACAGATTATGCGATTACCATCAGCTCCACTCTTAGGGTTTTCGGGATTTCCCCAGAAGCCCTTTTTCTTGCCAGTTTGCCAGTGTCTACAAGGGTTTTCAGGGGGGGCGCCGAAACTTTATTGCTTTATAGTTGCGAGGCGCTGCTCGACGTATTCTTCGAGAATTTCGGCGGTGAGACCGTCGTAACTGTTGAGGGAGGCGAACTGGGGGCCGGCGGACGTGTCCGTCTTGATGAAGCCCATTTGGGCGATGGTCGTCGCGCCCGAGGCGACGGCCGCCTCGATACCGGTCATCGAATCCTCAATGGCGATGCACTTTGCCATTTCCTGGCGGAAAGCAACCAAGCGCGTATCACCCGTAGATCCTGCTGAACGCTCAGCAGCGGAATCGCTCTGATTACCGAATTTGCCGATACTGTCGGAATCCGATACACGATTTGAAGCACCATTGTCACTATCGGTGTCGCTGCCAGACCGAGCCTCCATCCCGTTGACTGCGAGTATCTCTTCCGGAACCTCAATGCCCACGACCTTTGCGGCGGCAAGATACGGCGCGGGGTTAGGCTTTTTCGGCAGATCGTCGTCGCTGCATACATAGCCGACGAACGCGCCAACGGGTGCCTGACGCACCAGATTCTCGGCCATGCGCCGCGGCGATGCCGTGACCAGAACCGACGGAATTCCGGCGGCAATCAGCGAGCGCAGCACATCTTCGACCCCTGCGATCCAAGGCATATGTTCCGCTTCCTTGCGCGCCACGCCTTCGATCATCAACCGCGCCACTTCACTGGCCGGCAATTGCGTGCCTTTGTCGACCATCAGTTGCGCGACCTGCGGAACCGGCTTGCCCGAGCAGGTCCAGCCGATATCCTCGCTCCAGTAGCCGCCGTGTTCTCGGGCGATGTCCATCTCGACGGCATGCCAGTAAGGCTCCGAGTCGATCAACGTGCCGTCCATATCCCACAGCACGGCCTTCAGCATTCGGTCTGAACTCGCCCCATCATGTTGTTGCCGCAAAGCCAATGAAAATGCCACCTTGTTCTATCCGTTTATGCCGACTGATTTATACATACATAACTGTGATACATGCTATCAGCATCGTCTTATATTTTGTATATCTCTATCATGCCATAAGCACTCGCTTTAGCCATATCACCCATTACCCAGCTCATTACGCAACCTATTACACAATCACACAGGCCAAAATACGGCAGAAAAGACCAAACTGGCCGGTTTCGGTTACTATGCCGAAGCCTCGTCTACAACCGCTCGAAGAACCTCTTCACGGAATCCACGGAATCACTCAGTCGAAATAGTGGCCCCAGACGACCAGCGAACGAGGGTCGACGAACGGGTCGGCATACGGCTCGCCATCAGGCTTCGCGGCGTGGCGAGGCTTGTGGGTCGGTTGCTCTTGCGACGCAACGGATCCGGATCCGGCTTCATCCGATTGCGCACCTGACGCATATGGATTGGTGGCATCGCTGGTGGCATCGTTGGCATAATACGGCCGCCCCGGAAGCTCGCGGGTACGGGCTTGAACGTCGTGACGCCAGCGACGAGCCTGACGCGAGCGCTGGATCTCGGTGATGTCGCCGTCGGAATCGGCCGCGAAAATGCTGGAACCGCGCGGGCGTTCGAGACGCTTCACCTCGCGCCGCAACTGGCGGTTCTCCTCCTGCAGCTCAAGAATCCGCGAGATGCCGGCGAGGTTGATGCCGTCTTCCTGGCTCATCTGCTGGGCCTCGGCGAGCTTGTGCACATCGCGCAGGGAATAGCGGCGGGCGCCACCTTCCGTACGCTGCGGGACGATGAGCCCTTGACGGTCGTATTGGCGCAGAGTTTGGGGGTGGATGTCCGCCAGCTGCGCGGCACGACCGACGCTGAAGACGGGCAGGTCGATATCAAACCCGACGTCATCGGCACCGTCCAGATCGGCACGGTGCTCGACCAACGCAACGGCGCACAACCCGTACAGCGCCCGCACTTCTTGAGTTATCCGGGCCATCGCATTCACCTCCGCTCATCTTTGTCTACCACTTTATTCATTCCGTATGGCATTGACTTCAATATCCATCAATACCATACGCATTGCCTATCCAACTCAAAACTGCTTGATTGGCCTACCCGCAAACTTTCCAGACGGTCGCGAATAGACCAATCAGACAACCCAACGCCAGACCTCGGCGAGACGACGATTATCGCCACCTGCCAAAACGATATGTCAAAACATATCGCAACCGGCATCCGTACCAGACCAACGACTCGTTCATATCTAACCGTTGACTCGGTTTTTTATTATCAGGTTTGGCGGCCGACCCACAACGGGCCAACCGCCAAACCAATTACCACAACGTTCAAAGCCGAATACCATTACTCCCTTACCCGGCCTTTACGCTTTTCGTGCCTACGCGACGCGAATCATTCGCGTTCTTTGGCCACCTCGTCGATGAACTCGCCGGAATTTCTGTCGAATTCCTTGGCATCGTGCTTCTGCGCCATGCTGGGCCTGCTCGGCACGCGGATTTCGACGCGTCCGACCAAGTCACCATCACGGCCAGGAACACCCTTGCCGCCGACACGCACCTCGGCACCGCTCGATGTGCCCGCCGGCACACGGAACGTGACCTCGTTGCCGTCGAAGTCCAGCGCCTTGACGCGGGCACCAGCCACCGCTTCACCGATGGTGACCGGAAGCGGCATCACGATATCGTTGCCATCGAGGCTGAATTTCGTGTCGTTCTTCACATGAATCTGCAGGTACATATCACCTGCGGACCCGCCGTTGGAACCGAGCTTACCCTTGCCAGGGAGCCGAATCTTCTGGCCTTCCTTGACGCCGGCCGGAATGTGGGTCTTGAACTTACGTCCGCCTGCCTTGAGCGAAACGGTCGCGCCCTTCACAGCCTGACGGAAGGTCAGCGTAATCTTCGAGTTGCGGTCCTCGCCGCGCACCGGACGCTGCGGTTCGCGGTAGGTGCTCGACCCGCCGCCCGCGCCGTAGGGCATGCCCGAGCCCGCGTAACCGCCGGCACCCTGGCCGGCAGCATTACCGAACATCGAGAAGATGTCGTTGAGGTTGGTCGGACCGCCACCGGAGGTGGAGAAGCGAACCCCGCCGGGGCCGCCCGCACCGCCGCCGAACATCGAGCCGAAGATGTCGGAGAAGTCGGAGGCACCGCCACCGAATCCGCCTTGTCCGCTCCCGCCGGCGAACCGTGCGCCGCCTCCCGCGAACTGGCGGATCGCGTCATACTTGCGCCGCTGGTCGGCGTTGTTGAGCACATCGTAAGCCTCCGAGATGTCCTTGAACTTCTCCTCGGCCTCTTTGGTTTTGTTGAGATCGGGATGGTACTTGCGCGCAAGCTTGCGGTACGCCTTGGTAATCTCCTCGCTCGTCGCGTCCTTGGAGACGCCGAGCACCTTGTAAAAATCTTTATCTAGCCATTCATTTTCAGCCATATCATTGCCCTCCTTTTCGGGCCCTGAGCCGGTACATTGTCTGCAACGACCTCACCAAACGATAAGTGCGACCCTCCGGCCACGCGGGGAATCGCACTTGTCGCATTACATCGTTGCCTCAAACCCGCTAGGCCTTGGGGGAAGCCACCACCACACGGGCGGCCCGAATCACGCGGTCGCCGATGCGATAGCCCGCCTCTACGACGGTGTCCACAGTCTCTTCGGTCGCGTCGGCATCCGGTTTGTGAAGTATCGCCTCGTGCTTGGTCGGATCGAAGGTCTCGCCCTTCTTGCCGAACTTCTCCACGCCGAACTTCTCGAACGTCTTGTCGATCTTGTTGGCCACGGCGGTGAACGAATCGTCCATATCGCTATGCTCACGGATGCGGTCAATATCGTCGAGTGCCGGGAGCAACGCGGTCAACACGTCGATGATGCCGTGCTGGCGGAAGATCTCCTGCTCTTTCTTGGAACGGTTACGGAAGTTGACGAACTCGGCACGCTCGCGTTGGAGCGCCTCGAGATAATCCGCGGCCTCCTTCTTCGCCTGTCCGAGCGGGGTCAGCGTGTTCTCGCCATCCTTGTCGCTCTTGCCATCGGTTGCATCGTCAGCACTACCGGTCTTATCCGACTTATCTGCATCGCCGTTTGCGTTATCGCTTTCGGTTGCACCGTTGGCGGCGCTGGCTTGACCATTGTCAGTAGACTGGCTGGCAGCCGTTTGCGCGGAACCGTCGTTCACGTTCGTATTGTCGTTCTTGGCAGCTGAGGCGGCAGTATCCTGTGGATCCTGCTTCGCTTCGTCGTCGGCCTTGCTATTCGACTGTTCGGAGCTCATTGTTTCACCCGCCTTTTCGCCGGTCGTTCCGGCGTGAGTACGCTCGGGTTCGCCCGGACCGGCCCCATCCGCCGGACCGCCGAATCCCGCGTCCGACGCATCGAACCCAGCCAAACGGCTGAGCCATGCGTCGTCGGGATCCGGCAGATCCTTCAGATAGTCGTCCTTATCGAACCCGGACACGATTACTTGTTGTCCTTCTTGTCGTCGTCATCGTCCACGACTTCGGCGTCCACCACGTCGTCGTCATCGGACGAGGACGAGCTGGAGCCAGCCGCGCCGGCAGCGCCCGCAGCAGCGCCAGCACCTGCGGCACCAGCGGCACCTTCGGCACCCTGCTGCGCATAGAGCGCCTGACCGATCTTCTGCGAGGAAGTGGTCAGCTTCTCCTGAGCGGACTTGATCTTGTCGATGTCGTCGCCCTTCAGCGCTTCCTTCAAAGCGTTGACATCGTCGGTGACTTCCTTGACCACGTCATCGGAGAGCTTGGCCTTGTTGTCGTTGACCATCTTCTCCATCGAGTAGGCGAAGGATTCGGCGGTGTTGCGGGTCTCGGCGTCTTCCTTGCGCTTCTTGTCGTCGGCCTCGTGGGCTTCGGCTTCCTTGACCATGCGGTCGATCTCGTCCTTGGGGAGGGCGGATCCGCCGGTAATGGTCATGGACTGCTCCTTGCCGGTGCCCTTGTCCTTGGCGGAGACGTGCACGATGCCGTTCGCGTCGATATCGAAGGTGACCTCGATCTGCGGGACGCCACGAGGAGCCGGAGCGATGCCGGTCAGCTCGAAGGTGCCCAAAGGCTTGTTATCACGGGCGAACTCGCGCTCACCCTGATAGACCTGAATCAGCACGGAGGGCTGGTTGTCCTCGGCCGTGGAGAAGACCTCGCTGCGCTTGGTCGGGATGGCGGTGTTGCGGTCGATGAGCTTGGTCATGATGCCGCCCTTGGTTTCGATGCCCAGCGAAAGCGGGGTGACGTCAATCAGCAGGACGTCCTTGCGGTCGCCCTTGATGACGCCGGACTGCACCGCGGCGCCGACCGCCACGACCTCATCCGGGTTGACGGACTGGCTCGCTGCCTTGCCACCGGTGAGCTCCTTCACGAGTTCCTTCACGGCGGGCATACGGGTCGAGCCGCCGACGAGGACCACATGGTCGATGTCGGAGACCGAGATATTCGCATCGTGCAGCACGTTGTTGAACGGCGTGCGGCAACGGCCGAGCAGATCGGAAGTCATTTCCTCGAAGTGTGCACGGGTCAGCGTCTCATCCAGGTGGACAGGCGTGCCGTCGGGGGTCATGGCCAGATACTGCATCGAGATCGAGGTCTCGGTGGAGCTGGAGAGCTCCTTCTTGGCCTGCTCAGCGGCTTCCTTCAGGCGCTGCAGCGCGATCTTGTCCTTGGACAGGTCGACGCCGTACTTGTTCTTGACTTCGCCGACGAGCCAATCGATGATCTTCTGATCCCAATCGTCGCCGCCGAGCTTGTTGTCGCCGTTCGTGGCCTGCACCTGAATGGTGGCGAAGCCGTCGTCATCCTTGCCGATCTCCAGCAGGGACACATCGAAAGTGCCGCCGCCAAGGTCGAAGACCAGGATGCGCTCGTCTTCCTTGCCCTTTTCAAGGCCGTAAGCCAGAGCCGCAGCCGTCGGCTCGTTGATGATACGCAGCACGTTCAGGCCCGCGATCTTGCCCGCGTCCTTGGTGGCCTGACGCTGTGCGTCGTTGAAGTATGCAGGGCAGGTGATGACCGCATCGGTCACCGGCTCGCCCAAGTAAGCCTCGGCATCGCGCTTGAGCTTCATCAGCACCTGCGCGGAAATCTCCTGCGGAGTCCACTTCTTGCCGTCGATATCCACCGACCAGTCGGTGCCCATGTGGCGCTTGACCGAGCTAATGGTGCGATCGACGTTGGTCACGGCCTGACGCTTGGCGACCTCGCCGACGAGAATCTCGCCGGACTTGCTGAACGCGACCACCGACGGGGTGGTGCGAGCGCCCTCGGCGTTCACGATGACCGTGGGCTCGCCGCCTTCGAGCGTTGCGATGCAAGAGTTTGTGGTACCCAGATCAATACCTACTGCACGTCCCATATTCGTTTCTCCTTATTCGTTACGTTTCACATCTGTTCGCTCGGGTCCGGCGTCGCGGCGCGACGTTCGTTTCGTCGCTCGCGGCCCGCATCCAGGTTCGCACCTGTTACGCTTCCAAAACCTGAGCCTACTACACTCAACTTTTAATCTCAAATTATATTCCCGATTTTCCGAAAAAACTTGAGTCTTTTTGGCTCAACTTTTTGAAATCAGGGATTCTATAGCTGTAAAACGCTGAAATTTCAAGGATTTGATAACTTATAAGGCATAAAATGATTCCGAATAACAATCTTGGTCGACGTTGACTATTCTCGCGCAAGCCGTCAAATCACGAATTATTTCTCCTTATTGGCAAAGGTTAACTTACACTAACCCATGGTTACCAAAAGAGAGAGGCGAATACGTACATATTATCTTTGGCAGCCAAGAGTTAGTGCGAGTGCACAATCACAGAAACTTGTACGAGAACAGACCCATTACGGCGCCGACGAAAGCGCAAATAATCGCAATGACAACAATCTGCTTGGTACTTAGCGGCTTGCCCTTGCGCGACGAACGATCGACCTCATCCCCCGCCAGATATTGGCGCAGCTCCTTATATGTCAGCACATCGATATCACGTTGCAACTTGTAGCACCAGCCGACCGCAATAAGGCCGCACAAATAGAGCACCATGCTAATGGGCGCGAACCATCGCCATGCCTGGGCAGGGCCTTGGCCTTTGACGACCATCAGCACCGTCATCACGAGCCCCGCCGCGATAAACACGCACCCCACAATGAACAGCGTCAGTATGCGTGTGCCGTTGCGCTTGATTTCTTCGTTCATAGTTTCCACATCTCCTTTGACCAGTTCGTCCAGTGTGATGCCGAAAAGATTGCCGAGCAGCAGGAGGTTCTGCACGTCCGGGTAGGTGCGGCCGGTCTCCCAGTTCGAAACCGTCTGACGCGAAACAAAGATCCTGCCAGCCAGATCATCCTGCGACAGACCCATCGCCTCACGATGCTCGCGAATCTGACCGCCCAGCCGCATCTCAACCGCCATTACCCCGCCTTTCCCGTTTGAAGCAGAAACCATCACCGAACCGCCCCAAATCATTTGTTCACCAAGCGACTGCACAATCTGCGCGGAATTCTGCAAACTATCTATCTTCAGCTTACAGAATCCAAGCGCAACAGACGTGAGCAACCGCAGAATCACTCATGAACATTGAGTGAGTTCAGCCGATCCGCCGGCAATCATTCCGACGATTTCAAGGTAACCCGCCGTGGCCGGACACTCCAAGCCAGAACGCGAAAAATCCCTGCCAAAAGTCTTTGACATGGCGGAATTCCAACGATTTCAGAACCATACACATCTTCCGTACTAAAAGCAGCAATTCTAAACTCATTTCATAAACGAGAGTCATGCACAACTTGGACGGCCACGGCGCAACTCGGCGACACGCGACTTCTGCTGAATCCAACGAGCCGCCTTCGGATCAATCACGTTCGCAAGCCATATGACATTTGTATATTGCTCGTCAAGATAGACGTTCTCAGTCTTGACATTGGCGCTGACTAGGGGCTCTTGATGACTACACCGATTACGCATAGCAAGTAAACGCATAACATGAATCTCAAATTCCTTGCGGCGCCGAGAACGATAATACGGCATCCCACCATTTGCTGGATCACGCAATGCTTTCCAAACTGTAGGCTCCAATTTGCGAACCAGTAGAAAACGCCACGAATCTAAAGACAAACCAGCAACCACTCTATTCGCAGTGACTTCATGCCCGTCATAACCAATACGTCGTTTGACTCGACCTACCGCTTTCTGAAACTCGTAGTCGAAACCAAAGTAGGCCGCAGCGTCATACCAATTTGATTGGCCACACGCTTTGGCCAACCTCCGAGAGATAAAGTTGCGCAGCAACACTTCAACATGAGCAATATCTTCAAGATAAGCCTTCGACAGACGCGTATTCCACACGTACAAGGCCACCGGATCCAACGCAGCGTCTTCGTAGCGTCGCATCCGCTCAGCAGAGAACCAGCGACGCAAATCCATGAGCGTAATTTGCGTTTCATCCGTCATACATTCTATACTAGCAAGTGCAAGGCCCCGTGAAAGTCACTCATGCGAAACATCATGAAACTCCGGGGTCAATTCATTCACAAGTATAGGATTTCTCCGAAAAACAAACAACAACAATGTTATTTTTAAAAACGTGGAAATCAAAATCCACTTGAATCCAGTAAATATCGCTAAACCGTTGCGATATATGCCATTCAGCTCTCAAATTTTACAATTGTCATCAACTCTATTGATCAATTTGCATAAGTTCTATTAGTCAATCTGCATCAGTTTTCCTGTTACCTGTAACAAAGTTAGAACCCACATTATGCAATGGCGATAGGCCAAGATACGAAACCCTGCCGACAATCCTTAAGAAAAATCGGCAGAGCAGGTTAATTGACATTGCACGCTCGCACTTTAGCGTGGTTACAAAAGGCGAATCGGCGGAATACCGCGAAAACCGGTTTTGCAACCACGCCAAAGTGCGAGCGTCGCTGACCTATATCGTCCGGATCACCGCTCGATGGTGGTGGAGAGCTCCTTTTGGCGCACGAAGAAGAAGACAAGCACAGCGGCGACCATGAACGGGACCATCCACAGGAAGATGGGCAGCAACGCGCTGTTGTAAGCATCGACGATCGGGGTGCGCAGCATGTCGGGCAGAGCGTTGACACCGCTCGGGGTGAGGTTGCTGGCACTCAGGTGCGAAGCGGCACCTTGCATGGCGGCCAGGCCCTTGGCCGAACCCGCACCAGCAGCACCGGCAGCACCTGCGCCGGCGGTCGCCGAGCCAGCGGCACCAGCAGCGGCCATGTGAGCCATCGCGGTCGCGAGATTATCGTGCACGAAACCGGTAAGCCTCGAGGTGAAGATGCCGCCGACGATGGCCGTGCCGATGGTGGCGCCGACCTGCTTGAAGTAGTTGAACGAGGCGGTCGCGGTGCCGACGATGGAGGCCGGGAAGGCATCCTGCACGATGAGCATGAGAATCTGCTGGCCGAGGCCCAAACCCAAGCCGAAGACCACCGTGTAGAGGCAGAGCATCCAGATCGGCGAATCCGGCTTCAGCGTGGAGAGCAGCACCAAGCCAACCGCCATGATGGAGGTGCCGACGATCGGGAAGACCTTGTACTTGCCCGTCTTGGAAACGAGGGCGCCGGACGCGATCGAGGTGACGAGCACGGAGGCCATCATCGGCGACATCAGCAGGCCGGCCTGGGTGGCGGTGACGCCGGTGGTCATCTGGATATAGGTCGGCAGGTAGCTCAGCACGCCGAACATGGCCACGCCGATTAAGAGGGCGCCGAGCGTGGCGACGTCGAAGTTGGAGTTGCGGAAGAGATTCATCGGCATAACCGGTTCCTTGACCTTGAGCTCCACGGCGATGAAAGCGGCGATCAGCACGGCGAGCGAGACGATGACCTCGGCCCAGTTCCAGGTGTGCGGCTTGCTGGCGTTGGTGCAGACCAGCACGACGATGACGGTGATCGCGGCAATCAGGGCCATGCCAAAGTAATCGATATGGGACTGATTTTCACGGCTTGGCTTCGGCAGATGCAGGAAGACGGACACCGCCGCGAGCGCCAGGACGCCCAGCGGAAGGTTGATCCAGAAGGCCCAGCGCCAGCCCGGGCCGCTGGTGAGCCAGCCGCCGATCAGGGGGCCGGCCACCGAGGAAACCGCGAAGACCGCGCCCATCACGCCCATGTACTTGCCGCGCTCACGGGCGGGCACCACGTCGGCAATGGCGGACTGGGAGAGGATCATAAGGCCGCCGCCGCCAAGACCCTGGATGACGCGGGCGGTGACCAACAGGTTCATGCTGCCGGCCAGACCGCCCACGGCGGAACCGCACATGAACAGCGCGATGGCGATCAAGAGCAGCGGCTTGCGGCCGAAGAGGTCGCTGATGCGGCCATAGACCGGCATCATCACGGTGAGCGCGAGCCCATAGCCCGTGATGACCCAGGTCATGCGGTCGACGCCGCCGAGGTCGCCGACGATGGTCGGCATAGCGGTGGAGAGCACGGTCTGGCTCAATGAAGACATGAGCATGGTGACCATCAGGCCGATGAAGACGAGCGTCACGTCGCGCTTCGACGGACGCCCCGGCCGCGTCTGCTCGCCGGCGTCGGCGGATTCAGCGCGATGCATTGCATAGACAACAGAAGACATGGCAATCCTTTGCGAGTTAGAGGGTGGAGCCGTCTTGTTGCGCTTGGAATCATGCGCCAGAATACGTGCTGGAACCGGCTTTGCGCCTTGCCGTTGCGAAGTTCGTCGGGTTCAAATCCGTTCGACGCCGACAGCGAGCCGGCAAATGCCATATGACACCGAGATGGAACCCAACGGGAATGCGTATTCTGGCCGCTTTAACCTCACAGGGAATGCAAAAGGCCGGTATCGCGCGAGCGAAAATCGCCCTTGACGCAATACCGGCCACAGACTTACGACGGCCTAAATTTCTTTTCATTGGCAGGTTATCGGTTGATGCCGCATCAGCGCAAGCCGATTCGCTGTGACGTTTGTCATACCTGAAAATCAGAGGTTTCGGCGAGCGTGTCTAATTGATACGACCATATCGATATTTTCGAACGGTATTTGGCGCAATAGCAGCCTTTTCGGCATACCGAGATTACTCGCCAGCCGTCATCACACCAGCCGCGCAACGATTTTCGACACCACGAAACAAGACCGCAGGAATCAGCCTGCAGCACAACTCTCTGCGCTACCAGCGTATTTACTTTGACTGACGAGTTACGCGACAGACCACCTTTGGTTTCATCGTGCGCCTGCTTTAATTGAAAAAACTCAGCTCAATATCATTTCCCGCGCCCACACCACAACATATGACGTCCAAGACCTAAAGCGGGGCATGAAAAACAGAACGGCCATGGCCGGCCACTTTGTGTTTCAATGCCCCGTTTTCAGACGATTTGTTCTGCTTGTCTCTACTTCACTTTGTCACGCTTAGCGGCACGGGCGACCCAGACCGAGGCGATCAGGCCGATGGCGAGCAGGACGATGGCGGCAACCAGCGTCCATTGGCCGGCGCGGGTGAAGGCGGAGGTCATCGCGTCGACCACCTGCGGGCCGAGGGCACCGAGCTTGCCGTGGGTGCCCTGGGCGCGGATGCCGACGATGGCTGAGCCTGCCGAGGCGTCGAGCGACTTGGTGAGGCCGGAAACCAACTGTGAAGGCAACCCGCGTACGCCGGAAAGCGCGGACGGCGCGATATTCGTAACCATCACCGAAAGCACCAGGCCGGCGAGCGCCGCACCGATGCCGGTGCCGAGCTGACGGATGGTCGACTGCGTCGCGGACCCTTCTCCCGACTGGGCTACGGGCACTTCGGAAAGTACAAGGCTGGTGAGTTGGGCGGCGGCAAAGCCGAGTCCAAGACCGTAGAGCACGAACGGCACGAGCATCCATGCGACCGGCAGGCCCGGCCGCATCATCGCCATCAAGATGACCACGCTCAAAATCTCGACGATCAGGCCGAGCTGCACGGTGTGCGGCGCACCGATTTTCGCGGTGACCGGACGCGCGAGACCGCCGGAGACGATGGCGCCGAGGCCCATGACAGCCAAAAGCGCACCGGTCGGGATCATATCGAGGCCACGCACATTAATAAGGTAGAGCGGCAACACGAACATGATCACGAATTCGCCGGCCTGAATCGCGCCCGCGGCGATGTTGCCCATGGCGAAGGTCGGGATTTTAAAGAGCGACAGGTCAAGCATCACCGGCAGTGCACGGCGGGCGCGGCTGTTTTCGGTGTAGATGAAGAGCGCGAAGAAGACGACGCCGAGCACGATGCAGATCGGGATGACCGAAACCGGCCAGCTCGCGCCCCACTTGAAGCCGAACACGGCAAAGTCGCCCTTGGGGTGCCACCAGCCGTAGGTCTGACCTTCAATCAGGCCGAAAAGCAGGAAGGCGGAACCCAACGCGGAAAGCACGACGCCCAGCGGGTCGAAGCCGTCGGGTTTGGCGGCAGACTTGGAGGAATCGGACGCGGCCAGTTTCTGTGCGGCGGCACCGAGCGCGGAGGCTCCGGCCTTGCCGCCGGTTTTCGGCACGAAGAAGATGGCCGAGATGAAGACGATGACACCCAGCGGCACGTTGACGAGGAAGATCCAGCGCCAGCCGATGGTCTGGGTAAAGAGGCCACAGAGGAACGGGCCGATGGCCGCGGCCGCGCTCATCACCGAACCCCAGACACCGAAGGCGATGGCACGGTTCTTGCCCCGGAACGAGGCCGAAACGATGGAAAGCGTCGACGGCATCACCAGCGCACCGCCGACGGCCTGCACCGCACGGGCGCTCAGCAGGAGCGTTGCCCCGTTGGACGAGGCGGCCAGAACCGAACCGGTGACGAAGACGACCACGCCGACCTGCAGCGTGAGCTTACGTCCCTTCATATCTCCGAGCTTGCCGAACGGCAGCAGCAGCGCAGCGAGAATGATGTTGTACAGCGAGGTAACCCACTGCGCATCGGTCAGGTTCAGGCCGATCTCGCGGATCATCACCGGAATGGAGACGTTGACGATGGAGCCGTCGAGCACGATCATCGCCAGCGCGAGCGCCAGCACCCACAGCGCGTTCCACGGCGGCTTGGCGGCGGCGACCGCGTCCTTCGGACTGCGGACCTTCCCGTTATCTTGTTGAGTCATCAGTAATCTTCCCCTACTGCCAGTGCCGGTATGCGACATGACTATTATGACAAATCATCAGTAGATGCGTATTTTTGCGACACTATGTCGCAAACCTCGAGCGACTATACGCCTTGACCGCACGCCGCGCAAATCCGCAGCCTCGTTTTAGCCGGAAGCCCAGAAACCAAGGGGTAACGCAGTGCGGACAAGGTGCCCCGATAATATGGAATATAACGATGCCGCCAGCAGCAACGCTACAGAAAAACGAGAGGACGATATGCCACGCATCAATGAGGCCAATCTTGAGGAACATCGCCGTCACACCATGAACGCGCTGCTCGATTCGGCGGAAAAAATCATGCGCGAGCAGGGCGGCGAAGCCCTCACACCAGCCAACGTCAGCCGCGGGGCCGGCATCGCCCGCAACTCGATCTATCGATACGTCAAAGACATGAAGGACCTGCGCCGTCAGCTCATGGCAAGGCATATGCCGCAGTGGGTCGCGGCGCTGGAAAAGGGGCTGGGCGGCGTCACCGATCCCGCGGAAATCATCGTGCAGTGGGTCAAGATCAATCTCGAACAGTCCATTTTGCAGGGTCATGATTGGATGACGCAGATACCGTTGAGCGACGCCGAGACCTATCGCGACGACAAAGATCTTTGGCAGGGACGTGACGACGACGGGCGCAAGGCCGAAAACAACGAAAACCCGGAAACAAAGCCGGGGCCGAGCACGAAATCCAAGAGCGCTGACAGCGACGACAATCCCGACACCTCGGACAACAACACGGCAAACAAAGCAGACGAAAAAGCGACTTCGGCGACCGACATCTTCTGCGGCCATTCAATCCAGACTTCCGGCACGCCCTCCCTTGAGCCCAACCAGCCCAGCCTCCACCAACGCGTCAATGCGCCCATGACCGCCGCGTGGAAGCAGCTGCGATCCACCAGGCCGCAGGTTGGCATCGCCCTCACCGAGGGGTTGGTCACCAGCGGCATGCGACTGCTCAACGGCAAAGAGCATCAAGGCGAAAAGACCCAAACCGCCACCATCCGCGACATCATCCAATCCACACGCGCCATCGTCGAACAGCTGCGCGACGACAAATGACGCAGGAAGCACAGGTCGGAAGTCGCCAATAGTCCTCACCGACAGCGACCCACTTACGCGAAGGAGCCTTTGATGTCCTCGGCCAGCAGCCGCCTCATGGCCGTCTCAACACAAACGGAATAAACATTACGAACCACTCAATGGCGATACTAGACAACATTTTTTTATCACAGCTATCATATAATGATAACAAAAACCCGGTGTATTAACAAGGGAGTTGAATGCCTTACTCCGATACCATTCGCACAACAATCGCAAGGCTTGACCGTAAAACGGCCCAACTCAACGCCGACTGCGAACGAATGCGTCGACGCCTGTCGGGCTTACGCACGCTCAAAACCCACGTAACGAGCCAATTCAACGAATTCAACAACCAACAAGCAGCCCGACAATCCGCAGTTGAAGCAGCAGGGATACGGAGAGTGGAAAATGGCACCTCCCGTTTTCAATAAAGATGGAAGCATCACACGGAATGCCACTAGACAACATAATGGGAAAACACAGAAATACTCACGAACATTTGATCCTAGCCACAGATCAATCTCCATATCAGCCGGCGTTTCACAATCCGTAGAAAGCGGCACCGTCTCCACTGAGTTAGGACTCAAAGCGACCAAAAATACACATTGGCACCACTTCCGCAAACCGCAGCCGGTGCAAGCCCCTGTAAAAGTCCCAGTCCTGCATCTGCCTGATTGGCAACGACAGCCTGTGCGTGAACCAGTTCCCGGTCGCACGCCCGCTCCAGTAATTCCACCATTCATTCCGCCATTCATTCCACTTCCCGTCCCCGCATTCTGAAAGGAGCAAACTCCATGGCACCACGTCACCCACAACAAAAGAGCCGCCTGCGGGCAGCCACCACGCTCCTGATGGCCCTCCTCACCATGCTCTTCGCCACCGCATGCGGCACCACACCCAAAACCGACACAACACCCGCTCCGAAGCCACAACCCAAGACCGAGAAAATCACCTACCCAGCACAATCCATGCGTAGCTTCGGATACAGCAATGACGCGCGCGGATCCCGCAAAGCAGCCAAAGACCTCAAGGACTCAGGAGACTTCACCGACGCTTACGCCACCAAAAACGGCGACGTCATCATTATCACCACAGAAAAACAACGACAAACCAAAATTAAAAAGAACAACGAATGGATTGCAAACGGGGAACGAACTTTCCGAAAAAGCAATCCCGACTACCGCTACCAGATCAACCAAGACGGAACCGCCATGACCGTATGGACCGACAGGCATCTCAGCCCCAAATCCAGCTCCGGTATCTTCCTACTTGTGCCTATCGGTTATGGTTCCAAATTTTACATGACAGGCCACACCGGCCCATGGGACATGGACATCACCATACGCAACAGCCACACCAGCCAACAAGTCGGGCACTTCAAAGCCTCGCAAAACATCAACCCCGACATGAACACCTTCGGCGACTAACGCAACCTGCTGTCGCCCGCACCCAAAACCACAATTTAGGAGAACCATGAGAAAAGAGACCATCTTCGATGGCGCTGCGACCATTGAGATCCCGGACAATTATGTGCGTTGGAACACCAGCGGCATTCCACGAGCCAATCAAACCAACGACAGCGACGACGGCAACAAGGAACCTGATCCGATCGTCTCGTGGATGGCGCACGGCGCGCTATTCAGATTCCGCGACACCGCCTATATCTCGGGCATCATATTCGACAGACCATGGCCCGGGAACGGTCTCGACAAACGATTGGACGAGTATTACCGCACCGCCATGCGCAGCCTTCCCATGGTCCGTAACGCCGAAATCGCAACACGTCCGATTCCTGACGGTGACGCAAATTTAGAAATCGGCATGCTTCAATACACATTCGCCACTCCAACCCAGGATTGGTTTGCCTGCGTCGCGCTATTACCCGCGAAAGCCCAGGAAGCTGCCATCATGATGATCTGCAAACTCGACCATGCCATCGTGGGCGCGACGGAATTCATGACCATCGCCGATTCCATCGCACCGGAATGGATTGAAACGGAACAAGAGTAAATCGACCAAACCCCCAGACGAAACAACAGGGTCAAATCCTAGCGCGTTGTTAATCCACCGAATTGTCCACTTTTATCCACATTTCAAAGGCGACATTGGGGACAAAATACCCAATTTTGTGACATATCGCACACCGCAAATTCGACACCCGTAAGATCACTATCGCACAACCCTTGCGTTTATTGTCAAAGCACTATATCTAGTGGTTTTTCTAACGACACGCTACTAGAAGTTGGGGTTCAGTTTGGAACTACATCCATGTAGTCTGGTCACTTGAAAGCTTACAAGACATCGATTCGGAGGTTACGATGACCGTTACCGTTTTCACCAAACCACGCTGCCCGCAGTGCGAGGCGACCAAGCGCCAGCTCAAGCGCCAGGGCATTGCGTTCGAGACCGTCGACCTGACCGAAAACCCCTCCACCCTTGAGCAGATCACCCAGGCCGGCTTCCGTCAGGCACCCGTCGTCATCACGCCCGACGCCTCCTGGAGCGGCTACCGCCCAGACCTCATCAAGCAGCTCGCAGCTGGCGCAGTCAAGATCTCCGCCGACGCTAAGACCCAACAGACCGTTCTCGCCTAGTTCGACGATGGACCGGACCAACCAGACCAACCACACAGAACATAGAGAGAAGGCGACGATGGCGGACGCGAGTATCGATGACGCCACCACACACGCAGAACCCGTCACAGGAACCGCGAACGCAGCAACCGAGCCGTACGACGACGAATGCGTCACGCCCAGCGAGCCGGAAGCCAAGGCCAAAGGCGAGCATATCGGCGCCGTGGTCTATTTCTCGTCGGTTTCGAACAACACCGCGCGCTTCATTGAAAGCTGCGGTTTCCCCGACGAGGGCATCAACGTCTATCGCATTCCGCTGCGTCCAAAAGAGGCACCGCTGCAGGTACGCGAACCGTACGTCCTGATCGTGCCGACCTACGGCGGCGGCAACATCGCCAAGGCCCTGCTTCCGCAGATTCGCAAGTTCCTGAACGGGCACAAGAACCGCAGTTTCATCCGCGGGGTCATTTCCTCGGGCAACAGAAACTTCGCCACGGCCTTCTGCGCCGCCGGCGACATCATCTCCAAGAAATGCCACGTGCCGTTCATGTATAATTTCGAGCTTTTGGGCACCCCGGACGACCAGCGTCAGGTGCGCGAGGGCATCCGCGACTTCTTCCTCGACGCGAAGAACAGGCAGAGCGGGCAAGGCCAGCAGCAGCAATAAAGCGGCGATAACACCGCAGCCGCAGCCACAGCCTTAAGCAGTGATAAAAGTTTTGCGCCGCCATCCCTTCCGTTACTTGGAATGGCGGCCATAAAAATTGAATTTGACACCGAATACCATCGCCGTTTCACGACGATCCAAGAAGATAGGAACACTATGGGACTCAACGATTCCGCGCTGAGCATGGACAACACCGTCGAAGACACCGGTTTCGATCCGGAGCATGATTACCATTCGCTCAACGCCATGCTCAACCTTTACGACGAGGACGGCAAGATCCAGTTCGGCAAGGACAAGGAAGCCGAGCGCGCCTACGTCAACTCCCACGTCGCGCAGAACACCAAGCAGTTCGGCTCCACCGCCGAGCGCCTCAAGTACCTCGAGGACAACCTTTATTACGAGCAGGCTGTCTTCGACAAGTACACCCCCGAGTTCCTCGACTCCTTCTACAAGCACGTCGAGGACTTCGGCTTCGAGTTCGAGACTTTCCTGGGCGCTTTCAAGTTCTATCGTTCCTACGCGCTGAAGACCTTCGACGGCAAGCAGTACCTCGAGGACTTCCCGCAGCGCTGCGCCGCCGTGGCGCTCGAGCTGGCCGACGGCGACGAGAAGGCCGCCGTCAAGTACGTCGACGAGATCCTCTCCGGCCGCTTCCAGCCCGCCACCCCGACCTTCCTCAACCTGGGCAAGGCCCAGCGCGGCGAGCCCGTCTCCTGCTTCCTCGTGCGCATCGAGGACAACATGGAGTCCATCTCCCGCGGCATCAACTCCGCCCTGCAGCTCTCGAAGCGCGGCGGCGGCGTGGCCCTGCTGCTGACCAACCTGCGTGAGCAGGGCGCCCCGATCAAGCACATCGAGCACCAGTCCAGCGGTGTCGTGCCGGTCATGAAGCTTTTGGAGGACTCCTTCTCCTACGCCAACCAGCTCGGCGCGCGTCAGGGCGCCGGCGCGGTGTACCTCAACGCGCACCACCCCGATATCCTGCGCTTCCTCGACACCAAGCGCGAGAACGCCGACGAGAAGACCCGCATCAAATCGCTCTCCCTGGGCGTCGTGATCCCCGACATCACCTTCGAGCTGGCCAAGCGCAAGGAGAAGATGGCCCTCTTCTCCCCCTACGACGTCGAGCGCGTCTATGGCAAGCCGTTTGCAGATATTTCCGTCACCGAAAAGTATGACGAAATGCTCAACGATGACCGCATCCACAAGACCTACATCGACGCCCGTGAGTTCTTCATGACCTTGGGCGAGGTGCAGTTCGAGTCCGGTTACCCCTACATCCTCTTCGAGGACACGGTCAACAAGGCCAACCCGATCGACGGCCGTGTGACGATGTCGAACCTCTGCTCCGAGATCCTGCAGGTGCAGGAGCCCTCGACCTACAACGACGACCTGAGCTACGACCACGTCGGCAAGGACATCTCCTGCAACCTCGGCTCCTTGAACATCGCGAAGGCGATGGACGGCGGCCTGGCCGATCCGGTGCAGACCGCGATTCGCGCGCTCACCAGCGTCTCCGACCAAACCCACGTCGACTCCGTGCCGTCCATCAAGCGCGGCAACGAGGAGAGCCACGCCATCGGCTTGGGCCAGATGAACCTGCACGGCTTCCTCGCCCGCGAGCATATGTTCTACGGCTCCGAAGAGGCGCTGGACTTCACCGACATGTACTTCATGACCGTGGCCTACAACGCCTACAAGGCCAGCCACGCCATCGCCGTCGAGCGCAAGCACGCCTTCGTCGGCTTCGAGAAGTCCGACTACGCCAAGGCAGCGGGAGCGGGCAACTACTTCGACAAGTACACCGACGGCAGCCGGACGCTGGCACCCAAGACCCAGACGGTCAAGGACCTCTTCGAGCGCTTCGGCATCCACATCCCGACCGTCGCCGATTGGGAGGCCCTGCGCGACGAGATCCTGAAGGACGGCATCTACAACGCCTACCTGCAGGCCGTCCCGCCGACCGGTTCGATCTCCTACATCAACCACTCCACCTCCTCGATCCATCCGATCGCCTCGAAGATCGAGATCCGCAAGGAAGGCAAGGTCGGCCGCGTCTATTACCCGGCGCCGTACATGACCAACGACAACCTCGAGTACTTCCAAGACGCCTACGAGATCGGCTGGAAGAAGATCGTCGACACCTACGCCGAGGCCACTCAGCACGTCGACCAAGGCCTGAGCCTCACGCTCTTCTTCCCCGCCGGCGTGACCACCCGCGAGCTCAACAAGGCGCAGATCTACGCCTGGCGCAAGGGCATCAAGACCCTCTACTACATCCGCATCCGCCAGCAGGCGCTTGAGGGCACCGAGGTCGAGGGCTGCGTCAGCTGCATGCTCTAAGCCGCGTTCGCACTGATACATAGTCAGCGCGAATCTCAATGCAAGAAAACACAGAAACCCGTCGAGATCACAGAGGTCTCGGCGGGTTTCGTTTACCTTATAATCCTACAAATTTTCCTGGCTTCGGGCTTCATGCCTCGCCGGCAATAACCACGGCAAATCCCCTCACTTGCTCGCGTTCGGGTTCGGTCTGGTCGAGGCGCGGCGCACCAGCTTCGGATCCACCAACGTGGTCATATGAACGTGGGTCTCCGGATTTTCCAATTCGTCGATAAGATGCGTCATGGCCTGCTCGCCCATATCGTTGGCCGGGGCATTGACAACAGTCAAAGGCATTCTGGAACGCATCGGCAAGCGTATGCCTTCGCAACCGACGATACTGATGTCATCCGGAACTTGAATCCCACGTTCAGTGAAATTTTCAATAAGCCCGGCAGCCAACGCGTCACCGCCGGTCACAATCCCATCCGGCCGTTCGTCGGCAGGCATGTCGCTGATCTGCGAACCCAACTGATACCCATCTTCAAAAAGCAGTCCACCCGCATCAAACGTGGAAAACTGAACAGCCGACTTCGCCGCTTCAACCGCCCGCTGCACGCCGAGCTGACGATTCTGTATGGACTCATAGTCAAAAAGATGCGCCGCGAAGAGAATCTTTTTGCAGCCCGTCTCAATCAGCTCCTGAGCGGCCAATTGCCCTACCGACACGTTGTTTTCCATCACCGAGCAAACGGCGCACGCCCCCGTAGGCGAACTGTGGTCAAGCAGCACTATGGGCTTATGCGCGTGCCGAACCTTGGCGATATCCTCAACGGGGTCGGTGACTGTGCTCAACAGAATGCCGCTGACGTCAAGCCTGATGAAGGTCTCGATCAGATCACTTTGCCTGTCTTTGTCCGAGAAAGCGTTGGCTCCGAGGACCTGCATATTCCGGTCTTCGCACACTTCCTGAATACCTTCGAAAATATGGGTGAACAGCGAGTGCTCGATATCCGTCATCACAAAGCCGACCAACGATGAAGCGACACCGGAACGCTCGGCCTGTCCGCTTCCTTGCATATGCAATCTGGGAGGCTTGCGGGGCTCGTAACCCAGCTCCGCGATCACCGCGGAAACCCGCTTGCTCAACGCCGGCGACACCCGATCCGGATAATTCAAATAATTCGATACCGTGCCGATGGACACGTCGGCGATACGCGCGATATCCGAAATACTGACTCTTTTCGTAGTGACCACCAGGATTCCCTCTACCGTTGAACGAATGATATCTGTATCTTATTACCGTCGCCGTATCGACGTTGTCTACTTTTTTGAAATTTCAAATATAGGGACGATTGTTTGAAAATTTCAAAAACTAGTCTTACTATTTAAGTATTCGGTTCATTTCCGTCTATTGACAGCGCCGAAATAAACGGAAATCTGCCTCTGTCGTAGGGACAGCGACCATCGCCACGTCGCTTCAGCGGAGACACACGAAGGCTTTACGACCGTTGAACCCAAGGAAGGATCATCAATGGACAATCACAACGCAACATCATCAACAGACGGGACGACCCTGACGCTCGACCCCACGGCCGCAGCCGTTGGGTACGACGTCCTCGACCTCACCATCGAGCACTTTCCCGGCGACGTGATGGGCATCGGCATTCCCGCGCCGAGAATGAGCTGGGTTTACGACCACAAACCGCCACAGGGCGCGCAGATTCTTCTGAAGATTCGCCGCCGCGTGCCGGGGGGCAAACCCGTCGACGAAAGCACGTACCTGCCGGCGAAGCAAAGCGTCTTGGTGCCTTGGCAATTCAACCAGCTGGTGTCGCGGGAGCGGGTGAGCGCCACCGTTCAGGTCGTCTCCTCGCAGCATGCACCGCTGGGTAAGCCGAGCGACGAGCTGCACTTCGAGATCGGCCTCCTACGCGAATCCGAGCATGTCGCCGATTACGTCGGACCTTCCTGGCCCGAAGCCGAAACCGACCACCGCCATCTGCCGCTGGTGCGCACCGATGTCACCCTGCGCGAAAAGCCCACGAGCGCCCGCCTCTATCTGTCGGCCTTGGGACTCGTCGAAGCGGAAATCAACGGCCGCAAGGTCAGCGAGGACGCGCTGACCCCGGGCTGGACGCAGTACGAAAAGCGCATTCCCTGCTGGACCTACGACGTGACCGACAAGCTCAACGCCGGCGGCAACGCCATGGGCTTCTGGCTGGGCGACGGATGGTATCGCGGGCGCATCGGCTTCGACGGCGGCTATGCCAATTATTACGGGGACCGTATCGGGGTCCTGGCGCAGCTTGAAGTCGAATACGCCGACGGCACCACCGAAAAGATCTGCTCCAATTCGTGGGACAGGCAGTGGAAAGCCACGCTCGGCCCCATCGTCAGCTCCGACATGTACGAAGGCGAATGCTATGACGCCCGTCTCGAGCAGCCCGGATGGTCGACCTACGGTTTCGACGACAGCGCCTGGAAGCCGGTCGCCGAATCGTTCTGCGACCCAGCGAAGATCGAGAATCCCGAGATCCTCTCGATTCGTCCGCAGGAAAAGCACGAGCCGGTGTCCGTCAAGAAGATCGGCGAGCGCAGTTGGCTGGTCGACTTTGGCCAGAACTGTTCCGCACGTATCCGCCTGCACTTGCATGACCTCGCGTCCGGCGACACCGTCACATTGCACCATGTCGAGGTGCTGGAACCCGACGGCTCCATCGCCACCCGCACCCTGCGCCGCGGCCAGCAGCTGGACTCCTACACTTCCAACGGCCAGAACGCCTGGTGGGAACCCCGCTTCGTGATGCACGGCTTCCGCTACGTCCAGATCGACGGCTGGCCCGGCGAGCTGAGCGCGGACGATATGGATTGCCGCGTCTATCACTCCGAGCTCAAACGCACCGGCGAGCTGGAGACTTCCAACGAGATGCTCAACAAGCTGCACCACAATATCGTCTGGTCGATGCGCTCGAACTTCATGAGCATCCCCACCGACTGCCCGCAGCGCGACGAGCGGCTCGGCTGGACCGGCGACATCTGCCTCTTCTCCCCCACCGCGACGTATTTGTATGATGTTCAGGCGTTCCTGAACAACTGGCTGCACGACCTAAGAACCGAACAGGTCAAGTGGGGCACCGTCCCCTACTACGTGCCGTTCGTGCCGCTGGGAGGTTGGTCGCATCCGACGGCCATTTCCGAATGGGGAGATGCGGCGGTCGCGGTGCCGTGGGCGCTTTACCGGGACAGCGGCGACGCCGAGATCCTGCGCGAGAACTACGACCTGAGCCATGACTGGGTCGACGAGGTCGCAGGCTATCTTTCCCCCGACGGCGTCTGGGACCGCAGGCCCGAATTCGTCCTGGGACAGCTTGGCGATTGGCTCGACCCGAGCGCCCCGCCGGACCGCCCGTCCCTGGCCATGACGCAGAAGGAGCTGGTGGCCACCGCCTACTTCGCCCGCAGCTGCAGCCAGGTCACCCGGATGGCGCAGATCCTAGGCAAGGACGACGACGCCAAACGCTTCGGCGAGCTCTACCGACACGTGCGCCGCGGGTTCATCGACCGGTTCAGCAACATGGACGGCACCATGACCAGCGACACGCAATGCGCCTATGCGCTCTCCATCGCCTTCGGCCTGCTGGACGACGATGACGTGCGGCGGGTGAAGGCCGGCAACAGGCTGGCCGAGCTCGTGCGCGATTCGGGCGGCAAGGTGAGCACCGGTTTCGCCGGCACCCCGTTCGTCCTTCCTGCGCTGAGCATGACCGGACACGACGAGGAGGCCTTCTCCCTGCTGGAATCCACCGAGTGCCCGAGCTGGCTCTATCAGGTGAAGATCGGAGCCACCACGACGTGGGAACGCTGGGATTCGATGGAACCCGACGGCACGCTCAACCCGGGAGGCATGACCTCGTTCAACCATTACGCGCTGGGCTCGGTGGCCACATGGATGCATTCGCATATCGGCGGCCTCGAAGCCATCGACGCCGGCTGGAAGCGTTTCCGCATCGCCCCGCATATGGGTGGCGGCATCACCCACGCCTCCACCTCGCATATCACGCCGTTCGGCCGTGCCGCGGTTTCCTGGAAACTGGTCGACGCGCAAGGCGAGGAAAACGCTGCGGGAACCACGCTGGAAATGGACGTCACGGTTCCTGTCGGAGCCACCGGCACGGTGGAACTGGCCAACCATGAGCCTTGCGAGCTGAAGGCCGGCCACCATCGGCTGACCATCAATCTGTAAATCAATCCCGTGCAGGCGTCGAGACCGTATCGTTTCAACGCCTGCACACGCTACAGGTCACGTCTGACGCAATCGAAGCGCAGACAGGACCCCGACCAAATTGTCAAGGTCTCACGAAAGCAACATATCTGGGCCTTACAGCGGTACAACAAAGAAAAGGAAGAACCATGGAACTCAATGACGAGCCTCGTCCGGATACGGATGAAGGCCAGATTACGACAGACGGCGCTGCAACCGCAACCGTTGCCGTAAAGAATCTCAGCAATCTCGCACCCGACACCGGCAAGCCTTTGGACATGAAAGCCAAGATTCGATTCGGCATCGGCTTCGTCCTGTTCGGCCTGCTGTGGATGACAGCAGGAACCGCCGGCTCCGCCGTGCTCCTTCCCCAGCGATTCAGCGAACTGAATATCGGCGTGCCCGAGGTGATTCTCGGCACCATGAATTCGGTGGGCTGCGTGTTCGCACTGGTCTCCAATATCGTTTTCGGCGCATTCAGCGACGTGACGCGTTCACGATTCGGCAAACGTACACCGTGGGTCATCGTCGGTGGGTTCATCGCCGGCGGCGGATATGCGATTACCGCCACCAGCACAACCCTGTTCGGCATCGTCGCCGGCTGGTCCATCGTCCAGATCGGCGTCAACTGCATGATCGCCCCGGCAATCGCCGTGCTCTCCGACCGCATTCCCGAAAACGTGCGAGGCACCTTCTCGGCATTCTACGGCGGCGCGGATCTCGTCGGCTCATCGCTCGGTACCTTCGTCGGAGCCAAATTCATCTCCAACATGGGCACCGGCTTCACGCTCGGCGTCGCGTTGTTCATCTTCGCCGGCGTGGCCGCAGTCCTCGCCTGGCCGCGTGAACTTTCCTCAAAGAGCACCGGAAACGCGGAAAAGCTGCACTTCTCCGAAATCGCCAAAGCCTTCATCCCGCCCACCAAGAACTGCCGCGACTTCTATCTGGCCCTCTGCGGCAGGCTCATGTTCATTCTCGGTTGGCAGATGATCGGCGGCTACCAGCTCTATATCCTGCAGAAGTACTGCCATATGAGCAAAACCGTTTCCGCAAGCGTGCTTTCGCAGATGGCGGCGCTGGCCATGGTGGTCCAGATCATCATGTCGCTGGTCTCCGGCCCGCTTTCCGACAAGCTGCACAGGCGTAAGATCCTGGTGTTCATCGGCTCCGCAATCATCGCCGTCGGCCTTGCCATCCCGTGGTTCTTCCCGACCAAGGAAGGCATGCTGGCCTACGCGCTCGTCGGCAACTTCGGATACGGCATGTACAAGGCCGTCGATCAGGCGCTGAACGTCGACGTCCTGCCCAGCGGCGATGAGGCTGGCAAGGATCTGGGCATCCTCAACCTCGCCAATACCTTGGGCCAGGTCATCGCGCCTGTTATCGTCAGCGCCATCATCGTGGCGACCAACAGCTACGCAATCCTCTTCCCGATTGCGATCGCCGGTGTGATGATCGGAGCAATCATCATCATGTTCATCAAGAAAGTGAAGTAGCCATCAGGCGATTCATCATCAGATGACACGATACAACGAACGTCGGCCCCAGGAAGTGTGGTGGGACCGACGTTCACTATATTCATTCCGCTTCCCAAACGAATTCCGGTCTCGGTGATATCGGAACAAAACCGGACAGCGGCACAGTAGCTGTACAACAGCAGCACAACAGCAGCACAACAGCGCATCAGTACACAGCAGTACACAGCAGCAAGGAGCATCATGGCTTTCACATTCCCGAACAACTTTACCTGGGGCGTCGCAACGGCGTCCTACCAAGTCGAAGGAGCTTCAGAGGAAGACGGGCGCGTGCCCTCCATCTGGGACACGTTCTGCCAGCGACCAGGCACCATCGCCGACGGCTCTTCGGGGCGCAACGCCTGCGATGAATACCACCGATACCCCGAGGACATCGATCTGATGAAGCGACTCGGGGTCACAGCCTACCGTCTTTCAATCGCCTGGCCACGTATCGTCACCGAAGACGGAACGGTCAACCTTGCCGGCATCGACCATTACCGTCGTCTCCTCGAAACCTTGCGCAAGGCCGACATCAAGCCCGTGGTGACGCTTTATCACTGGGATCTTCCGCAATACCTGCAGGACAAGGGAGGCTGGGCGAGGCGCGATACCGCGTTGCGCTTCGCCGATTATGTCGGCTGTCTGGCCGATGCGTTCGGCACGC
Source organism: Bifidobacterium sp. ESL0800 (assembly GCF_029395355.1). NCBI lineage: Bacteria > Bacillati > Actinomycetota > Actinomycetes > Bifidobacteriales > Bifidobacteriaceae > Bifidobacterium > Bifidobacterium sp. ESL0800. The sequence continues at coordinate 1,712,311 of NZ_CP113913.1, forward strand.
AAGTCGATACGTGGACGACGCTGAACGAGCCGTGGTGCTCCGCATACCTCGGCTACGGCAGCGGTGTGCACGCCCCGGGAATCCAAGATTACGAACAGGCTTTGAAAGCCGTTCATCACCTCAATCTTGCCCATGGGCTGGCCGCCAAAACCATACACGAGCAATTGGGGGACGATACGCGGGTGTCGGTGACACTCAATCTTTCCGTCGATATCGCACAAAGCCAAGCACCGGAGGATATCGCCGCGAAAAAACGGATGGACCTCATCGCCAACGAGGTGTTCCTCGAACCGATGCTGGAGGGACGCTACAATCCGGAAATCGCCGAAGCGACCAAAGACATCACCGATTGGGGCTTCGTCGAGGACGGCGATCTGGAAACGATCCATCAGCCGATTGCGGCCTTGGGACTGAACTATTATTCGACCAAGCACGTCAGGCGCCGCCAAAATCCCGAAACCGAAACCGCAAGGAACGCCATGCCCGCACAGGAGGACGTCGAGGTCCTGCCCCCCGAAGGCGAATTGACCGCGATGGGCTGGAATCAGGAGCCGGCGGCGCTCAAGCGAACGCTTATCGATTTGGGAAAGCGGTTCCCCGACATCGAGCTGATGATTACCGAAAACGGTTCCGCCTGGGACGATGCGGTTACGGCCGACCCCTCGGCCCCACACGGCAAGATCGTGCACGACCCGCAGCGCGTGGCTTATATGCGGGCGCATCTGAAGGCCGTCGCCGAAGCCATCGACGCCGGCGCCAGCGTCACCGGATATTTCACATGGTCGCTGCTCGACAACTTTGAATGGGCGCTGGGTTATACCAAGCGTTTCGGCATCATCCGTGTCGATTACGACACCCAGGAACGTATCTGGAAGGATTCGGCGCTGGAATACCGGCGCATCATCAAAGCCAACGCCATAGAGTAGGCACGCCGATCCCCATCCACGCGGATCGAACCGATAAACCGGGTCGCGCCAAATCACCACACAATGTCTGTTGGTGCGGCCCAATTTGGTTTATCTCAATTCGGTACATCCCGATTCGGTATGGCTGGATTCGGCTTGGCTGAGCCTTAATCGAGCCCCAATCCAGGCGCAACCACATCAACCTGCAAAGCAAGTCGGATGCCTCTCTAGCCCTTCTTGCCCGCCCAACCAAGCTCGGCGGAAATCGAGGCGGCGGCATCGGCCACCAACGGGCCGACCTCGCGCATGCGTTCGAAGGGCATGAAGGTCTTGAAACTCGAGACGGAAATCGCACATACGATTGTGCCGGATTCGTCGCGCACCGGCGCGGCCACGCAGCGCACGCCCGGCTCGTTTTCCTCGAGATCGTAGGCCACCCCGCGTTTGGCATAGCGTGCCATCGCGTTGGCGAAGGCCTTCGCCCCGGAATAATTGTGCTCCGGCTGGCGTTCCATGCGCTTGCGATCGTCGATATACTGCTTCTCCCAACGGTCTCTCTGGTCGAGCAGAAGCGCTTTGCCGATGCCCGTGTAGGTCAGCGGCATCCGGCAGCCCGGCCACGAACGAATCTCGACGGAACGTGTGCCGTTGACCTTGTCGAGATACAGCGTCTCGCCATCGTCCTCGACGGCGAGGTGGATGGTGTCGCGGGTGGCGTCGGAAAGGTCGAGCAAATACGGACGGGCGACGGCGCTGATCGACGTGTCCTCGCGCGCCTGGAAGCCGAGCTCGATCAGGGCGGGGCCGAGCGCCAGGCTGCCGTCGACGTTGTCGCGCAGCATGCGCTCTCCACGCAGCGCCTGAATCAAGCGATGCGTGGTGCTCCGGCTCAGCCCGGTGGCCTCGGTCAGCTCACGCAGTGTGCGCGACCCCGCGGCGACGGCTTTGAGCACCGCGATGCCGTTGATCAGCGTCTGGGCACCACGCACGTTCGTGGTTCCTTCGTTCATAGAGTCCACGATAGTCGCCCGTCCGTAGTTGCATTACTTGTATTGCGCGAGCGCGGCGTCAAGACCGTGCACATAGACGTCGGTATCGCCGGCAACCGCCACGAAATCGGCACCCCACGCGAAATACTGCTTGGCGGTGGGCGCGTCGAAGGCGAGCGAGCCGACGGCCTTGCCATGTGCCTTGATGACGTCAAAGGCGTGATGGACCTCGTCGCTGATGGCGGCGGCGTCGTCGGGATGGCCGAGCGAAGCCGAAAGGTCGGCGGGTCCGATGAAGACGCCGTCGATGCCCTCAACGCTGGCGATCTCTTCGATATTGCCGAGCGCCTCGCGCGATTCGACCTGTACGATCAGGCAGATCTCGCTGGCCGCGTCACGCATGTAGTTCGGGATCATGCCCCAACGCCCGGAACGTGCGATGGAACCGCCGACGCCGCGGATGCCCTTGGGCGCGTAGTTGACGGCCTTGACCATCAGCTCGGCCTGCTCACGGTTGTTGACCATCGGGATCAACAGCGACTGAGCACCGATGTCGAGCACCTGCTTGATGCGCACCGGGTCGGCCGCCGCCGGACGCACAATCGCCGGGGTATCGTAACCCTGGCAGGCGCGAAGCTGTGCCTCGATCGTCGTCAGGTCGTTCGGGCCATGCTCGCCGTCGATGAGTATCCAGTCGTAACCGATGCCCGCGGCGATCTCCGCCGACGTGGGGGATCCCATCGCGACCCACAGACCTTTGAGCTGCTTGGGGCCGGGCTGACGGATCGCCGCCTTGAACGGATTATGTTTCAATTGCTGTGTAGCCATGATGTTCCTTCTCTCCATTCGCACAAACCCATGGCCGCCGAAAGAAACCACGGCGATACGCGCGATATCTTTGGCAGCCATGGGCTGGCACGATTCGATTAATGCTTGAACGGACGCTCGAGCGGGCAGTCGCGGTTGAGTTCGACACCGAAACCGGGCTTGTCCAATTCCTCGGCGGTGATGATGCCATCATGAGGCACCGGCTCGCCGATCAAAATCGGGTCGAACTGCGGACGGATATGGTCGGCCTTCGGAGCCGTCATCAGCATCTCGCTGAACGGGGTGTTGGTGAAAGTGATCACGGCGTGGTGCGAATAGACGGACGAGCCGTGAGGCACGACCAGCTGGCCGTGGGCCTTGGCGACCGCCGCGATTTCGCACAGCGACGTGACGCCGCCGCACCAACCGACATCGGGCTGCAGGATGTCGACACCCGCGTCGGAGAGCTCCTTGAAGCCTTCGAGCGTGCCGGTGTGCTCGCCGGTGGTCATCAGCATGCCCGCCGGCATCACGCGCTTCAACTCGCGGTAGGAATCGATCTGGCTGGCGGGGAAGCATTCCTCCATCCACTTGAGCTTGTACGGCGCGGCCGCGTGGGCGAACTTGGTGGCGTAATTGACGTCCATGCTCATCCAGCAGTCATACATCAGCCAGAAATTGTCGCCGACCTTCTCGCGCATATCGGCGAGCGTCGCAATGTCTTTTTCAATACCCTCGTCACCGAACGCCGAGCTCCAGTGGGTCGGCATCTTGCCGCCGATGAAGCCCATTTTCTGGGCCAAATCGGGCCGTGCACCCGTGGCATAGAAGTGGATCTCGTCGCGTACCGCGCCGCCGAGCAGCTTGTAGACCGGCATCTTCAGGACCTTGCCGTAGAGGTCCCACAGCGCCAGATCGACGCAGGAGACGGTGTTGATCACCACGCCGCCGCCACCGGAATAGAAGAGCGTGGCGTTGAGCATCTGGTCGTGGATCAGCTTGATCTGGTCGACGCGCTTGCCTTCCACGAAGCGCGAAAGGTGATGCTCGACGATGAAGCAGCCGATGGCCCCGGCCGTGGAAATCGCGAAGCCCGTGGTGCCGTCGCTGGCCTCGACCTCGACCACCAGCGTGCCCAATACGTTGAGGCCAAAGCTCTGCCGGGACTGCTCGTATTCGGGGTATTTGCTCATCGGCGTGGCGATGTGGTCGTCGATCCAATGGCCGGGCCCTTGGTCGTGATAGTCTCCGCCGCCCTGCCCGTGGACCTTGGCCGCAGCCCCACCCATGGAATAGGCGCGGATCGCGGTAATCGTGGGCATCTTCAATGATGGTGCCAATGTCATAGCGATTCCTCTCCGTTAAAGAAAAAACAGTGCCGATATCCAGATTATCGCGCGCATATATTTGTCCCTATATATGAAACATCGTTCCAAATATGGTGAAATAGGATATATACAGGATTTTTGCGCACCTCGATTGCGCTCGGCAGCCGTCGCCCGCGAAAGTCCGGCATCGTCAAGCAACGAAGGAGTGTTCATGACCAGCAATTCTTACGATTTCAATGGCAAAGTCGTCATCGTCACCGGCGGCGGCACCGGCATCGGCAAGGCCGTCACGCAAGGGTTCCTCGACAACGGCGCCACCGTAGTGGCCGTGGGCCTGCGCAAAGATCCGCTCGAAGACACCGTAAAAGGCTACAAAAACGGACATATCCACATCACCGACGTTTCCGACCACGCGCAGGTCAAGGAACTCGTGCAATCCGTCGTCGACGAATTCGGCCACCTCGACGTGGTCGTCTCCAACGCGGGCATCTTCGAGGGCGGCGAGGTGGAGCACGTCTCCGACGAAGTCTGGCACAAGCTCTTCTCCGTCAACCTCGACGGCCTCTTCTACCTGACCAAGGAAGCCTTGCCGCACCTGATCAAATCGCACGGCAACATCGTGGTCGACACCTCCGTTTCCGGCCTGTACGGCGACTGGGGGCAGACCGCCTACAACTCCACCAAGCACGCCATGAACGGCTTCGTGCGCTGCGTGGCCCTCGACTACGGAGCCAAAGGCGTGCGCATCAACGCTTTCGCGCCCGGCTTCATCGAAACCGACATCAACAAAGAAGTGTGGAGCGACCCCGAGCGCGTGGCGCCCTACACGCAGCGCGTGGCGCTTGGGCGCACCGGACGGCCCGAGGATTGCGCCGGAATCGCGCTGTTCCTCGCCTCCGACGACGCCGCATACCTGACCGGCCTGGTCGTGCCCGTCGACGGCGGCACCACCGCGGCGACCGGGCAGGGCCGCAACTCCTACGAGAACGACACCCGTTCCGTATTGTGAGATACTCGGCTGTCAGCTTGTCCTGATTCCGGCAAAGTCCAATCAGGACAAGCTGACACCCACTTGGTCACCAGAGAAACGGCAGCCACGTTCCCAACGATATCGGCACGTTGGCCGTATTCGGCAAACAGCAATACGATGGCCCTTATTATTTAATACAATTTTCATGTCAAGGGTGACGTCAAATGAACACTTCATATGAACGCGACAACTCAAAAAATCCGGAGCCAGCGGGTGAACCTGCGGTTTTCAGCGAAACCGTGACGGACCGTCTGACGACGATCATTCCGGAGACGCGAGCGCAGGCCACCAAGCCCCGGCCCTTTATCGACACACACGTCCACTTGATGAAAGCCTCGCTCTACTCGTGGTTCAATCCCTCGAAACCCGCGACATTCGAGGGGCCGTGGGACCCGCTGTTTACCATGGGCGACTTCACTGCCGACAAGCTGGCCCAGGAAGCCGAAGGCACGCCGATAGAGCTGAAAGGCGCGGTCCACATCCAGGCGAACGCCGACGACTCCATCGCCGAGATCGAGGCGGTGGAGGCCATGGCCGCACGCTCGGCCTGGCCAATCAGAATCATCGGCGGCGGCGACCTGAGCGACCCCGATATCGAAAGCCTTTTGGAGCGCGAAGCCACGTTCGCCGACGTACGCGGCGTGCGGCAAAACCTCAACATCCATCCGCATCCGCTCTATGCCTATGTCGACAAATCCTATATGGACGACCCGCAATGGCTCAAGGGACTCGCGCTGCTCAAAAAATACGGCATGAGTTTCGACATGCAGCTTTACCCCACCCAATTCGCGCGCGCCTGCGAGGTCATCGACGCCAATCCAGAGACACTGTTCATCATCGACCACGCCGGTATGTGGGCCGACCGGGACCTTGCCGGATGGCAGCTGTGGAGCAAAGGGCTGCGAAATCTGGCACAGCGCGATAATTGCGCCATAAAGATCTCGGCGCTGGCCTCGCTCGACCACCGCTGGACCTTGGAAAGCATCAAACCCATCGTCTATACGATTCTCGACGCTTTCGGCACCGATCACGTCATGTTCGGCTCGAATTTCCCCGTCGACAAGCTGCACGGCACCTACGGTGACATCGTGCACGGCTTCGCACGCTGCGTCGAAACGCTTTCCGAACCCGAACAAGACGCGCTGTTCGTTGACAATGCGAAGCGTTGGTATCGTTTCTGAAACATTCTGAAACAGTTTCGCAAGTCCGTAGAAGGATTTTGAGGCATTTCCAGAACAATTCCGAAAGAGACTTTCATAAATGATCGGAACAGTTTCGGGAGTACTTGACGCATTTCCGAAAAGGATTTTCGAAAAGGATTTCTGCACTATTCTACGGACATCATCTCTTGCATCTTTCGCTCAGCGAATACGGGAGCGGGCCTCGGTAATCTAGAAGGCAGAACCCCTTTTGTTGATCTATGTAAGGAACATCCATGCCCTTCACCGCTATGAACTGGAATCTCGCCGGCGCCAACGCCGACGCGGACCGCGACGCCTTCAACGCCATGACCGCGAACCTGTGGACGCCGGAACAGGTTTCGCTGGCTGACGACACCAAGGATATTCGCGGGCTGGGCGATGCTCAGCGGGTTGCGCTGAGCCGCATTTTCGCGGGCCTTGCCGCAGTCGAATCGCTACAGGCCAGCGGCGCGACGAGCGTTCTGAGCACCGACGCCGGCAAAGGCAGCGACCACACCGGTATCGGGCAGGCCGTTTTGACCGCCATCGCATTCGGCGAATCCATCCATACGAAAGCTTATTCGGCGCTGATCGCGGCGCTCGGCAATAACGACGGCAATAGCAGCGACAACAACGACACGCAATCCCCATTTGCCTGGACCGAGCAGAATGAATCGATGCAGGCAAAGCTGCAACTGCTCAATGATGTATATGCAACTGATTTGAATATTCCAAACGTCACTGTTTCCGGCGCAGCGGAGCAATCAAACCAAAACGCGGGCACTCCCGCCAATTCGCTGGGCATCTCGTCACCGGACGAGATTGCGACACCAAACTCTTCGGCTTCAGATTCTTCAAGTGTTAACAACGACAATTCCGGCGCTGGGAGTACCCCCGACCTCGGCGCGCTCAAACGGCTCGCGGCGGCCGTGTTGGCAGAGGCTCTGCTGGTGGAATCCAGCTTCTACCTGCCGATGTGGCTTTCCAGCCGAGGGGCAATGACGAAATCCGCCGATATCATCCGCCTGATCAACCGCGATATCGTCACTTCCAGCTCGTACCTCGGCTCCGTTTACCAGCGTAAGCTCGAGCAACTCGACGACAGCACCCGCGAGAATATGCGCCAATACGTTTACGACCTGGCCAACAACCTCTATTTCGCCGAAGAGGACTACAGCTACACCTTGCCATACGCCGACCTCGGCCTCGACGACGACATCGAGAAGTTCCTGAGCTACAACGCCAACAAGGCACTCTCCTACTTGGGATATCCCGCCCTGTTCCCCGCCGAGATCAGCCAGCCGAACCCGGCCGTCACCGACGAGCTCAACGATATGGAATCCGTGATGTCTGCGCTCAAATCCGGCAGTCTGTTCGCCGGCACCGGCATCAACTCCACGGGCACCGCCGCCACTTCGCCTTCGTCTTCGACCGGCGCCACCGCGGCCAACACCGCCGAAGAAACGAACGACGACGACTGGGACTTCTGAGTGACTACAGCGGGGATTGCGCACGACCGGGCCACTGCCGTCTTATGCGTCGTCCTCTTTGCTGTGAAGTAATATAAACTTGAGAAAAACACCGATTCGCGAAAAGGACAGCATGACAGTAACCAGTACCGACGTTGCGCGTGCTGCAGGAGTCTCGCGAACGACCGTAAGCTACATCCTGAACGGGAAAGGCGAGCAGTTCACCGAAAAAACCCGCAAATTGGTGAAGAAGACGGCCAAGGATCTCGGATATCGCCCGGTCGCTGCGGCACAGACCTTGGCACGCGGATCCAGCAACGTCATTCTGACGCTCATTCCTCTTTCCCCGAACGTGGAATTCATGGCGATGATGTCGCAATTGGCCCAGCGGCTTTCCAAGGAATCGCAGACATTGCTGATGATGCCTCCCGCGGTGTCGGCCAAAGATTTGGAATACACCGTCCAGACCGTGCGTCCGCGCCTTTTCCTCGCGGAGACCCACTTGACGCCTGCACAGAGAAAAGTACTGAAGAAAGCCAAGACACCGTTCGTGGACGTCGCCGCCGAAACCTCACGCAAAGGCGGCATGAACTGGCGTATCGGGCAGCTGCAGGCCGAGCATCTCAGCGCGTGCGGCATCACGCAATTGGTGTATGCGCGCCTCTCCACCGCAGAAAACGACGTCATACAAAAGGCTCGCCAGGCCGGCTTCTTCGCGAAATGCGACGAGCTGGGGTTGCCAAAACCGGTTACCGTCACCGTCAACCCGCAATCAGACCTGAACATCGACATCATGCGGTCGCTGAAAAAACATGCCGGCATCGCTTGCTATAACGACGATACCGCCGCGGCGATGCTGGGCGCCGGGCATCTGATCGGGCTCAGCGCACCGGACGATTTCGCCATCATCGGCGTCGACAACACCACGATCGCGCTGCAGACCGATCCCCAATTGAGCACGATTGCCACCAAAGGCGAGATATTGCCTCTGATCGACACACTTCTTTCGATTCCCGAGAATTCCGGCGATTACACGACCTGCAAGAATCCGAATCTCACGGTCATCACCCGCGGCACGACGAAAAGCGGACTCGCGTAAACCAAAAGGCGCTTCCAAGCCGATACCTTGCATATCAGCTCGAAAGCACCTTTCAAGTTGCCTTGAAAACCGGGGCTTCGATTGGGTTTCGATTGAACTCCGATTAACGCCGCATCACGATAGATCCAGCGTCGCCTCAGGCACACCCGGCGCGGACACCGCAATCCGGCAATCGCCCTCGCCCGGCCTTACAGCCGCCAAAGCCCTGCCTTCATAGGTGGTGCAGCTATCGGCGAGGAAGGATTCCTCGGTCACGCTCCGGCCGGTGCCCAAGCCTTGCAGTGTCCCGTCGAACACGGATACCGAAATGTGAAGGTCAGCGTCTTGGCAGACCTGCCCATCGGCATCGAGCACGGAGATTTCGACCAGCTTGATGTCGTCGGCAAGTTCCCGATGCTCCGGCGCGAAGGCGGAAAGCCGCACTTCAGCCGGCTTGCCCGTGGTCTTCAGCTGCGTCTCACCGACTTTTTCGCCGTTACGGTAAGAAATCGCGCTCAGCGTTCCCGGCAGGTAGGGAATCACGGCTTTCGCCATATAGTTCCTCTCCTCACCCACGCTGGCCCGCGCCTTTTCCTCGCCGTTGAGGACGAGCGCCACCTCGTCCGCATCGGCGTACACCTCGACGGTCACCGGGGTGTTCTCCGCGATATCCCAATTCCAAGAGGCTTTCGCGTCCGACCACGACCAACCTTGCGGCACGGCCGGATTTTCGGCGTGAGCGGGGTCTTCGACGGCGATATAAGGAGCTTTGCGCAGCCCGAAAACAATCTCGCGATAATACGAAATCGGCTGCCGGACACCGATGATGTCGATGTCGCCGCAATTGCCCGTCAAGGCCGGATACGGTGCCGCGAACGGCGCCTCTTCGCCGGGATACTTGGGATTGCCGAGTCCCGTCTCACCCAAGTAATCCCAGCCGGTCCACGTGAAATCGCCCAAGACATACGGCAACTCGCTGACCAAGGCCCACAGCCTGTCGATTTTCGACGGGAAGGTTTCCGAGCCGACAAAAATACGGTTCGGATGCGTCTTGTGGTCCTTCTGATAGCGGAGCTCCCCATAGTTGAGGCCGACCACATCCAACGCGCCGGCGGTCTCCTCTATCACCGCACCGACCTCGGGACGGCCCATCAGCTCGTTGGTGGCGTCGTCGGTGGAAAGAATCGCGTTGAATCCCTGCTTCTCGCTGCCGGATTGTGCGACAATCCTCATCAGCTCGTCACGGGCGGCCATGGCACCGTTGATGGCGGAGGTCACGAAACGCGTGGAGTCAAGGCTGCGAACCTCGTCCGCCAGCAATCTTGCCTGACGTGCGCCGAAACGATCGCCGCTCTCCAGGATCTCGTTGCCGACCGAATAGAGGATGACGCTCGGATGGTTATAGTCGCGAACGACCATGGCATCCGTGTCTTGCCGCCAATTCGCCTCGAAACGACCGGAGTAGTCATCGGCGTTTTTGCTGTAATGCCACATGTCGAACGTCTCGTCCATCACCAGCATGCCGACCCGATCGGCCGCTTCGAGCATGGCACGGGACAGCGGGTTATGCGAGGAACGAATGGCATTGAAACCGGCGGCTTTGAGCAGACGTACACGCCGCTCCTCCGCGGCGTCGAACGTCGCGGCGCCCAGAATCCCGCTATCGGGGTGCACGCAGGCACCGCGCAGCTTCACCGGCTGCCCGTTGATGCGCAGGCCGTGGCGCGGGTCGAGTTCGAGGGTGCGGAACCCGAACTCGGCCGACGTCTCGTCGAGCGCGGCATCCTCTTCAAGGACCTTGGCTTCCAGCCGATACAGGTTCGGATGCTCCACATCCCACAGCGCAGGATCAGCCACATAAAGGCGCTGGTGCACACCCGCCGTTTCGCCGGCGAGAATGGTCGCCTTGGTGCGTTCCGTGTTGCACACCTTGCCGTCCGCGGACAGTATGGAGGTCTCCAACGTCACGGTCCGGGTCGTCACCGAATCGTTGACCACATCGGTATCGACTTCGACGGTGCCGTCGCCGCCGCAAACAGACGGCGTGACGCGCGGGCCGACAGCGGTGATATGAACGAGGTCGCCGACGAGAAGGTTGACCGGACGAATCATTCCGGCGCCCGAATACCAGCGCGAGTCCCGATGGGCACGGCACTCGACGGTGATGGTATTCGTCTGTCCATAGTCGAGATAGGGGTTTGCGGGAATGTAGAAACGCGAATACCCGTAGGAATGCTGCCCGGCATATGCGCCGTTGATATATACCATCGCATCTCGATAAACGCCTTCGAATTCGAAAACGACGCGTTTGTCGGCCCACTGCTCAGGCACTTCGAACGACTTCTTATACTGCCAGGCCCCCGACGAGAAATAGCCGACGGACGAGCCGTCCGAGCCGTCCTTCGAACGGCCACCGGCAAGCATGGCGTCATGCGGCAATGTCACCCGCTGCTTGTTCTGGTCTCCGGCGGATTCAAAAATCGAGCCGAGCGGCGCGAACAGCCAATCGTCATTGTAGGGTATACGTTTCATCATGTTCCTTCCTCATGAAATCGTCTGGTGAAAGCGAACGAAAGTCCGTCACTTAAGGCCCTTGACGAAACAAATGGTGATAGCGGCCAAAATGCAGAAGACAATCATCAGGACAAACGGCCAGGTGTAGCTGCCGGTCGCACCTACGATCGCACCCGTCACGGCCGGAGCCATGACCTGCGGACCGGCATTGGCGATATTCATGATGCCCAAATCACGTCCGGCGTTGGCGACGTTGGGGAGCACGCGGCTGGTCAGCGCTTGGTCGACGGCCATATACGAGCCATATCCCAAACCGATGAAGGCGGTCGCAATCCATGCGCCGGTCTTGCTGGGGACGAGCCAATACACAAAGCCGCCAGGCACCATGATCAACGTCGAAGCGCCGACGAACAGCGCAAGATGGCCCACTTTATCAGCGATGAACCCGCCAAGCGCGGACGCTATTACTCCCAGGACCGTCGAGAATCCGGTCAAAGAGACCATGAAGGCCGAAGCCTTGTTGATGTCGCCGATGCCGATGTGGTCACGAAGAATATAAAGCTGGAACGACATGATCACGAAATAGCCGAAAACCATGAAGAAACGAGCGATGAAGGTCCACCAATAGTTGCGAGCCTCCTTGAATCCGGGGAGCAGTTTGCCGCCCTTGACGGCTTTCTTGTCGGTTTTCACGCTCGCCGTCGGCACCGAGATATCCTTGGTGGTCCATGCGAAAATCTGCGTGATCGCCAGGAAGATGGCGCAGATGAACACATAACCGTTGAAGACCTTCGGCGACAATCCAGCCAAGGCGACACCGATAAAGGAACCGACCATGTTGGTGCTGCCGAGCAGGCCGGACATGAATCCGCGGTTCTTCACCGGAACACGCTTGGGAAGCACGGTGGTCAACGCGGCCTGCACCGAGTTCAGAGGCCACATCATCGCCGCCCAGGAAATCGTGAGCAGCAGCGTCGAATGAATCTGCGATTGGAGCATCAGGCCGATCACGCCCACGATGCCGGCGCCGAAAATCCATACATTACGACGCCCGAGGAACTTCACCTTCGTATGGTCCGAAAGCCAACCGACCACCGGCTGGGATATCACGCTCGAAATCGAGGCGATCGAGGTCACCGTTCCAAGTGCCGCGGCGGAAGCGGCCGCCCCCGGCACGATGGCCGCCACCTGTTTGCCGAGCAGCACCTGCATCACGCCGCCCCACACCATGAACATCGCACCGTTGGCGATGGGGTAGATGAGCCACAGCCAAGGGCTCATCGTCGCAGGCCCGTCGTCTCCGCTGCGGACCGCTGTCGAGCTTGTTGAACTTCCATGTTCGTCCGTCATTGAATCTCCTTCCAACTTCATTGTCGCGAAAGTATTGCGTCACGCGATTTCTATTGACGCGCGTCACTGACGCGTGTCAAAACAGCATCATATGGCTTTCTTTTGTCTGTGTCAACTTATTACCGGTTCAACGCCGTAAGTAAGGTTCCGCATGTTGAAGCTGCCAACGTAGTCTTAAACCAATTTGAACATACAAATACTGAAAAAATACCGTATTTAGGCCGCTGCAATCGCATCAGCGAATCAAATATGGCAACACCAGGGAATCAGCGCAACCAAGGACGGGAACGGAAAAAGCTTACGCCCTACCGGACCACTTCGGGTTGATGCTCATGGTCTGGAAACGCTGCTGCATCACCGAGTCGCCAAAATGTTCGCCGAAGAAGCGGGCGACCGGCGAGGTCTGCGGCAGGCCGGCGATACGGCCATACCAGCTGTCCAGCGCCATCAGCGTGACCGCAATGTCGATAAGCATGAATACCAGCGCAACGGCCGTCAGCGCGTAACGCCACTTCCACGGGATGAGATTGATGAATTTCAAGATCCTCGGCAGCAGTTCGCGCAACCAGATCAGGCCCGCCAACCCCCAGAAAACCATGTACTTGCCGCTGGTCTTCCCGCCAAAAAGCGGCAGCCAGTCGTTCGAATAGTTCCACGCGATGATGCCGAACGCAATCTGCATGAACCACGCCACGAACGCCTCGAACAGCCCGCCGATAATCGCGCTGGAGAAGAAAATCAGGACGGCGTTGGCGTGCCAGAGGCGGTTCAGGCACATCGTCAGCACCACAACCCCGAAGCCGTAAATCGGCGAGAACGGCCCCCAAATCAATCCCGCACGATCCTGCCACTCGTTGAAGAAGATGAGATGGTAGATTTCCTCGACAATCAGCCCGCCGACGCAACCGACCACGAAAAGCCAGAACACGTTGAAAACATTGAGTTCGACGTAGCCTTTGCCGCTCGGGTCACGGCCGAGCATGCCAGAGCCTTTGGCTTCAAAGTACTCGTCACGCTCGTCCATCCGTTTGAGTTTGCGCTGCACCGCACGTTCGCCGATCAGCGCCGGGTCGAGCGCGATGGCGAGCGCCACCAGAATCGCGATCTGAACCAGCGAAAGCCCGACACCGATTCCAAGCCCCTGCAATGCCAACGAAAGCATGCCCTGAGCCACGGTCAGCCCCATCAACACGTAGGCCCATTGCGCCGCATGTTTGCGCATATTGCGCAGCAGCATGACGCCGAACACGATGAGGGCGGCGGCGTTGACCAGCGAGACGACGGCCTGTGCACAAGTGAGCAGGAACGTCAGGTCCAGCGCATCGACCTGAAGTCTGCCGGCAAGAAGCTCACGGACACTATCGAAAATCGCAAAGCCGACGTAGGGCACACCCACCAATCCGGTAAATAGCACGAGCACGCCGTAAATCCGACCGATAAGCGTCAGGTGCTGACTCGCCTGATTTGCCAGATTATGCGAGGCGCCACGCACCCCTTCGGCAGCTCTGGTGGCCGAATGCACCACAGCACCCGCGGCGGAACCGGCGACCTTGCCAAGTGCTTTCGGCGACTTGCCCCGAGCATCTCGCGAAACGGGCATTGTGGTCGATCGGTTCACACGTTCGGTATCGGAGTTGCCAGAATTACCGGAATTACCGACATTGCCAGAATTATCGAAACTATCGGAAGCAGCTTTCATCGCCCCGCTCCCCTCATCTCGTTCAACAAACAGCCATCGCCTATTCTCTACAAGGCTACTCGCCGCAGCGCCCGCAACCAAACGAAGCGCCGCATTATTCCAAGACCGAACACGACATCATAACGGCAGTTTGCCTCACCAAGTTTCCCGCAATCTCCAAGGCAAAGCGAGCATCGATATATTGTCGGTGCCCGCTTTTGACGTTCCAATGCCATGCGCCAATACACCATGTTGTCCACAATTCCGTCGATAAGCCAGCCACTTATCCCCTTATCCACATTTCTCTCTTTTCCATTTGCTTTCAAGAACCGTTCTTGGTTTGCTTGACGCACCAGCGGCCCGCGACGAATGCAGGCAAGAACCGAAACCCGTCTACAGAAAGGAGCGACGTGTCTTTTGAAAACGATGAAAATAGTCCAGAAGCATCCGATGGATTTATGTGGTACAATATTCAAGTATTTCCGCTTCGCTCAGCTTTTAAGCACGGCGTGAGCGAAGAAGACATGCGTCATGTTTTTGAACACCCGAATATGGTAATAGATCCAAAAGAAAGTCCAGCCAGAAAATTGTACTTAGGATTTGACACCATCGGCCGACCATTGGAAGTGATAACAATGATGGTAAAAGGCGGAGAAGCCATCATACATGCTATGCCAATGCGGAAGAAGTACATCTCTGGACTTGAGAAAGGACAATTATGAAAGACGGAATACTTGATTTTGACGACTTTCCACCAGACGTGGCAGCAGACTTGCGGGCTGCTGCCGAGGAGGCAGAACGCGGCTACACCGACGAGCAGCTACGTCACGCCAAAGTCCGCTATCCGGGCCATCCGCTGCTGACCGCACGAGTGAATCTGAGCAACCGTATCATCAACACCGTCACCGACCACCGTCGCCCAGGGCGGCCGCTGGCCGTGGGGAAAACGCGCGCCGACAGCGTGATCCGCGTGCGGCTCGACAGCGCACGCAAGAACGCGCTCAAAACCTATATGAAGAAGCACCACATCACCAATCTGAGCACCGCCGTCCGGCAGCTGCTCGACATCGCCCTGGCCGCCGAATAATCCTGCCAGTATTCACGCACATTGCGCTCATGACAGAAGATTCCGGGGGCCGAATAGGGTGATACATCGGATGCGGTAACTCATCCCGTTCAAAACCGGCAGATATAACAACAACCGTCGGCAGTAGAAAACAGAAACCTGCATCCGAATCGTCATCAACTTTCAAGGAGCCCGCTATGAGCAATGTGCTGGCCATCGTGCGACGCGACATCGTGCGCCTGTTGCGCGTGCCGGCCGCATGGGTGGTCCTTTTCGGGCTCATCTTCATTCCCCCGCTCTACGCATGGTTCAATATCGCCGGGTTCTGGAACCCCTACGGCAACACGAACGGCATCAAGGTGGTCGTGGTCAACAACGACCGCGGCACCGACTCCAAAGCCATCGGAAAGATGAATATGGGCGACCAGATCGTCCGCCAGCTCAAGGGCAACAAGCAACTTGGCTGGAAATTCGCCGACCAACACGAGGCCATGCAACGCGTTCAATCCGGGGAAAGCTACGCCTCCATCGTCATCCCGAAAGACTTTAGCGACCGTGTCGCCGGCGTCATCGAGGGGCGCAACGCACGTCCGACACTGGAATATTATGTCAACGAAAAGGCCAACGCGCTGGCCAGCCGCATGACGGACACCGGTGCTTCGACGGTCGACAGCCAGGTCAACGAGACCTTCGTTTCCACCGTAAGCAAAGTGGTCTCCGGCATTGTCAACAAAACCGATACCGATATCAATGCCAAAGCCGATACAGCCACCGCCAGCACCCTCGCCGACCTCAACAAGGCACAGCAATCCGTCACCGAGATACGCGACAATATCGCCGATTTGACGACGACCCTCAACGACGTTCCCGACAAGACGAAGACCGCCCGGAGCACGCTTGACAAAACGCAGAAGGCCGGCGCACAGACCTCCAGACAGCTCAAGGACGTCTCCTCCGCAATCGGCAATACGCAAAACGCCCTCAATGATTTCAGCAACAACGCCGGCGGTACCCTCGACCAAAGCTCCAGTCTGCTTTCACAGGCTAGCGCGAACGCCAATATCGCCATCAACTCGGTCGCGGCAGGGCTCACGAAAGCCAATGGAGACGTGGGTTCGGCACTGTCGACGGCTCAGCAGATCAACAAGGACACCGGCAGTCTTATCAGCCGCTTGGAGGCGGCAGGAGTGCCGGGAAGTTCAAGCGTGGTCGCCGACCTCAAGGCGCAGAACCAGCGCCTCGGCGATTCCATCAACGCCTTGAACGACCTCAATTCCAGCAAACATCTCGGCGCGACGGTTTCCAACACCGTCTCCGCGGCCAATGGTATCAACACTTCCACGCAATCGGCGTTGGGTAACGTTGCGAGCGCCAGAAAAACCATCGCAACCGGTGCGTTGCCTCAGCTGAACAACGGCCTCAACGGCCTTTCGACGGTGGCCGCCACATCTTCGGCCAACCTCGCTTCGCAAGGCTCGTTGATTACGCAATCCACGCTCGTGCTGGACCAGCTTGACCAAGACGCCGCCACGGCGGCCAAAGCCCTTGCCGGCACCGACAAAGGTCTGGCGAACCTGCAAAGCCATCTTTCCACGCTCACCACCGACGTCACGGCTCTTTCCAGCTCCTCCGCGCTCGGTAGCTCCGGAATCCTGGCGAAATCCGTGGGCGGCAACGGCAAGCTCGATGCGGCGAAAATCGCGGATTTCATGCTCTCGCCCACCGTTCTCGACACGAAAGTGGTCTATCCGGTCACCACGTACGGTTCCGGCATGGCACCGCTGTTCACGAACCTGACGCTGTGGGTCGGCGCGTTCATGCTGGTGGTGCTGATGAAGCTGGAGGTGGACGACGAAGGACTGGAAAACGAACCCACACCGGGCCAGCGCTATTGGGGGCGCTGGATTCTTTTCGCACTGATCGCCTCAGTGCAAGCCATCGTCACCGTGCTCGGAGAGTTGGTCATCGGCGTGCAATGTCACAACGTGCCGATTTTCATCATCACCGCAATGCTCGCCTCAATGGTATACGTCAGTATCACCTACGCGCTCTCGACTTCGTTCATGCATGTCGGCAAGGCGCTGTGCGTGGCGCTGGTCATCGTTCAGATCCCGGGCTCGTCGGGCATGTACCCCATCGAAATGATGCCGAAATTCTTCCGCGACATGTACCCCTACTTCCCGTTCACCTACTCCATCAACGCGCTGCGCGAGACCATCGCGGGCTTCTACCATGCCGACTGGTTCATCAACATGGGCAGGCTCATGATTTTCGCCGTCCTGTTCTTTATCCTCGGGCTCGCGGTCAAGCCGCATATGGGCAATCTGCAGAGCCTGGTCGACCGTCAGCTCAAAGCCAGCGGTATCATCACCAACGAACCCGCGCTACACAAAACCCACGAATACCGGATTTCGCAAGCCCTGAGCATGTTGGCAGACAAAGAGGAATACCGCGCCGGCATCGAGGAACGCGCACGGAAATTCGCTCTGCTCTACCCCAAGCTCATGCGCGGGGCGCTGGCTTTCGGCATCGCCATTCCGGCGGCCATGGCCATCACCTTCTCGCTGACCACCGGCACCAAGGTGATTGCGCTGGCCGCGTGGGTCATCTGGTTCCTTGCCACCATCATTTTCCTGGTTGTCGTCGAATCTATCCGTGACAGCCTCGCCCGTCAGGTACGCCTTGGCAATCTTGAGGACGACGCCGTACGTTCGTTGCTCTACGAACGCCAGCGACCACGCGGCAAGAAGGCACAGGCAAAGGTCCTTCGAAGCAACACGATCGGAGGCGACCAGCGATGAGAACGATCTGGAGCCTCTTCCGCGGCGACTTGCGGCGCATGACCAGCAATATCATCTCGATCATCATCCTGATGGGGCTGGTCGTCATCCCCGCGCTGTTCACGTGGTTCAATGTCACCGCAAGCTGGGATCCGTTCGGCAACACGAAAAACCTCAAATTCGCGGTCGCGAGCGTCGATGATGGCTATTCCAGCGATCTGATGCCAGTGAAAATGAAACTTGGCGACCAGGTCATCGGCCAGCTTCGTGCCAACAGCCAGCTCGACTGGACGTTCACCACTAAAGACAAGGCTATTGAAGGCACCAAGGCGGGCACTTACTACGCGGCGGTCATCATTCCCAAGGATTTCAGCCGCAACATGATGACCTTCTTCTCCTCAAACGCCAAACATGCGACGCTTGAGTATTACACCAATGAGAAGAAGAACGCCGTCGCCCCGAAGGTCACCGGCCAAGGCGCCGACCAGATCTCCAAAGAGGTCAACGAGATGTTCGCGAAGACCATCACCAGCACCGCGCTGAGCGTGGCGAACGGACTTTCGAAGCAGCTCGATTCCTCGGACGCCCGCGGTCGCCTGACCACATTCAACGGCAATATCAACGATCTGGCCAGCCAGCTCAACGATTCCGCAACAAGCGTGGACGCCTACGCCAGCCTTATCGACGTCTCCCAGACCCTGCTTTCCAGCTCTTCGGCCCTGCTTTCCAACGCTTCGAACGATGCCGGCAAATCATTGCGACAGCTCAACAAGGCAGCCGGCAGCGTCAAAGACGTTTCGGGTGCGCTCAACACCGCAACTTCCACGCTTTCTCAGGCTTTGAACGCCAGCAGTTCAGGAAACGCGACCATCGGCACAAGCATCGGCAACGCCTTCGACAGCGTCGGCAAATCTTCCGCCGACGTTTCGGCGACGCTGCGCAAACAGGCTGGGCTCATCGGCGAGCAGGCGGCGCAATATCAGAAAATCCGGGATACGTTGGCCGGGTTGCCGGCGGCCCCGACCGACACACTTGCCACTCTTGATAGCATCATCGCAAAGCAAAAGGCTCTGCAAACCGCTCTGGACGCTTCGGCCAACGACCTTGAAGCGAAAACCGGCGACGCGGCACGGCAACGCGAGCAAATCATCGACCTCGCCAAGCAATCAAAGTCCGCCATCGACGGGCTCAACGCCGACCTTTCCGCAACCTTGAAACCCCAAATCGCAAACATTACCGCGTCGCTTGCCTCGGTTTCCGGCACACTGAGCGGCACCGGCACGGACCTCAACAACGCCGTGACCGCGCTGAACGACACCACCAACCAGGCCAGCGGCAAACTCAAGCAGGCGCAGGCAACGCTCAGCGGCACCTCCGCCACGCTTTCGGCGGCCAGTGGCAAGCTGACCACATTCAGCAGGCAATTTACCGATGCGCTGGACAGCGGCGACATGGCCAAAGTCAGGAAGCTGCTTTCCGACGACCCCGACAAGCTCGCGGCCACGCTTGCCGCACCTGTCGCGCTCAAGCGCAACGCCGTGTTCCCGGTCGAGAATTTCGGCACATCGCTGACGCCGTTCTATACGTTCATTCCGCTCTGGGTCGGCTCGCTGCTGATCGCGCTGACCATCAAAACCGACGTTTCACGTGAAACAAGACGCAGGCTAGGCGAGATCGGCTCTGGCTGGAGCTGGTTGCGCAAACGACAGCGCAGGTATCAGCGTCAGAAGCGACGCAGCTCCGAAAGCAGGGCCGGCATCGGGGCCGAAACGTCGCCTGCCGTTCTTTCCTCTGCGACTGCTGCCAGCATGGCGCAAAACCATGCCACAGACGTTGCTGCACTTGCCGGAGACGGCAATGACAGCGGCAGCAACAGCACGCTTGGAGACGTACTGTCGGCGAATCCGGGAACCCCAGACGAGGCCAATACGCTCGTTCTCAATCATCCAATCGACGCCGATAACGAAACCACACAACGGATGGGCGTAACCAGAACTAACGTCGATACCGCGCCCCAGACTGTTGCAGAGCCTGTCTCGCCAGATGACGAATCCGTCCCCATCGACGACGCCGGACGCCTTTTCACCGAACCGAAACCCTACCAGCTTTTCCTCGGTCGTTTCGGCATCTTCGCTTTCATCTCGTTGCTGCAGAGCACCTTCTCCTGCGCCGGCACGTTGCTCTTCCTGCGCGTCCACGCGGTTCATCCGATGCTGTTCATGCTTTCCGGCTGGATTTCCGGCCTGGTCTACGCCTTCGTCATCTATACGCTCGTCGCCTGCTTCGGCACCATCGGCAAGGCGATGTCGGTAATCGTGCTTGTCATGCAGATTTCCGGTTCTTCCGGTACCTACCCGTTGCAGGTGCTGCCGAAATTCGTGGCGGTCATCAATCCGTTCCTGCCGGCCACCCACTCGATCCAGGCCGCTCGCGCCGCCATCGCCGGCATCTACCAGAACGATTTCTGGATCCAGCTGGGTATCGTCCTGATCTACGCCGCCGTGATGCTTGTCATCGGCCTGCTCATGCCGAAACCCTCGAAATTCAACACCTGGTTCTCCGGCCAAATGGAGCGCACCAAGCTAATCTAAAGCCCCGAGACCAAACCATCAGTACCAATCCTAAGCCTCCGAAATCTCGGCCATCGATATCAGCAGCTCATCGAATCTCCTGAATTGGCAAGGCACCCGATACCGTCCGGCTTCTTATTCCAATATGATCCTGGCACCATTGTCGGGAAAAAGGTGGCCAGACCGGTCAACGCGTCAATACCTCGTATCGGCTCTGACAGACAAATACCCGAATACCATGTATTGCCATAGACAGCGCAATTCCAGCCGATAGCCGTCAGCCCTGCACCTTGGCGGCCTTGGTCGGGTTGACGAACGAAATCGGCGCGTCACCTTGCTGCGCGCCCTCGACCTGCGCACCCGTGGAAGCCGGCTTGCCTCCCGCAGCCTCGTATGCCTCGCGCGCCCTGTCATCGTTCCACTGCTCGCCGACCAGAATGCCGTGGTTCAGCATGATCTCACGCTGCGCACACGAGGCGACCAGCGCATCGTGCGTCACGACGATGATGGTCGTGCCCTGCTCGTGCAGCTCACGGAAGAGGTCGAGCACGATCTTCTCGTTCTTCTCGTCCAAATTGCCGGTCGGCTCGTCGGCCAAAATGAGCTTCGGATGGTTGATCAGGGCACGGGCGATGCACACACGCTGCTGTTCGCCGCCGGAAAGCTCGCTCGGCAGGTGCTTCGCGCGGTCCTTCAGCCCGACGTGGTCAAGGGCTTCAAGTGCTTCCTGCTCGTCGACCACCGAATGGTAATACTGTGCCACCATGACGTTCTCGACGGCGGTGAGATGCGGCACGAGGTAGAACTTCTGGAAGACCAAGCCGATGACGTTCTTGCGCACGTCGGCCAGCTGGGTGGCGTTCAGATCGTTGAGTTCGCGGCCCTCGAGCGTCACTGAGCCCAACGAGGGCGAGTCCATGCAGCCGATGATGTTCATCAGCGTGGTCTTGCCAGACCCGGACGAGCCGACGACCGCGAGCCACTGCCCTGCCGGCACGGTGAGGCTGAGGTCATCCACCGCGTGAAGGTCACCATAGATCTTCGAAATATGATCAAGTTCGAGCAGCATAGCCACTCCTTTCAATAGTTTCTTACACTGTTACGTTTATTTCCGCAGGACTTTCGTCATTCTTCCTGCAGCACGACGGCCGGATCGATCCGCACCGCGTTGCGCACCGGCGGCAGCGACGCAAGCACCGCGACCAACATCGCCACTACCACGGATGCGAGCGCCAACGGCCAGTTGAGAGAAAGCTTCTGCCCGAAAACGGAAGCGCTCAACGCGCGCGCGAGCACATAGCCGATAGCTGTGCCGAACAATCCGCCAATCAGCCCATAAAGTGCCGCTTCAACGGTGAATTCCACCGCTATGTTCCGTGATGAAGCTCCAAGCGCCTTGCGCAGACCGATTTCGTTGCGACGCTGAGAGACGATGGACGAAATCGTGGTCCCGACGCCAACGAGCGTCAGCACGAGCACAACAACCGTCACAATCCAGAACAAGGTCTGCAGCATCGTGATGATGTGGACGTTGGACGAGGTGATTTTCGTGACCTTCTGCGCCTTGGCATTGAGCGAGGCCTTCTTGTTGATACTGCTTACGAGACTGCTCAGACCAGCATCCGACGTATCGACCGAAAATTCGACCACATCCGCCCCACGCTCAAAGCCGGTGAGCTTATCGACGTCGAGGTTGTTGGCATAGACCATGTCATCCTCGCTGCCGCCGGTGTCGACGATGCCGTCCACGCGGAATTCCATACCGCCTGCGTTGGGAGCGGTGGGCTTCCACTCGGCCAGCTGGACGGAACCGGAGTGATTATCGGCATTGTTGACGGCTGAATCTGTCGAATTCCATTTCACGAGGTTGACGGAACCGGGGCTTACGACAGACATCTTCACACCTAGCATGCTTTGCGTGTTCGTAACCGCCATATCCATATCCGACATATCGGGGGCCTTGGCCTCCGCCGATATGTCGCCCAGCGCCTTGCCCAGCTTGTCCTTCACCGTCGCGTCAGCCATACCCTGCCGTACATCACCGGCATGCGACGAATCGGACATCTTCATGCCCTTCATGTTTTGCATGTCATGACCTGACGAATTGCCGTTTGCCGACGCGGTTGAGCCGGTGCCGGAATCGCCGGTATCGCTGCTACCGCTAGTCGAGCCGTTCGAACCCGAGCTTCCATTGCCCGAACCAGCGCTACCGGAACCATTAGAACCATTGGAACCATCAGTTCCGCCAGTCGCGGCGGCCACACTTTTACCGGGGCTGTATTTGATGGTGATAACCGAGCCGATCTTGGCGTCAAGCTTCGTCGCCGCGTCGCGTCCGAGCATCACCCCGCCGTTCGACGGCCACTTGCCCTCTACGCTCCAGTGATGATTGAGCGCCTTCACATCGTGCGGGTCAATGCCCGCCACCACGAACGGCAACGAGTTGATACGCGTGTTCTCGTACCGATACGAAGCCGAGCGCTCGGAACCGGCGTCTTTGACCGCAGTATTCAGCGATGTAACACTTTCCCGGTCGAATCCGGAAGTTGCGGCATTGGCGCCGTCGGAACCTTCAACAGCCTTTCCACCGACGGTCCGTTGCGTCGGCGTGACGATCAGATTGGCACCATAAGCCCGCATTTCCTCATTCATCTGCTGCGGCACCGCCACACAGATGGCGGCGAGACAGAAGAGCGTCGCCGCACCCACCAGGGACGCGACCACGGCCATCAACGCTCGCGAGCGCCGCCGAAACACCGCGCTGAACAGCATACGGAAGAACATCTGTCGATTTGTCATTGAATGTTTACCTTCCATGCAGCACCTCCGCCGGACGCAGGTGCAGAATCGAACGGATCGAGGAGAACGAGGCAATCAGAATGGTCACAGCCAAAAGCACGAATACCAGCACGAATACCATGGGCCGCATCGCCACTCCCGAGCCGAAAACGACATGCCCGATCACTTGTGCGAGCACCGAGCCGAGCCCTGCACCGACCAATCCGCCAATCAGTGAAATGACCGCCGTTTCGGTGAGCATCAGCCTTGAAACCGCACCGTCCGTCGCGCCGATAGCCTTCAAAAGCGCCAGTTCCGAACCGCGCTCACCGATTGAAGATGCCATGAGATTGGCCACGGCGATGGCCGCTGCGATGAGGCTCAACGCGGTCATCAAAATCATCACGGCCTGTGTCTTATGCAGCACGTCGCCCTGCAACGCCGCCACCTGCCGTACCTGCTTGGCAACGGCCCCGGGCATGACCTCCTCGATCTGATAGGCGATTGAAGACGGATAGGCCGTGCAATACCAGGTCTCCCACTCCTCCTGGCTCAGTGCCGCAGGGTCTTTCTCGGCCTTGCGTGCCAACGCGTTCTCGGGAGTGGTGAGCGCCTTGACCTCGATTTTGTCGATGGAATCCGGCAAATCGGAGAGCCTCTGAGCCGACCACGAGGGAATGTACAGACCGCTCGAATCATTGTCGCCCGAATCGAAAATCCCGACGATCCGCACGCGCTGGCTGCGATGCTGTCCGTCGGCCGCGACCTTGGAAACCGTAACGGTCTGCCCGACTTTGGTATGGGTGGCACCGGCCAGTTCCTTGCCCATCATCCCCTGAACAACGCCGGCTTTGTCGGTATCGACCGAGGCCGCTACGACCTTGCCGGTTCCCGCAGCCCCCGTTCCATCCTTGGCCCAGGCCCCGTCGATTTTCCACCACGAACGCATGCCCCTGACCCCGGCGACCACGCTTTCACCGGTTGCCAGCGGCACTTTCTTGGAAAACCACGTCCCCGTCACCGGCACATTACGCCCGTCGATCATGGCGTTCACGTTGAGCTCCGGCGCAAAATCGGTGATATTAAACGCCCAGAACGTCGTTTTGATGCTGGGCACGTCCGATTCCTTGAGGAACGAGGTCGGGTCCGCGGTTTCGGCACCATTACCCGCGTCGGCGGTATTGTACAGATCCGACACCACCGCGTCGGCCTTGGGACGCACCACGATATTCGAGCCGTACGTCGACAGTTCGGCATTGAGCTTGTCGCCCACATCGAAGACGACACCGAGCATCGCCACGCAGATTGTGGCCGACAGGCATACGGTCACCGCAATCAGCAACCGCCGCTTGAGCTGCCGTGAAAACGAGCGAAACACCATTCGTAACAGGAACATTACCGTCACCCTCTTTTCATCACAAAACTGTTGTGCTCATCTATGGTCCAGGCACGGCAACGCAACCAATCCGTTCTGTCCCGACATGGGTTCGCGGCATAATTCCGCTTCTGAGCCACAAACCCATGATGAGGGGCTTCCAGAACATGGGTTCGCGGCATCAACCGCCGTCCAAGCCCAAAAACCATGTTGGAATAATCGTGCATGAGCGTCATCGCCTCCCTTATTCCTTGAAATGCGACGACAACGCGTCGAGGTCGGAGGTGTGGATGGTGATTTTGCCGTGCGACGCCTCGAACGGGAACGGTATCGGGTTGCATCCGCCCTTGAAGCCGATGGTCGCCACGTTCATCTCCACTTCGCAACGCTTGCAGATGATCTTGCCGTCTTTTTCGTAATAGCCCGCGTCGCCGCAGGTCAGGCAGGCGTCAAGGCCGACGCCGTAGGAGCCGCCGTTCTTCTTGATGATGATGAAGCGCATCACCGTGCCGTCCTTGGCCTTGTACTGGAAGCGGTGCAGATGGCCATCGTCCACCTTGCTGAAGGCGATGGTAGCGATGCCATTGTGCTGCGAATACCCTTCCGGCGGCGAAAGTGAAGGTTGTTCGTGGACTTTGGCCACGCCTGCAGTCAGCGCGACCGTCACCACAATCATGGCAATCAGGCTCCATATTCCTGCAGCTTTGGCACGACGCCGGAACGCTTTGTGCTCGCGGACCACGGCATCGTTCGGTCCGGTGAGCGGCTTGCGGAAGCCAGCCACAATCGAGGCGATGACGGGGATGATGAAGACCAGCACCGAAGCGATGACCAGTTTCATATCATTATTCGCCGCCAGAATCAGCACATTAAATGCAGTTCCATCGAATTCGACGAACATCATCGACATCAGCAGCGAGCAGAGCTGTGTCAGGTGGCGAATCAGCAAAACCAGCAGCATCAGCATCGAAGCCACCAGGAAACTGCCGCGCACGGCGGTCGTGCGCATGGTGCGGAAAATGGCCGCCACCACAACGGCTGCGGCAATACCCAAGGCGAAGCCAAGCGCGCGCAGCAGCATCTTGGAAGTGAACGGAGATTCGCCGGTCTCCACAAAACTGGTCAGCTGCATGAAAACGTCTTGCGAGGCAAAGAACGTGGTCAGGGCAATGCCGATCGCGCAGACCGCGTTAGCCACATGGAGTCGAACCGGATGCTTGTGCCAATCGTGCACCAGCCCCTTCGAACAGGCCATAATCGCCAGAATGAGTACGTCGCACACCACGCAGCCAATGAGTACCGGCAGATTGACCCCGGAGCGCCGATCGACGATGACCAGCACGCGCAACACCGTAAAGATCAATGCCGCCACAATCCCGACGAGCAGCCCATAAAGCCGCCAACGCCGGCTCACCGGCCTATCGCGCCCCTCGCCCACACCGAGCAGTACGCTCAGCGTCATCACGAGCAGCGCCGGCGCCACCATCCCCGGCAGCGCCCCCACAAATTCCTCGAGCATTTCTCGAATCCTTATCCTTGCCAATCATCACAACTCGGCAGTTTGCAACTCATCATTAAGAGATCAATGATGCGGTTCATACCAGTTGCTTTACAATATGGCGAACATTTACCTCGGAATAAGTTGAATTCCCTGAGTGGTGGAGGAAGGGGACATGCTTGCTGAGGAGTAAAGCTTGGCCTAAGCAAAATCAGAGATTTTGCCTTCGCGCTCGATACATCGCGCTCACCTCGCCTACGAGAAGCCCACAGGGCTTCCCGCTTAACGGCTCAGCCGGTAAGGGTTCCGAAGCAAGTATTTCCCTCCTCCGCCACGTCATTCATTTTTCCACCACGTCAGTTAGTTATCTGCGGAAGCAGTCACCATTGATGCACGACGTAGTTCCAGTCGAAGCTCGCCACGATCGGTTTGGTCCAGAAACGTCCCTTGACGCCGGTATCCGGGTCGACGTGCAGCGTCCAGCCGTTGGTTTCGGGGCTGTAGATGGTGTAGGTGAGCTTGTACTGCCCGGCCTTGTCGAGCTTGATGTTCGCGCCGTAGTGCGGCCCGTCGTCGGCGTTCATCTCCATGAACGTGCCGTCCTGCTTGTTGTTCGGGTCGTTCTTGTCCTGGATCTGGTACTTGACGGTGAGCTTCGGGATGAAGTCGCCGGTGCCATAACCCAGGTTGTTGTCCTTCAACGCGTGGATGTCGGCCTCGAGGTGCAGGTTCGACTCGGCCGCGGAAAGTCCCATCCCCTGCGGGTACATATCGACCGGTTGGAAGTAGACGGTCGCGATGTTGAGCGGGAAAATCTGCTGGTCGTGTCCGATCGGAATCTCCTCGAACTTCGCACCGTTGCTGTTGGCCTTCTTCTGAGCGCTCTGCGAGGATGACGACCCAGCCTTGCCCTTGTCACCCGAGCCGGAAGCGGAGCCCGAGCCGTTCGACCCGCACGCGGCCAACGAGAACGCGAGCGCCCCGGCGACCACAGCGGTCAGCAGGCCGGTGAGTTTGCTTTTCTTCATTGTTTTCTCCTATTTGTTGTGTAATGGTTATTACTCTGTTTTGTTTCTGTCCGCAGTTGTATAAGACGAATCCGGCAACCGCTCAATCAATACGTGCCAAGCCATATCGCAGCTTTCCCTGTAAGGGGAATATCCGTCATCTGTCGAACGTCTATGTGTGCCGAACGATTTTGTTCACCGCTTGCTCCCGGAACCGTTGGAGCCGGCATCATGATCAAGCCACTAACCGCTGTCATTGTGATCGCCTGACCGCAATAGTGCCGAATATCCGCAATCGCAGACCACACGATACAGGCCGCACCTGCAGCGAATCCCGTTTTCTCATCTATGCCAACGCCTCCTTGCAATCAGAAGATCCGGCACTTTTCGCCACCTTTTCGCGGTGCTTGCGAATACCGAAAACGACGAACAACCCGATAATCACCACGGCGGCAATAATCTGCGCGACGATGGTTTCGGTATACGGATAGAGCCCGAGCCATTCGTTGGTCGGCATACTTGCCAGATACGTTCCGTTGACGGCGTCTCCTTCGATGAGCGAGTGCACGCCGCCACCTGCGAACGTAACGGCCAAGACGGCCAACAACACCGACGTGATCAGGAAGAACGGATGCAGAGGGATATGTACGGAAGTGAAGCGAATCAGTACAAAGACGATAATCAGCACGACCGCAGCCGCCAAGCCGCCAATCCACATGCCGCGCGAATCCTTCGTCATCGAATAGACGCTCTGATAGAACATCACCGTCTCGGCGCCCTCGCGGAAGACCGCTAGGAAGCTCAGCATGGCCAGTGATACCACCCCGGCGAACGTCAGTGAATCAGCCGCCGCGACATTCGAAATCGCCTTCTTCGTTTTGCTGCCGATATAAGACTTCCACGCCTCGGTATCGGACTTCGAAAGCATCCAGTTGCTGGTGTAGATGAGCATGAGCATCGCGATCAGCGCAACAACGCCCTCCATAATCTCCTGCTGCGGCCCGTTGCCGTTGAAGAACACCGCGAAGAGCACCGCCATCAGCCCCGAACCGATGAGCCCGACAACGACGCCAAAATAGATCCAACGCACCAGTTTCTTGTTGCCACTTTTAAGCATGTAGGCGATAATGGCCGCGACCACAAGCAGCGCTTCAAGCCCTTCGCGTACCAGAATCAGGAATGATTGGCCGATGGAGCTGGTGGCGAATTTCGTAGCGCCGTTGACTTGGGCCTCGGCTCCGCCGTCAAGCTTTTTGGCATCGACAACGAGATTGGCCTTGAGCTCATTGGCCTGTTTTTTGATACTCGCCGGCGCGTCCCCTCGTATCATGGCCTTGCGCAGTTCCTTGAAACAGCTTTCCATATAGGAGACGCGCGAGCCTGAAATCGCGTTCATCACGTTCTTCTCGAACCCGAGCTTTTCGTAATACTGGTAGTAGGCGACGTTCACCTTGTCGGAACCTTTTTCGCCGTCACCGGCTTTGGCAGCGGCAACGCCCTGATCGATGACCTTGCCCATTTGCCCGGCCACTTGGAGCCAGGTGCGGTTCCCTTTGCCATAGAACTTGGTCTTCTTGTTCTTCTGCAGCACTTTGCGCTGCGCCTTGACCGTCTGCTCGATTTGAGCCGCGTACGCCTTGGGCTTGGCCAGATTAGGACTGGCGTCGAGTTGCGCTGCAGCCGTTTCCAGTTCGTTGGAAAGCGCGGCAATCTGCGAGCCGAGATCGGCTCCATGTCCGTAGCTATACGTCAGTTGCTGTACGGACTGGAACTGGCTCATCTCGCCTTGCTGACGATCGGCACCAAGCGTCTCCTGCACAGCCCTGCCGAAATTGGATGCCGTGTATCGTGTCGCAACCGCGCTCATCTGCGAGGCGGCCGTGGTCCTGTCTCCGGAAGCATACGTGCCATCGACCTGTTCAAGCCCTTTATTAAGCTCTTTGGCCACCCCGCCCCAAGTGTCATCTTCTGCTGTAACCGTATCTGCCGCCGGCCGTACCGAATGGCCCTGATTCTCAAGGCTTGCATGCGATAGGAAAACACCGTTTACTAACGCTGAACCGCTAGACTGCGCCTGTTCCTTAGCCATCGCTGTTTCATCGGAGTACGGGTATTCTGAAGCTGTTTGATTACTTTGTACCAGTTGATCTGCTTCAGCTTGACGATTTGAATGTTGCGAAGCATTCGAGCTTATCGAACTTGCAGATCCACCGTCTGCTGCGATTGCAGGACTCTGCGCTACCAACAGCGACGCGAGCATCGCCATTACCGCCAGCAATGGCATCAGCGCCACAACTTTGGCCAGTCCTGTCCTCACACGCATTGCCGCTCCGCTTCACTCTGTTCCGCGACAGTGTTGTGCCGCAGTGTCTACAGAGTAAAGGAAAAACCTACAGAAAAAAAGACTTGTTTTTTAAATTTTTTTATGGTACAAACGTCGTTATTTCAACCTTTTGTGACATTCTATCTAATTGACGCATGGTGACCTGCATATTTGCATGGATTAAAACCAAAAAGAAAGATATGTTATCCGCACACTTGGCAGCCATCAATTGACAGACGTACCGCCCGCCAGATATGGGGTTTCCAGATGAGCAAGCCTGGAAACACGACAAAAATACAGATTGGTACAATTCAACCGAGTCGCCGAGTGGCACGACTATGCGCGTCGAATTTCCAACGGTAATATGCCTTCGCACCGTATCGGACCGTGCCGGCATAACCGTTTCCGGATGCGTGCGGATGTCGGACTCCGCTCTATAACCGGCGTCCCCATACGCCTTGGCTGCGGCCTCGTTCCTGCCGATCCTGTCAGGGTCGTGGCCGAAAGCCGGCGATGGCCCGGACCCTTCCGAACGGTTCGAAGTGTTTTCTGCGCGACGCCGACCAATCGCCCCTCGCGTGTCCGGTTGTGCCGGTGGTGCGTGTTTCCTGTTACGTGTGCGGCGCGGGTGTGTGGGGGTATGCGGAAGGCCCCGCGGGGGCCGTGGGGCCCGGCCGCGGGCATGAAAAAAGGGAGGCCCTACAGGGCCTCCCTTGTGAAGTGTGGTGCGGCGGCGGGCTACTCTCCCACACCCTGTCGGGTGCAGTACCATCGCCGTGCCAGGCCTTAGCTTCCGGGTTCGGAATGGGACCGGGCGTCTCCCCTGGGCTATGGCCGCCGCAAATCTTATATTATGCATGTGGAGTCCTGTGACCCGCCATGGGATGTGGCGGCTCGGGAACCGGAAAGCGGACGCGATGTCGGATGCGGATGAATCGTGATGTGACATCATAATGCTCAATGTCGTCTTCGTTTATCGCAGAAGAATCCTCACGCCCAACCGCGATGGTCGGGGTGTGATTGCCTTTCGGCCGTTAGTACCGGTCGGCTCCACCCCTCGCGGGGCTTCCACGTCCGGCCTATCAACCAGGTGTTCTCGCCTGGGGCCTACAAGGACTCGAAGGTCCTAAGGAATACTGATCTCGGAGCAGGCTTCCCGCTTAGATGCTTTCAGCGGTTATCCCTTCCGAACGTAGCCAACCGGCCGTGCCGCTGGCGCGACAACCGGCATACCAGAGGTTCGTCCACCCAGGTCCTCTCGTACTATGGGCAGGTCTCCTCAATATTCCAACGAGCGCAGAGGATAGAGACCAAACTGTCTCACGACGTTCTGAACCCAGCTCGCGTGCCGCTTTAATCGGCGAACGGCCGAACCCTTGGGACCTGCTACAGCCCCAGGATGCGACGAGCCGACATCGAGGTGCCAAACCATCCCGTCGATATGGACTCTTGGGAATGATCAGCCTGTTATCCCCGGGGTACCTTTTATCCGTTGAGCGATGCCGCGCCCGTGCGCCGGCACCGGATCACTATCTCCGACTTTCGTCCCTGCTCGACCCGTCAGTCTCACAGTCAAGCCCGCTTGTGCGATTGCACTCGACACCCGATTGCCAACCGGGCTGAGCGGACCTTTGAGCGCCTCCGTTATCCTTTGGGAGGCAACCGCCCCAGTTAAACTACCCGCCAGGCACTGTCCCTGACACGGATGACGTGTCGAGGTTAGACATCAAATGGAGACAGAGCGGTATTTCACCTTGCGGCTCCACGATGGCTGGCGCCACCGCTTCGAAGCCTCCCGCCTATGCTACACAGTTTCCACCTAATGACAATACCAAGGTATAGTAAAGGTCCCGGGGTCTTTTCGTCCTTCTGCGCTTAACGAGCATCTTTACTCGTACTGCAATTTCGCCGAGCTCCTGGTCGAGACAGTGGGGAAGTCGTTACGCCATTCGTGCAGGTCGGAACTTACCCGACAAGGAATTTCGCTACCTTAGGATGGTTATAGTTACCACCGCCGTTTACCGGGGCTTGAATTCACCGCTGCCCCCGAACGAGTCGGGATGACGGATCCTCTTAACCTTCCGGCACCGGGCAGGCGTCAGTGCATATACAGCGGCTTGCGCCTTCGCATGCACCTGTGTTTTTGGTAAACAGTCGCTACCCCCTGGTCTGTGCCACCCCCCGAGGCTCCCCGCGCAAGGCGGTTCACCCCAAGGGGTCTCCCTTATACCGAAGGCACGGGAGTGATTTGCCGAGTTCCTTGACCAGGATTCGCTCGATCGCTTTGGTATTCTCTACCTGACCACCTGTGTCGGTTTGCGGTACGGGCGCCGCAGCACCTCGCGCCGAAGCTTTTCTCGGCAACGGAAACCACCGGATTCGGCCCCAACGGGCCCCACCATCGCGCCTCGCCGTATTGTGTCGCGGATTTGCCTACGACACCGGCTGCACGCTTGGCCACGGACTACCACCGCCGCGGCCGGCTCTTCCATTGCGTCACTCCTGCGCTGGCCTACCGGAAGGTCTGTCCCAACCACACCGCCTCAGCCACCCCGAAGGGAGGCATCCGCGATGCGGGAGGTTAGTACCCGACTTTCGGTCTTGACGGTCCTGCGCCGGTACGGGAATATCGACCCGTTCGTCCATTCGACTACGCCTGTCGGCCTCGCCTTAGGACCCGACTCACCCGGGGACGATGAACGTGGCCCCGGAACCCTTGGTCATCCAGCGGACGGGATCCTCACCCGTCTCTCGCTACTCATGTCTGCATTCTCGCTCCCGCACGGTCCACGGCGAGCTTACGCTGCCGCTTCACCCCGTACGGGACGCTCTCCTACCCAGTATCAAAGATACTGCCGCGTCTTCGGTGGCGTGCTTGAGCCCCGCTACATTGTCGGCGCGGAACCACTAGACCAGTGAGCTGTTACGCACTCTTTCAAGGATGGCTGCTTCTGAGCCAACCTCCTGGCTGTCTATGCGACTCCACATCCTTTCCCACTTAGCACGCGCTTCGGGACCTTAGACGACGATCTGGGCTGTTTCCCTTTCGACGACGGAGCTTATCCCCCGCCGACTCACTGCCGCGCTCTACCACACGGGTATTCGGAGTTTGGTTGCCGTCGGTACGCGATACGCGCCCTCAGGCATCCAGTAGCTCTACCCCCCGGTGGAACCACGCGACGCTGCACCTAAATGCATTTCGGAGAGAACCAGCTATCACGGAATTTGATTGGCCTTTCACCCCTAGCCCCAAGTCATCCCCCCAGTTTTCAACCTAGGTGGGTCCGGTCCTCCACGCGGTCTTACCCGCGCTTCAACCTGCTCAGGGCTAGATCATCCCGCTTCGGGTCCAGGACAAGCGACTCAAACGCCTTTTGAGACTCGCCTTCGCTACGGCTCCCCCACGACGGGTTAGCCTCGCCACCTGCCACTGACTCGCAGACTCATTTTTCGATAGGCACGCCGTCACCCCGCAAGGAGGCTCCGACGGTTCGTAGGCGCACGGTTTCAGAAACTATTTCATTCCCCTCCCGGGGTGCTTTTCACCTTTCCCTCACGGTACTCGTTCGCTATCGGTCAGACAGTCATATCTAGGCTTACCCCACGGTCGGGGCGGATTCACACGGGATTCCACGAGTCCCGTGCTACTTGGGAACCTGGATCGGAAGGCAGCGCGCGACCGGCTACGGGGCCATCACCCTCTACGGCCGGGAATTCAATCCCGTTCGCCTAGCACGCCGCTTTATGACTTCCGCCGGACGCTCCAGCATCCGGGCACCAGGCCCCACAACACCCGCCGCGCAACGCCTGGAGGCTATCACACGCGGCCGGTTTGGCCTGATCCGCTTTCGCTCGCCACTACTCACGGAATATCCTTTCCTGCAGGTACTGAGATGTTTCACTTCCCTGCGTACCCCCCGCACGAATGCGGTGCCGGCCCATACGGCCGGCGGGTCCCCCCATTCGGAAATCCTCGGATCAAAGCCCTGTCGGCGGCTCCCCGAGGCCTATCGCGGCCCCACACGTCCTTCATCGGTACTGTCTGCCAAGGCATCCACCATACGCCCTTACCAGCAACACACACCCACACAAGGAATGCATGCCGCAAGGACCACTGCGAAAAACTCTGGACAACACATCATCACACTAAAATGATCACAAAACGATCGACCAAATCCCCAATCCTTAACGGAATCGGAGACCGGTCTTAAAAATTGCATCTAACAAAACAAGAGTAAAAACTCTTGCTCGCGTCCACTATCCAGTTCTCAAGCCACCACGCACCGACGCGTCCGGAATCCCCGTCCGGGAAGACCGTCAGCGAAGGGCATCGAATCGCACCGTCCCAAAGGACGGGGTGGCGATCCGGGAGCCCAAAAGCATGCCCGCACCACTCTATAAGAGCAAAACTGTCATCCTTGATCTTTTCCACACCAGCAGGACCGACCACAGGAACATCCCGTGGCGATCCGACACCGGCCACCAGACAGTGGCCTGAATTCTCCGTAGAAAGGAGGTGATCCAGCCGCACCTTCCGGTACGGCTACCTTGTTACGACTTAGTCCCAATCACGAGCCTCACCTTAGACGGCTCCGCCCACAAGGGTTCGGACACCGGCTTCGGGTGCTGCCCACTTTCATGACTTGACGGGCGGTGTGTACAAGGCCCGGGAACGCATTCACCGCGGCGTTGCTGATCCGCGATTACTAGCGACTCCGCCTTCATGGAGTCGGGTTGCAGACTCCAATCCGAACTGAGACCGGTTTTAAGGGATCCGCTCCATGTCGCCATGTCGCATCCCGTTGTACCGGCCATTGTAGCATGCGTGAAGCCCTGGACGTAAGGGGCATGATGATCTGACGTCATCCCCACCTTCCTCCGAGTTGACCCCGGCGGTCCCTTGTGAGTTCCCGGCATAACCCGCTGGCAACACAAGGCGAGGGTTGCGCTCGTTGCGGGACTTAACCCAACATCTCACGACACGAGCTGACGACGACCATGCACCACCTGTGAACCGGCCCCGAAGGGAAACCCCATCTCTGAGGCGATCCGGAACATGTCAAGCCCAGGTAAGGTTCTTCGCGTTGCATCGAATTAATCCGCATGCTCCGCCGCTTGTGCGGGCCCCCGTCAATTTCTTTGAGTTTTAGCCTTGCGGCCGTACTCCCCAGGCGGGATGCTTAACGCGTTAGCTCCGACGCGGAACCCGTGGAATGGGCCCCACATCCAGCATCCACCGTTTACGGCGTGGACTACCAGGGTATCTAATCCTGTTCGCTCCCCACGCTTTCGCTCCTCAGCGTCAGTAACAGCCCAGAGACCTGCCTTCGCCATTGGTGTTCTTCCCGATATCTACACATTCCACCGTTACACCGGGAATTCCAGTCTCCCCTACTGCACTCAAGCCCGCCCGTATCCGGCGCAGACCCATCGTTAAGCGATGGGCTTTCACACCAGACGCGACGAACCGCCTACGAGCTCTTTACGCCCAATAAATCCGGATAACGCTTGCGCCCTACGTATTACCGCGGCTGCTGGCACGTAGTTAGCCGGCGCTTATTCGAAGGGTACACTCACTCTCGCTTGCTCCCCAACAAAAGCGGTTTACAACCCGAAGGCCTTCATCCCGCACGCGGCGTCGCTGCATCAGGGTTCCCCCCATTGTGCAATATTCCCCACTGCTGCCTCCCGTAGGAGTCTGGGCCGTATCTCAGTCCCAATGAGGCCGGTCGCCCTCTCAGGCCGGCTACCCGTCAAAGCCTTGGTGGGCCGTTGCCCCGCCAACAAGCTGATAGGACGCGACCCCATCCCATGTCGGTAACCCTTTCCCGCGATCACATGCGATCACGCGGAACACCCGGCATTACCACCCGTTTCCAGGAGCTATTCCGGAACATGGGGCAGGTTGGTCACGCATTACTCTCCCGTTCGCCACTCTCACCACGGTGCAAGCACCATGGATCCCGTTCGACTTGCATGTGTTAAGCACGCCGCCAGCGTTCATCCTGAGCCAGAATCGAACCCTCCACAAAAAAACTTGCAGAAAAGCCGTTCAACGACTCTCAAAAACCCATCCCAAAGGACAGGCACAATAATTGACGAGACCATTCCATAAGGGGGAATGGTCCACACTAAAAACCTCGGCAATCTTTAAGGCCCCTCGGCCACCCCGCGAAACACGAGGCGATCACCAAACTGGCAATCAAAAAAAGCTTTACAATAAAAGTAGTACAGACACACTCTTGAGTTCTCAAACCACCACCACACCAACAAACAATCTCAACTCTTGGAGGAGAAGTTGCCGTGTTGAGCAGCAAGAAATAAATATACGCGGTAAATCGATATCGCGCAAGTGCAGGGACGCAAAAACCTTAAGAACCGTTGCAATGATGCGGTTCTTCCGGCGTGTCATCAAAGGCGTTACTGCACCTTTACGCGTTATTTTAGCCCGTAAATATCAAGAATCAAATCGATGTAATTCTTTATTTACGGCGTGTCAGCGTCCTTATGCCAAAAAATGCGTCGCCACAAGCCTTTTAAAAGCCGGGCGCTTCCTTCAACGCTGCTCAGATACTGAGATAAACGAATAATCCTTCAGCCTCTTCGCCGCTAAGTTCGAACATCCTGCCTCTTCGAGAGGGGAATACCCCAATATATTTCAATATATAAAGATCCGGCATGTAAAGAGGCACATATAAAGAATCGATATATAAAGGAAGCGGATATATATATAGGAGGCGGCGCTTCTTGGTTGTTCCGTAGCCGCGCTTTACGATTTGGCTACAATATACATATGACTAAAAAAATTGCGGTATTGACCGGTGCAGGTATTTCGACCTCCGCAGGAATCCCCGACTTTCGCGGACCGGACGGGGTGTGGACCAAGCACCCCGACCAGATGAGCGTCTATGACATCGACGCGTTTATGAGCGACAAGAAGGCGCGTGAATATTCGTGGGCCTGGCAGAAAGCATCGCCGGTGTGGAACGCGGAGCCGGGCGAGGCGCACAAGGCGCTGGTGAAGCTGGAAAAGGCGGGGCTGCTGACGCTATTGGCCACGCAGAACTTCGACGCGCTGCACGAGAAGGCCGGCAATTCCAGCGACCTGATCGTCAACCTGCACGGCACCATCGGCACCTCGCACTGCATGAAATGCCATGCCAAGTACAACACCGCCGACATCATGGACAACCTCGACGCCGAGCCGGACCCACACTGCCACCGCAAGCTGCCGTATAGCGGCAATATGCCCTGCGACGGACTGATCAAAACCGACGTGGTCTATTTCGGCGAGATGCTGCCGGACGGGGCGATGGAGAAGTCGATGGCGCGCGTGGCCAAGGCGGACGAGTTCTGGGTGATCGGCTCGACGCTCGAGGTCTTCCCGGCCGCGTCGCTGGCACCGACCGCCGTGCAGGCCGGAGTGCCGATGACGATCATGAATATGGGACGCACGCAGTACGACAACATCGCCACCACGCTCATCCACGACGACATCGCCAAGGCGCTGCCGGAACTGGTGGACCGGACCATCGCCGAAGCGGAGAAAGCCTAAGTCCAAGACATATATATCCATCTAACAGTGAAAGTCCCGCCGAACCGAACCCGACGGGACTTTTCCATATACAAGTGCTTTATACGGACGATCGGTCAGTAGATGCGCTTCGGGTCGAAACCGGCGTCTTTAAGGGCTTTCAGGACCTGGGCGATGTGGTCGGGGCCGTTCGTCTCGACGGTGACGCCGAGCGAAACCGAATCCGTGTAGTGGCCGGAAGCCTTGAACTGGTCGTGGTTGAGCTCGATGACGTTGGCGCGGGCGTCGGCGAGCACCTGCGCGACCTTGACCAGCTGGCCGGGAGTATCGGGCAGCTCGACCTCGAAGTTCATGATGCGGCCGCGGGCGATCATGCCCTTTTGTATTACAGCGCCGATGGTGACCGTGTCGATGTTGCCGCCGGAGATGATAGGCACGATGACATGCTTGCCCTTCGCTGCCGCGAAAACCCGCGAGCGCAGGCTCAGGTGCTCCAATGCGGCCAACGACACCGCTCCGGCAGCCTCAACCACCAGCTTGTGCTTTTCCATCATTAAGAGGATCATCTCGTTGATGTCACGTTCGGTGACGGTGATCAGGTCGTCGAGGTACTCGTTCAAAATCGCGAACGTGAGGTCGCCGGGACGCCCGACCGCGACGCCTTCGGCCGAGGTGACCACCTTGTCGGCGGCAACGACCGAGCCAGCGGCAAACGAATTCTTGAACGCGGGCGAACCCTCGGGAATCGCGCCGATGACACGGACTTCCGGCTTGAAGGTCTTGATGGCGAGCGCCACACCCGCGCCCAGGCCGCCACCGCCCAGCGGGACCACGACGTCCGTGACGTTCGGGACGTCTTCGAGGATTTCGAGACCGATGGTACCCTGCCCGCAGAGTACTTCGTAATCATCGAAAGGATGGACGTAAACCAGACCGTCACGCTGTGAAAGTTCGGAGGCGTATTCGGCGGCATCGTCGAACAGATTGCCGTGCAGCACGACGTTGGCACCGTAGGATTTCGTCGCGTCGACCTTAAGCGGCGGGGTGCTTTCAGGCATCACGATAGTAGCTTTCGCGCCGCGCTCGCGTGCCGCATAAGCGACACCCTGCGCATGGTTGCCAGCGGAGGCGGTGACGATGCCGCGGGCCAGATCCTCGTCACTCAGGGACGCGATCTTGTTGTATGCACCGCGAATCTTGAAGGAACCGGTGACCTGAAGGTTCTCCGGCTTCAGAAGAATCTCATGGCCGGTCGCCTCGGAAAGGGCGGGCGAAGGCATGATGCGCGTGTGGCGCGCAGTGCCTTTCAACCTTTGGGCCGCCTTCTTCAACTCGGCCGCGTGATCATGCTGCAGTGCCTTGACAACTTTTTCTTGTTTCATACCGGAATTGTACGGCGGCATGACATCGCGGCCGGTTCGATGTCCAAAAATCGAATATTACTTGCCCGACTTTGCCGTGGCCTTGGCCCTGCTCTTTCCAGACGCTTTCGCCTTCGTCGCGGCTTTTGCCTTTGAGACTCTTTCGTTCTTGGACTTGAGCTTGGACTTGGGCTTATCGTCAGGAGCCGTACCGGCGGCGACGGCCTCGGACTCGGCCACCAGGTAGCCCAGCAACCGCGCGGTATCGGTCGGGGTGGCGATGCGCGAACGGGCGCTAGTCTCTCCGGCGCCGACCTTGATGGTCCATGCGACATCAGGTTTTGCGGACTTTACAGCAGGTTTCGCGCTATCGGCTTCGGCTCTCGATGAGCCAGCAGCAGGTGCCTTGTTGGAAACGACCTTGACCGCACCGGTGTCGGCGACGTCGAAGGCCTCGAGCATATCGTCCTCGTCGCTGGCATCGGCACAACTGGAAACCGAGGCGAACATCGTCTCGTCGGTGGTGTCGTCGCCGAAAGCGAGGGCGAAATCGTACCGGCCACTTTCCAGGAGTGGCTTCACCGCCTCGCCCTTGCTGACGTTGGCCGGGCAGACCTCGATGACCTTGGCGTTGCGCATGACCATCAGACCGTACTGCGGGCATACCTTCTGCAGCTCGTCGACCAGCCGTTCGCGCTGCTCCAGGGCCAGCTTCTGGTCGCTCATGCGATAGTGCCATGCCAGATCCGTGGACTTGTATTCGATGAACGACTTCGGCACGCGGGCGACGGACTTGTTCATAATCGTCTCGATGATCGGACGCCATTCATCCGGGTCGGGAAGCCCCTCGGCACGTCGCCAGTAACGTTTGGGAGTAATCGTCCTGCCTTGAGCGTTCTTGGCGGTTTCGCCGGCGATCGGCTTGGTGTGCCAGGCACCGTGTTCGGCGATCAGGCCGATCGGCAGGCAGCCGAACCACTCGTTCATCGTCTCGCGGGTGCGGCCGGAGACCAGATACAGGTCCACATCGGGGATGGAACCGACCTCACGCAGCAAATCGATCAGACGGTGCGTCGGCTTGGCGCGACCCGGGGTGCGCACGATCTGCGTCAACGTACCGTCATAATCGCATAGCACCAGCTTGTGCTTCGATTCTCCCCACTCGCGGACCAAGCGATCGCGCTGGGCGCTTTGCAGACGGTGGTCGGCCATACGCGGATCACTGACCTGACGCAATGTGCTCAGGAATTCCGCACTCCACAGCCCTGCGGTGCGATACTTCAGACGGGCCTGCATAGCGGCATTGCGGCGCTTGGCCTCACTAGAACTGATCTCCAAGGCCGAATGCAGGGCCTCGCACACCGCTTCGGTGTCATAAGGATTGACGATGAACGCGTCCGTCAGCTCGCGAGCGGCGCCGCATTCATCGGAAAGCACCAGCGCGCCGTCACGACCATCGCGGGCGGCCAGATATTCCTTGGCGACCAGATTCATGCCGTCTCGAAGCGGAGTGACCAGCGCCACGTCGCCTGCCGTATAGATACCGCAAACCGGCTTGATGGGCAGGGAACGGGTGATGTAATGGATCGGCTCCCAGGAAAGAAGTGAATACTTGCCGTTAATCTCACCGACGAGCTGATCGACCTGATCTTTCAGCTTGCGGTACGTCTCCACGTCCTCGCGCGTGGGCGTCGCCAAAAGGTAATACGTAACGTGGCCGACCCACTCGGGATAG
Source organism: Bifidobacterium sp. ESL0800 (assembly GCF_029395355.1). Classification (NCBI taxonomy): domain Bacteria; kingdom Bacillati; phylum Actinomycetota; class Actinomycetes; order Bifidobacteriales; family Bifidobacteriaceae; genus Bifidobacterium; species Bifidobacterium sp. ESL0800. The sequence continues at coordinate 1,752,667 of NZ_CP113913.1, forward strand.
CGGCTCAGCATCAGATCAAAGGCACGCAGGCGTTCCGGCAAGCCCTTCGTATAATCGAGGCGATCGACGGAAACGACCACTTTGTTGTCTTGGGTGCCACGTTTGGCCGCGGCGGACTGCGCCAGCTCGACCTCAGGAAGTTCGTCACCTGTATGGGCGCTCCACCAGTTTTCTTCCTGATCGCTCGCCTCCGCTGCGGCCTGGGATTCTGCGGTCAACGAGGTGCTGACTCGCCTTGTGCGCTTGCCGCTGACGGCCTCGATGCCGTGGCGCATGGCCTGCGCGAGGCTGGAATGGGCGTTGCGGCGGTAGAGGCCGTAATCGATGCCTATGGGGAAGGCGTCGACCGTCACGAACCGTTGCGACGCGCCGGACCCAACGGGAATGCGGCCGTCCCTGTCGACCTCCATGCCCAGCAGCGCACGAACGGAGGCGAGGAAATTCACACAGAAGTCTTCGGTGTGGAAGCCCAGCAGGTCCGCGCCCATCAGGCCTTCGAGCAGGTCCTTGCCGTTGGGCAGCTGGCGGAAGATCTCGGGGCTGGGGAACGGAATATGAAGGAACCAGCCGATTTTGAGTTTGGGGAAGCCGGCTCGCAGCATAGCCGGAACCAGCAAAAGATGATAATCCTGAATCCACACGGTATCGTCGGGGTTAACCAGTTGGGAGATGGTGTCGGCGAACTTCTTGTTGACCTCCTGATAGACCTTCCATGTGGACGAATCGAACTTCGCCTCATGTGCAAAATCATGGAACAGGGGCCACAACGTATCGTTGGAATAACCGGCGTAATACCCGTCGATTTCCTTTTGGGTCAGGAAAATCGGGACGCAGCGGCGACGCGCGAATTCGTCACGAATCTTCTCGATTTCGTCCTTGGTGCGCGTTTCAGGGTCGATGCTGCTCCAGCCAACCCACAGACAGTCGTTGTGGGACTTGTGGTAAGGCCCGATTGCCGTGGCCAAGCCGCCGATGCTCTGCTTCATCGCGAACGTACCGTCGGGTTTGGCATGCAGGGACATTGGAAGCCTATTGGAAACGATAATCAAACGAGCCATAATTACCCCTCACTTCGCCGTGGATACTGCTGCATGCGAGAGACAAATCCAGATCTGCCTTCACGCAGACATATACCTATATATGTATTCTAGCTCACAAAACTCAATGGTGAGAACCCTTTGAGCGAAGGCATAACCCGCAAACCGTTTCATTGAGCGTTTCCGAATTGATTTCCGGATCGATGTCTAGTTAAGAATGATCGGAACAGTATGTGAGCGAATTACGCTGGAATCATCCCGAATTTGACCACATCCTGACTTTTCCGCGCGAATCGGGGCAGAAATTTTGCCGTTCTCCATACAATGTGGTGTAACGGCATGGCGAACGGTCGACGACAATGAACATACGTACGGCAGCGCGCAAAGGACGAGAAGAACGAGGAATGTGATGGACGAGCAGAAACCTAAGGGGAACGCAGCCGAGACGCAAGTCGAGGAGGAAACGCCCGTCACGCGCGGACCGGTGCAGCAGATTGTCGTGATGATCGTCGTCGGGCTGATCGCCGGCTTCTTCTCCGGGCTCTTCGGCATCGGCGGCGGGTCGATCATCGTGCCGGCGCTGGTGTGGCTCGGCATGACCCAGCGCCACGCGGCGGCGACCTCGCTTGCGGCGATCATCCCGCTTTCGATTTCCGGCGTCATTTCCTATGCCATGAGCGGGCACGTCGATTGGATCGCAGCGCTTTTGATGGTGGTCGGCACCATTATCGGCTCGCAAATCGGCAGCTGGCTGCTTTCGCGGCTTTCCGAAGTGTTCTTGCGCTGGTTCTTCGTGGCGTTCCTGGCATTCGTCGTGGTCAGCCAGCTGGTATTGACGCCTTCGCGCAACTCCAGCATCCACTTGACCGTGGTCAAAGGCATTCTGCTCGTGCTGCTCGGCGTGCTCATCGGCATGCTTTCGGCGCTACTGGGCATCGGCGGCGGCGCCGTGACCGTGCCCGCGCTTTCGCTGCTCTTCGGCGCGAGCGATCTGATTGCCCGCGGCACCTCGTTGCTGGCCATGTTCCCCAGCGCCATCACCGGCACCTTCGCCAATTGGAAGCGTGGGCTGGTACATCTCAAGAACGGCCTGATCATTGGCATCGCCGCCGCTTGCGGAACGCCGCTGGGAGCCTGGGTCGCCGCGTTCGTCTCGGCCAAAGTAGGCTCGTACCTGCTCGCGGCCTACCTTTTCATCATTCTGCTGCGCTCCGCCTGGACCGCCCTGAAGATCACGCCCGGCATCGCGCCGTTGCCGTCACGCAAATAACTCACTGCACGTACAGCCACTACCCCGCGTATGCCATCCTCTTGCAAACAGCATTTCCAACATTTCAGCATGTTGGTGCCACCAAGCAGGCCGTTTTTGAAAGAATAAGTGTGAATTTCGTCGTTTTTTGGGGGTCTTGGTGCACCAAGACCCCCAAAAAACGCACATTATGAAGGCAATTCCCTCAAAAAAGAGCAACTTGGTGGCACCAACATCTCTTATATTGAGGCAATTTCACACGATGATGAACCATTTCTATGATTTGTTTGCCAGAACGGCTGTCAACGGGTTCGATAATTGAATCATTTACGACGATAGACAAAAAAATCGGCAAGCATTTGCGCGCACTCAGCCTCGCGCACCCCGCCAATCACCTCGGGGCGAGCACCGACATGCGGATCACGCGGGATATCCCAGATCGAACCGCACGCGCCCAGCTTGGCATCCCATGCACCGAACACGATGCGGCCGACGTGGGTCTGCAGAGCGGCTCCTGCGCACATAGGGCATGGCTCAAGCGTGACCACCAGCGTGCAATCGGCCAGATTCCAAGCATTTTGCCTAGCAGACTTGTTCACGGTCTGGCCATCGCGGCTATCGTCGGCATTGCCGCGACTATAACCAGCATCATCGTTCATATGCCTTTTCCGTGAGTCCGCCGCCTCACGCATCGCCATCACCTCGGCGTGGGCGAGCGGGTCGCCGTCGGCTTCACGCCGGTTACGGCCGCAACCGATAATCGTGCCATCTCCGTCAAGCACGACCGCGCCCACCGGCACTTCACCGGCCTTTGCCGCCTCACGCGCCAGACCGAGCGCGGCATCCATCGCGCAACGCAAACTCGCAGTGTCCATAATCCTTAAGTGTAAAAGCAATCGACAACCGTATACGGGAAACGGCCGGGTTCAAGGTAACCGCGACCGGCAATCTGATTCAATCCAACCAGTGATCTAGATGAAAAGTGAAAAGATTGTACAGAATAATGCATTACGTTTCGATGCCCGCAAATACCCGTAAACGCCGTTTACCAAATAAAACCCACCTCATTGTCCAGAAAAATACCGAACGCCCAACTCGAAACCTAGAGATTCCTCAAATCCGCAAAGCTTGAGGCATAATGCCGAAATATCCATTCGATATAGTGAATAGTGAAGTGTCCGAAACCGTCCGAACCGTTAAATCGCCGAACCGACCAGAACCGCAATGAAGCCAACCCAAGAAAGGAACCGATAATCCGTGGCAATTTTCGAGCTGATCCTCTGCATCCTGGGGGCCGTCGTGCTCTCATCGTTCGTCAGCCGGTTTATTCCACGAATATCGACCCCTCTCGTTCAAATCGCGCTCGGCATCGCCCTCGCCTTTCTGCCGGTATTCCCGCATGTCAAGCTCGACCCGGAACTGTTCATGGTGCTGTTCATCGCGCCGCTGCTTTACGTCGAGGCGCATGAAATCGACAAACGGATGCTCTTCAAAACGTTGAAATTCTCGCTGCCGATGGCCATCGGACTGGCGTTGGGCACCATGGCCGTCGTCGGGTTCATGCTGCACGCGGTGTGGCCAGTGATTCCACTGGCGGCGGCGTTTGCGTTGGGTGCGGCGCTCGGCCCGACCGACGCGGTGGCGGTGTCCTCGCTTTCCAGCGAAGCGACACTCACCCGCGAACAAGCCGGCATCCTGACCGGCGAATCGCTCTTCAACGACGCTTCCGGCGTCATCGGCTTCCAGTTCTCGATCCTGGCGGCCGTGACCGGCTCGTTTTCGATGGCCACCGCCACCAAAGATTTTCTGCTCTCGTTCTTCGGCGGCATCATTGTCGGTTTTCTCGCAGGCTTCCTTGCCAACTGGATCTTCACCCTGGCCCGGCATCTGGGCTGGGAGACGATGACCACACGCATTCTGATGGAACTGTTCCTGCCGTTCCTGGTGTTTTTGGGTGCCGAAGCGTTACACATTTCCGGCATCCTCGCGGTAGTCGCCTTCGGGCTGACCGTCCATTTCGACCGCAACGGCATCGGCGGACCGAACGTCGCCCGCACCAATATCGTCTCGAACAGCGTGTGGGCCGTGCTCTCGTTCGTGCTAAACGGCACCGTATTCATCCTGCTCGGCATGCAATTGCCAAGCGCCATGCGAGCCAGCTGGCTCAGCCACACTGTCAGCAACACCGCGTTGGTCAGCATCATTCTGCTCGTCACCGTGGTGGCCATCGCCATCCGCTTCCTGTGGGTCTGGCTGATCGCGGCGCCGTCTCGCGACCCTGAAACCGGCAAGCGCGTGCCGCTGAAACCGCGCTCTCTGCGTGACGCGGCGGTGATGACGTTCGGCGGACCGAAAGGCACCATCACCCTCGCGCTGATGTTCACCATCCCCTACTCCGTCCTCTCCGGCGACGCGTTCCCGATGCGCAACGAGCTTATTTTCATCGCTTCCGGCGTCATCGTGCTGACGCTGCTGCTGGCCAATTTCATGCTGCCGCTGCTTGCGCCGGCCAAAGACGACGCCGACGAATCCGAAAAGCTTGTCGAAATCACCATCGAGGAGCTGAAGCGCACCGTTCAGGAGCTTTCGGGCCGCGTCACCGACGACAACCGCCGCGTGATTTTGCCCGTCATCGATTCCTACAACAACCGAATCACCCGGCTGCATCAACGCATCGGCGGATTCAATGTCGAGGAATTCGAGACTTTGCAGATCGACGCGCTGCACTGGGAAAAAGAGTACGTGCGAGGCCGGCTGGCGAACGCCCAAGCCGATACGCAGATGAACGAGCACAATCGTCAGCTGCAGATCGAGGCGTGCGAACGCATGATGGACCAGATCATGAACACGTTGCGGCATACGGCCGACAAGAAAACCCACTATCGTGCGGTCTCGCAGATTCGCGGGCGTGCGCATGCGCTACGGCGTCAGATCACCACATTGGCAAGGCGAGCCAACAACAAGTTCCGCCGAACCGCTCCGATGCTCAATGAGAATGAAATTTACTATTATTTGAGAGCCACCCAAATCGACGCCATCGATCACGTCATCAACCGGCTTTACAAGGAAATGCGCAGCGATACCTATAAATCCGAATATTGCACACTGCTGCTGCGCGACTACCAGCGCGCGCGGGCCGAACTGCGCAGCCGCAAGGACGTCGCGGCCGCCGCGAAGGCCGCGCCGCAGATCGACGAGGTCAAACACGAAAGCTACTCCATCGAGCTCGGCGTCATTCAGGACATGCTCGATTCCGGCGAAATCTCGCGCAATCAGGCGAAGCATTTGAGGCGGAATGTGTATGTGATGCAGGTCGACGCAGAAGCGGAACTCTAGAGGTTATCCAATTCTTCAACCAAACTAATTTCGACCTGCATCCTTCGCGCTCGATACATCGCGCTCAGCTCACCTACGGAAAGCCCACAGGGCTTTCCGCTTAACGGTTCGCCAAGTTGACGCAGAAGCGGAACTCTAAACGGCACCTGACTGTGCAAGAGAGCTCATTTCGACCTGCATCCTTCGCGCTCGATACATCGCGCTCACTTCGGCTACAAGAAGCCCACAGGGCTTCTTGCTTAACGCCTCAGCAGGTCGACGCAAAGGGATAAGTGAAAAAGGTATACAACTCTGCCTTCTAAGCCAACAACTCCGCATTTCGCGCTCGATACATCGCGCTCAGCTCACCTACGAGAAGCCCACAGGGCTCGTGACGTTGAAAAACATACTCTACTTGGGCTCTTATCGCTCTTTCGCGCTCGAGAATCGCGCTCCTTCAGCCTACGGAAAGCCCACTGGGCTTTCCGCTTAACGGCTTCAGACAACGCCAGAGGAGATGTTGTTGAGGAGAAGCCATTGGGTGAGGTCGGTGAATTCGGCTGGGCTCACGGCGTGGTCGAGCTGGTGATAGTTCTTCACCGTCAGCCACGTATGTTCCTCAAGCCAGGCCGTCGCACCGTAAATCTCGTACTTCGGCAGGACGTTGTCACGGTCTCCGTAACCGTAAAAAACGGGCTTTTCCATGTCTGCAAGCCGGTCGTCGGCCGGTGCCGTGCCTTTAACCTGCCCAGGAGCCACGAAACCGGAAAGCGCAGCGACCGCACGGTAACGCTCGGGATGGATGCGCAACAAGTGAATCGCGAGCGCCGCACCCTGCGAGAATCCGATGGGCACCAGCTCGCGGTCGGCGCCGACATGCTCGTTGACCCAGTTGTCGACGGCGGTGGCCGCAGCGAAAATGTCCCTGTCCAAATCCTCGCCGGTGGGCACGCCGTCATGGAACCAGCTATACGCCCCCGATCCGCTGCCGAACTCCCCCGGCCCCTCGGCCTGCAGCACCAGCGGTGCACGCAGCGAAACGTAATCGTTGCCGGGCGCGACGTAGCGCATCATCCCGGCCAGATCCTGTTCATTGGAACCCCAGCCATGCAGGCACAGGAACATCGGCCGCGTCGGTCGTGCCTTGCCGCCGCCTTGGGAATAGACGACATGGGAAATCTCCATCGGGTCGCCGAAACGCCCGGGAATAGCATCGGATTGACGGCCAACTAAGCCGCTTCCAACGTTTTCCGTCTTCCCCCCGTTCGCGTCCTCCGGTTTGCCGAAATGTTCGCTGTTTACTGCTTCATCGCTCATAGTCACCATGATAAGCGGCCAGCCCAACAGCGGCCAAAAATGTTCACTGGCGTTTCGAGGCAAACGGATGGTATCGAGCGGGATGGCATTGCACCGGTCGCTATCGAACACGCGCTTTGCGCTACATCATTTTCAGATTGGAAGAACGCCAATCTGAATCACACACGTTTTGAGGCAGCGCACCGTATGCCAATGAGACGAAAATGAACGATCTTGCCCTCGGAAACGACCAATCACTTCTTGCCAATACTCAATAAACCAGGCAACCATCTCTCAAATCAAGTGACTACTGTAGCGACCCCATAAGCGGCTGGGATATCCCCTTACTCTCAATCGCCGGAACCTATCTTCTCAAGCTTGCCGCCCCACTGCTGCTGCAACCCCTTCATCGCCTTCGTTTTGCCGACGGCCATCCACTGATCGTTGCTCAACACGCGCAAATCATCCACCTCGACTTTGCTTCCCGTATATTGATTGATCAGGTTGGGTGCCTGCGAACGCACCATGTCACCGTCCATCGAAGCCGCGGCCTTCGTCTGGAACGTGACGAACGCGACCTGTGTGGTCTTGCAGAATGACGCGGCACCCGCACCCGGCAGCTGGCTGGACACATCGACATCCATCCAGCCGCTCGTGCAGGTTCCGGCGAATTGCTCGATGCCCTGCTTCATTTGATCGGCATCGTTTTGCGGCGCCTTGGTCTTGCCCTGAATCGTCGTGGACGTATCGTTTCCAAGCAATGAATCCGTATTACGTTTAAGGGTTTTGAGCGATACCTGCAACGCCACCACAATCAAAACGAGAACGGCGATAACGACTATCGCGCTGATAATAAAGGACTTGCGATGACGGGCTTTACGTTGCGACGCAGGACTGTGACGACGCAACTCGCTGACGTTATATACGCGAGCGTTGTCGGGCTCGGAACCGTTGCGTATCCGCGCACCGGTCTGATCGCCATGATGGTCGGAATCCTCTTTCATGTCGCCATCTGTCCCGTCTATTCAAATCCATATTCAATAATGCGGTCGAAAATCAGAACACGAATTATGGCCGATCCGTCTCTGGAATGAACCGATGATTTTAGTCTACCCCGCGAGAGGCCAACATAGCGTCCTTTTGAACGGGAATTGTCACACTGCTTGCGTCACTGCCGACTTTGCCATACTTAACGCTGCACATTGCCGCCATAGCGCACGCGACACCACACTGCCGGACCGGCTGATAGCTGCTGAGCAAGCAGAAAAGAGAAACCCCGGTGCTAGAACACACCGGGGAAGAGAAGAGAGAAGAAGAAAGGGTTCAATTATCGGCAAATCCAAAACTCAAAATCACCGGTCAGCTCTTGCTGACAGTTATTATGTAACTCCATCATCCTTGAAAAGAGAATCGGATTACCTGAAAATTACCTGATAATTTGTATTTGTTTTCCTGTTTCCCCGACTTTTCCTCCGTTTTTAGGCAATATACCGGGTTGCGCACGCCTCGACGGCCGTAACGTCTACACTTAGAGCAGAAAGTAAAGTAATCGAACGCCGACCAGGCATCACCCTCGATTTTCGTAGCCATGCCCGGCCAAGCGTTCGACACGCAACCCACTTTGGAGGAACGTATGCTGCTATCAGACCGCGACATCCTCGCCGCCCAAGCCGACGGCCATATCTCGCTCGACCCGTGGACGCCCGAGATGGTGCAGCCCGCCTCCATCGACGTGCGGCTCGACCGGTATTTCAGGCTGTTCAACAATCACGCGTATACCTACGTCGACCCGGCCGAAAACCAAGGCGACCTGACCGAACAATTCGAGGTGGGCCCGGACGAACCGTGGATCATGCACCCCGGCGAATTCGCGCTGGCCTCGACCTGGGAATACGTCAAGCTCGACGGCACCACCGCCGCGCGTCTCGAGGGCAAGAGTTCGCTGGGACGCCTCGGCATTCTGACGCACTCCACCGCCGGGTTCATCGACCCGGGCTTCGAGGGGCACATCACGCTGGAGCTTTCCAACGTGAGCACGCTGCCGGTCAAGCTCTGGCCGGGCATGAAGATCGGGCAGATGTGCTTCTTTGAGCTCAGCTCCCCCGCGGCACACCCGTACGGTTCGACCGGCGTCGGCTCGCACTATCAGGGTCAGCGCGGCCCGACCCCCTCGCGCTCCTACGTCAACTTCTACAAGGCCGAGATCAAGGACTGATTGAGAAGTTCGGCCCATTGGCATCAGCCGCCCCACCCGGCATCTTGTCGGGCGCAAAGATTGCCGCCGCTTGGGGCTCTCTCACACACCTTCGGCTGAGCCGACTGCCCGTACATGCAGAGATGATCACGGTTTTGGCCCCATTTCTGTGATTATCTCTGTATAACCGGTACTTTTACAGAGAAAATCACACTTTTCAGCCTACTTCTGTGATTATCTCTGCATCAACAGGGTCGATACAGAGATAATCACAATCCGCGCGACCGATAAACCCTGAACGTACCGCTCATGCGATGAAAATCAAGACTTTGGTCCTCTAATCCTGATTTTGCTCGCAGCTTGCGGCCGCCGAGCACGTTGGCGCGGGGTGCTGGGACAATTGAGGGTATGACTAACAAGAAGGGCCCGGTCAAAGGTTCGGGCGGAAAACATCGCAACGCATTGAAGGGCCGCGGGCCGACGCCCAAAGCCGAGGACCGCGTGTATCACAAGGCGTACCGCGCCAAGAAGCAGAATGAAAAGCGCCGGTTCGCCGATCCGCGACTGGCGGCTCGCCGTCGCGCGGCACACTACACTTCGGATTCCGACGATCTGGTGGTCGGCCGCAACGCGGTGCTCGAGGCGCTGCGCGTGGGTGTGCCGAGCACGCAGCTGTATATCGCCAATCGCATCGAGCACGACGATCGCACCCGCGAAATCGTGAAGCTCGCCGGTATGCAGGGGCTCAACCTGCTCGAGGCCGACCGGCTGGAGATGGATCGCATCGCACATTCGCGCAACCATCAGGGCATCGTTTTGAAGGTACAGCCCTACCAGTACCACACGCTGGCGGAGCTTGCCGATCGCGCGGACAAGAAGTCGCGCGCCATGGAAGAGGCCGATTCGCGCAGCGCCCGCATCAACGCGCGTCCGCTCTTCATCGCCCTCGACGGCGTCACCGACCCCCAGAATCTGGGCGCGGTCATCCGCTCGGCGGCCGCTTTCGGCGCCAACGGCGTCATTCTGCCGGAACGTCGTTCGGCTTCCGTCAACGCTGCGGCCTGGAAGGTCTCGGCCGGCGCCGCCGCACATCTGCCCGTGGCCCGCGTGGTCAATCTGACCAAGGCCATTGAAGCGCTGAAGGAGCGCGGCTACTACGTGGTCGGCCTTGACGGCGGCGGCGACGCCATCGTCGGCGAATCCGGCTTCGAAACCGACCCGTTGGTCGTCGTGCTCGGTTCGGAAGGCAAGGGCCTGAGCCGTTTGGTGCGCGAGGCTTGCGATTCCATCGCCGGCATCCCGATTTCCAGTGAAGTCGAGTCGCTCAACGCCTCGGTTGCCGCCGGCATCAGCCTTTACGCCGTCTCCCGCGCACGCAGCAAGGCCGGCGAACAGGCCGACAACGCCGAATAGCATAGAACCCGCAGCGCGCTTATCACTTATGCCCGAACCCATCCCCATTCACGAGATGTGGTTCGGGTTTCCTTTTGAGCGGTGGCCGGATCGGAAGATTAAGCCTTACGTATGGTAAGCCTTCCGTATAGAGGCCGAACGCAGCCTAGTGAAGAATAAAGCACAAAACACAAGCCCGGTCTCGGGTTCAGTTCGAATCCACGTTTTATACCCGGCCCGCTTCATATTTGTGTCTTTTTACTTGCTTGTTCTTACGGACTAAGTAAAAAGGCGCAATTAGCACGCTTAAATGCGTCTTTTTACTTAGTAGCCTCTTTATCACAAGTAAAAAGACACAATTGACGCCGAACCGCCGTTTGGAATCGCTCAATGACTCCAGACAGCGGCATCCTGATCGTATTCGGCCGGATCATAGTCATCATCGTCATATGCGTTGTCAGCGGACGTGGTAGTGTCGCCGCTCTCGCTATCACCGACAGCTGCAAGACCGGAACCAGAATGATCAGCACCGGTACCAGAGCCGGATTCCGCAGCAATGCCAGAATCAGAATCACCAGCATCGGCCGCTGAACCGGCACCTGCGGATTTCCCGCCATCAGCATCAGGCTGACTCGAGCCATGCGTTCTTCTCGCCGCGGGCATCGGATCAGGCGTGGTCGGCCACAAGTCCTCGGATACTTGGGTATCGCGGTCAATCCCGTCATCGGCGCCAACGCTCAGAGTCGCCCCAAGGTTGCCCAGACCGTCCCCGAGATCGGCGTAATCACCGCGATTGATGCTGTCAACGTCGTCATTGTCGCGCCCTACGGTGTCCGCAACGTCGCTATCTCCGCTATCGCCATTTTCGCCATCCACAGTACCATCCACGGGCTCGTCATAGGTCGAGCTGTCGTCGACCACACCCGAATCGGCGTCCTCGTTGATTTCGGCGAGCGCCTTCGAATCGATGTTGTACTTGGGCAGATTGTGTTTGATATAGTCGCTCGCAGCCACGGCGGTAGAGACGTCGTGCCCGGCCTTTTCGGCCATGAACCAACGATTCTGCAAGACCTCGTGGAAGAACTGCGCCGGCTCGATCTTCGAGCGGTATTCACGCGGAATCATGCGAACGACGGGTTCGAAAACCTCGCGCATCCAGTCGGTCGCCACGATTTCCAGCTCTTCACCGTCACGCCAGGTGGAAGCACGGTAGGCGTCCAAATCATTCAACAGTCGCCGCGCCTGGTTCTCCTGCACGTCGAGGCCCGTAAGCCGCAGCAACTTGCGCGAAGCATAGCCAGCGTCGACCACGCGCGGACGCACGAGCACGCGTTTGCCGTCGTCGGCGGTCTTGACCTCAAGCTCATCGACGTCGAAGCCCAAGTCGTTGAGCTTATTGACGCGCTTCTCGATCTTCCACATCTCGTCGGGCCCGAAGTCGTCCTGATCGGTCAGCGCGCCCCACAGCGAGTCGTAGCGCTCGAGAAGTCTGTCGCCGACCCCTACCTCATCCACCTCGTCGGGCAGCAATTTGCCGGAAGCCAGATCCATCAGCTCGCCAATGATGTTGGTGCGGGCCAGGTCCATGTCATAGTTGCGCTGGCCCTCAGTCAACGTTGTATAGAGCGCGCCGGTTTCCGCATCGACCAGGAATGCCGAAAACGCGTCGGCGTCGCGCAGGAAGAGGACGTTGGAAAGCGAGACGTCGCCCCAATAGAAACCGGAAAGGTGCAGGCGGACCATCAGCACGGCGAGCGCGTCAATCAAGCGGTCGGCAGTGTCGGGCCGAAGGTTCCCGGCGAACAGGGCTCGGTAAGGCAGCGAGAACTTGAGCTGCTTGGTGACCAGGATCGATTCAAGCGGCTCGCCTTCGCGGGTATGCCGTCCGGTGACCACGGCGATCGGCGTGACGGTAGGCAGCTCGAGCTTCTGCAGGCGCCGCAGCAGCTCGTATTCGTGCGCGGCCACGCGGCTGGTGATTTCCTTCATCGCATAGATCTCGTCACCGACATGCACGAAACGCACGACGTGCCGGGAGATGCCTCGCGGCAGGTTGGCCAGCAGCTCCTTGGGCCAGGTTGCCAGCGGTTTCTCCCAAGGCAGGGTGAACATCTTCGGGTTTGAGCTGGCGGCAGTAATCTGCAGCGCGTGCGGCTCGGGGACATCGGCGTTCCCCGTCTCGTCGGCCGTCACGGACGTCGCCTTTAGCGCCCTGGGGTCCATTTGCATTCCACCGGTCAATTCCATACTTCCAAATCTAGCGCCCGCATAGGATAGTTTCCCGTCATTATGAACAGCCGATACGTCCGTATCCCCTTTGCCCTTTCATTGCATACGTGACGCCAACAAGACCACCAGCGTCACAAACACAACCAAACACCGCCTATCAAGCAAACGAAAAGGCCCGCACACGAATGTACGGGCCCTTTCAGCTAAACGACGCGAAGATGCGAATCAGTTCAGGCGCAGCTCGGTGGCCGGGGAGAACAGGTGCATCTTGGACGGATCGATCTTGATCTTGACGGTGTCGCCGACCTTCGGCAGCTGACGCGGGTTCACGCGAATCGTGGTCAGCTTGTTCTGGTCGGACATCATCGCAGAGGACTCGGCTGCGGAACCATCGGTGATGATGTTGCCGTAGATGTATCCGTCGCTTCCGAGATCCTCGACATTCTCGACCTTCAGCGAGAAGGCGTTGGCCTCGTCGGGAGCGGCGAGCGAAGCATCCTCGGGACGGAAGCCGACGACGATGCGGCCCTTATCCTCGGGAGTGAGCTTGGCGACGGCGTCCTTGTCGAGTTCGACGGTATCGCTGCCGATCTTCGCCTTGCCGTCGACGACCGGGTGGGTGTTGATGTTCATGGACGGCGAGCCGATGAAGCCGGCGACGAAGACGTTCTGCGGCTTGTCATAGAGCTCGGTCGGAGCGCCGACCTGCTGGAGGATGCCCAGCTTGATGACGGCGATGCGGTCGCCCATCGTCAGAGCCTCGGTCTGATCGTGGGTGACGTACAGGGTGGTGACGCCGAGCTGACGCTGCAGGGCGGCGATCTGCGTACGGGTCTGCACACGCAGCTTTGCATCCAAGTTGGAAAGCGGCTCATCCATCAGGAAGACCTTAGGCTTACGAACGATTGCGCGGCCCATGGCGACACGCTGACGCTGACCACCAGAGAGAGCCTTCGGCTTGCGGTCAAGGAACTCGGTCAGGTCGAGGACCTTGGCGGCCTCCTCGACGCGCTGACGAATCTGATCCTTCGGAACGCCGGCGATCTTCAGGGCGAAGCCCATGTTGTCGGCGACGGTCATGTGCGGATACAGTGCGTAGTTCTGGAAGACCATGGCGATGTCGCGGTCTTTCGGCTGCATCGTGGTGACGTCCTTATCGCCGATGAAAATCTTGCCCTTGTTGACTTCCTCGAGGCCCGCGAGCATACGCAGGGTCGTTGACTTGCCGCAGCCGGAAGGGCCGACGAGCACGAGGAATTCACCGTCTTTGATATCAAGTGAGAGATCGGATACCGAGGGCTCCGTATTGCCCGGGTAGATACGAGTGACATGGTCAAATACGACTTTTGCCATAATTTAATATTCCTTTCATCGGCAGGTACGTGCCGAACGATCCGTTGTGAAGGGGTTTGCATCCACCCGCAAGCCAACCTCGGCAAGCGAATTTCCGCACTTTCATTCCATTATGAGTGGAGCCTTTTGGGGTTCCTTCCCCGTTGAGCTCAAAAACCACTATACACGGTCAGCACCAAAATATCGCACAACACGCCACATAACGTACAAGTCCGGCGCAAAACAACGTTTCTGGCATATCGGTTCTCGCATTCTCGCACACGCCGGCGCACGCTCACACTCTTTTCAACGCGAAAACGTTGAGAAATTTTCAAGGATATCGACTTAAGGCAAACGTTTGATATTTTGAATTTATGCGGAAACAAAAACTCTGTTACGCTTTTGAGGAACCTTTGGTTCTGCTATAGATGAAATAGGTTGAATATCACATATCCTTTAGCTTCGTAGTTTCGAGAACATTGACGAATCTTTCCACAAATCATAAAACCAAGCAGCAGAAGCATTCAGCGAAGTAGAAAGCGCATAATATCGAGGATATCGAACGAAGAAAAACCGAAAGAAAGTGCGTTCCACATTCCACGGAGCGATTACGTTTGCACTCGTTCCCATTATCCATTCCATCGATTTATGACCTATATCTCTTTTAAACATCAAACGTTTCAGTTTATGTGATTTTTTTTTCGAGCGGCCCCCGCATAATAAGCACATGAACGAAAACAATAGCAATAACCCGATTGAATGGCTGAAGCGCATCACGCATGACGACTCCATCAATAAAATTTCGCGTTTGAGCGGAATCCCGTATACGACCCTGTATAAGCGTTACAAATCAAACGCTTTGAGCACCGACGAGATCATCGCAATCGCCCGCGGCTACCAGATCAATCCTGTTGAGGCATTGGTCCAAAACCACGTCATCGACAAGGAAGAGGCCACCGACGTTCGCGGAGACAATGCTCTGCGACTTACCAGCATCAACGACATCGCAGATGAAATCGTCCGGCGCAGCACCGCAACGAGCGGCCCGGCAGGAAACGACAATCCAAAAAAATCGGGAAAAGCCGAAGAGAACGCAGTCGATACGATAAACTGATACGATAAAGGAGACAAACCAAGGCATATTCCTCGCGCTGGCGCTTTTTGGCCCAGCCCAGCCGCCAGTGCGAGAAGCCTGGATTCTTAAGCGGTGCGCAGTTATTATGCTGATAACTGAATTTATACACTTAGAAACGTTTTATATAATTTTTTTTGAAATTTTTTATTAAACGGTTGCTGCATCATTCCAATATTATATAAACGATTTTTGTTTGCTTATTTTGCTATATAAAAATTCTATTCTGATTCAATTATTGTTTTGCTTTCCTATTATTTTCAACGGTTTACTAGTATATTAGACAATATAACTTTCTGTCTAGGCGTTTTTTTATGGATACAAATGAGATAAAATTGTCTTAAAAGAATCAAACGTTTAACATAATATTTTTCCTCACATTTTCAGTCGAATTATCAGAAAATAAACATATGGAAAAAATTCGACATAATCACATTGAATGGCTACGAGAAATCACCCACGACGATTCCATCAACAGAATCTCGCAACAAGCCGGAATTCCCTATGCCACGCTATACAAGCGCTTTAAGTCAAGCGAGCTGGCGACTGATGAGATTATCTCCATCGCGCGCAGCTACGGCATCAACCCTGTTGACGCATTGGTGAAAACCGGCGTGATCAGCAGCGAAGAGGCCACGGGCGTGCGCGGAGACAACGCTCTGCGTCTGTGCGACATCGAGTCGATCGCGAAGGAAATCGTCCGTCGCGACAACGAAAAAAGTCAGCTGAAGAGCGACGACAAGTACAGCAACAGCGTCGCGGCCCAGGACGCCACCACGAAGGCCGCCTGAGAGCGATTCCTGCTCTGACGCAACGGTTCGCATCGTCCTTCAGCTTAGGATATCGGCGTTTCTTATCAGTTGCGCCGGCACCTTCAGGACCATCAACGGCCGACCGTCATATCGAAAGCGCACAATCTACTTTCAACGGGTTGACGATATCAATCATCAGCCCGTTTTTATGTACCTGTTTACGTTTGCCGCGAGCCAGCCGTGAGACGCCCGCCCTTCAGGAGACGAAAAAGACGTGCACGAAACGTTGCTCTCGCAAGGAAAAATCAAGGTTCTTGAAGCACATATTTTTGCCCATCATTCGAATCGGGAGTAGGCCGCGCCTGCTTTTGCGCAAAAATAAAAATTCTCATTATATGCAATTTGTTCTTGCGAATATCGCCGCTATCCGTTATGGTGGCTCTCATGACATCACAAATCTCTTCTGCAGACAGCAGCAATGGCTACGGACTCTATCACTCCGCCGCCAGCTGTAACTCTGGTCTGCATACGATGATGTCTTGTATGACAATATCTTATTGTCGCTGAATGCATCGATCATTCCTCGCGGCTTTTTCCTGTTTTCTGTATTCGGCTTGTCGATTGACATATTGGCTTGAATCGATATTCATTCGCTTGAATAATCATGCTGATTTATACGGCATGACGGATACGCGGCCAAAAGTTTCACAACGAAATCAGCAGGCTCTTCACCTCATTTTTTAAAACTGTATATTTTCGATATTTTATATAAAAAATACGGATTCAGCCTTTCGAATCCATCAAAAAACACAGTTTTAGTCAACCAAAAAGTTTTATTCCAGACACATATACATATTTTTATGCAAATCATTGAGAGGAAATCATGAACGACATTACCTGGAACTGGCTGGCGCTCGGCGTCAGCGTCCTGCTGTTCGCAGGCCTCGCGGTGCTGAGCCGCACCAAAAAAGCCGGATTCAGCGCACGCGTCATCATCGCCACCGTGCTCGGCATCGCCATGGGCTTGATTTTCAAAGGGCACACCACCTACGTCGCCGCATTCGGCACCGTCTGGTCGAACGCGATCGGGGCCATCGTCGTGCCGTTGCTGCTCTTCAGCGTCATCGCCAGCATCACCAATCTCGGCTCGTCGCTGCGGCTCAAGAACATCGGGGTCAAAACCGTGGTATTCCTGCTGTTGAACACGCTGACAGCCTCGCTCGTCACGCTCGGACTCGCGCTGGCGTTCGGGGTGGGCAAAGGCTTCAACGTCGCCATGCCGCAGCACTACCAGGCCAAGCACGTGCCACAGGTGCTCGACACCGTCGTCGGGCTCTTCCCCTCGAATCTCGTCGCCAACTGGGCCGCCAACCAGGTCGTGCCGGTCGTCATCTTCGCCATCCTCGTAGCTCTCGCCTACAACGCGGCTGCCTCAACGCCCAAGGGCGAGGCCGCCGTGAAGCCGTTCAAGACCTTCGTTGACGCCGGTAACGTCGTGCTTTCCAAGGCCACGCAGATCGTCGTCGGATTCACACCTTACGCCGTGCTCGCACTGATCGCCGCCGCGATATCCAACAGCAACCTCGTCGCGCTGCTCCCCCTGCTGCTCGTGCTCGTCGTGGCCTACATCGCCATTGCGCTGCAGATGTTCGTCGTTCAGCCCGCCATCCTCGGCGTGACCACGCGCACCAACCCGCTGCGCTTCTTCAAGTTCTTCTGGCCCGCCGGCGTCGTCGCCTTCACGTCCGAGTCCAGCATCGGCACCATTCCGGTGACCGTCCGTCAGCTGCGCCGCGGCGGGGTGCCCGATGACATCGCTTCGTTCGTCTCGTCTCTCGGCGCCAATCTGGGCATGCCCGGATGCGCCGGCGTCTGGCCCACGCTGCTCGCGGTGTTCGCTGTCAACTCGCTCAATATGCATTACACTCCGTTGCAGTATCTGATGCTCGTCGCCCTGACCCTGCTGGTTTCGATCGGCACCGTCGGCGTGCCCGGCACCGCCACCATCACCGCGACCTCGCTCTTCGCCGCCACCGGCCTGCCGATCGCCTTCATCGCCATCTCCCAGCCGATCTCGCAGATCGTGGACATGGGCCGCACCGCGCTCAACGTGGCCGGCGCTACAAATACCGCCTTCATCGTCGCCGCCACCGAGCACCAGCTCGACCGCGACCTCTACGACGGACGCAAGGAGTTCGTTGACTCGGATCTGGACACTGATGCTTTGGACACGGACACCGAAGAGGATTCCGCAAAGGTACTGGCCGGCGTCAGCGCAACCGCCACGAACGGAGATGCGAAAGCAGCTGCAAGAGGCAACGCAAACGGAACGGATACGGATACCAACGCCTCTGCCCGACTCCACGCAACGCAGAACAATTCCAACGCACGATCCGCTGCCGATGCGAGCGCCGCACCGACTTCGGCTCCGGCTCCAACAGACAGCCCGTTGCATCTTTCCGCCGCCAGCAACCTGCTGAGCTTCTCCCCGTCCGCCGCCCTGGACGGCCAAGGTGACGACATGTGCGGTCTGCGTTCGTCTGAGAACAAGAACAAAGGCAAAACCGAATAATCCATAGACCGATTCCACCCAATCAAAAAGCCGTATCTCGACACTTATTAGAGCGTCATCGATACGGCTTTCATTTCGTCACTGCTCGTTTAAAATAATGGCAGCCAAGCAATCCTACTCACCCATAAGGCTGGGTTCGGACGGAATCACCGACTTGCAGGGCTTCCCCCTGAACTAAAACTCGACCATACGACCATAACCGACAAACAATACGATTGCAGCAAAAACATCAATGTTAAAGCGCGATTGCTCACCAAGGCCCTGGACAGCTCTCGCAAAGCTTAATAATACATACATGATATATTTATCTATTTATACGAAATTCAAGACAACTGGGGAAGCGACAACTACAATATAGCGGGGCTTCACCTTCAAGGCCACAAAACTATGCTATATCAAGATATTATGGGGCTTGCGTACCCAAACGAAAGGCGGCGACGATGCGCAACATACGAATCGGAGTAGTTGAAGACGAACCCGCCGCATGCCAGAAGGTGCTCGACTACCTTAACCGGTATCAAAGCGAAAACGGGGAGCACTTCACCGTTTCCGTTTTCGACGACGGCTCGAAAATCGTCGAGGGGTACCGGCCGATTTACGACATTCTGCTGCTCGACATCGAAATGAAGCAGATGGACGGCATGGAAGCGGCGAGGCAAATCCGCAAAATCGACAGCAGCGTCGTGATCGTCTTCATCACCAATGCCTCGCAATACGCCATCAATGGCTACGAGGTTCAGGCGCTCTCCTATCTCTTGAAGCCAGTGCCGTACTTTGCGTTCAGCCAGGAAATCAAACGCTCGATCGAGGCGGTGCAACGCGAAGCCGACGACTCGATGCTGTTCGAGGCCGGATCGCAGCGCACGCGCGTTGAGCTCAAGGCCATCGTCTACATCGAATCAATTCGTCATACAATAATCATTCATACGCTCGACGGGAAACTTTCCATCACTTCGACCTTGAAGGAGCTGGAAGCGCAACTCGCCGAACACGACTTCTTCCGCTCCAATTCCTGCTATCTGGTCAATCTGCGGCACGTCACCGGCATCGAGGATCAGGACTGCATCATGAGCAACGGCGAGCGCCTGCGCGTCAGCCGGCCGCGCAAGAAAGCGTTCGTCACCGCGCTGGCGGGCTATATCAACGGCGGGCTGCAATGATGCATGTGCGAAAAGTGCGTTTTAGCCGCCACGAATCGCACATTTTGACCACACAAGTGAAAAATGTGCGAAATAGGGTCGGTAAAACGCACTTTTTGCACTGGAGTATGCAAAATGCGCAGACTGAGCATGGGTCTGAACTCGATGAGTTGGAAGCTGGATATAGCAACAAGATTAACGTGATTCGGAGAGACTGCCAATGAACACCATCACCAACGCGCTGCCCAATATTCCGCGGCTTTACACCGGCATCTGCGAATGGATGGCCTGCGTGGTCTATCTGCTGGTCATCTATCGCCGCGCACCAAAATGGCGCAGCGTGCTCGTGGCCGCGATCGGGCTGCCGGCGATTATCGGAATCCAATATCTCGACGGAGCGATGAGCCTCGACTTCTGGATTTTCGGCATGCTGCTGGCGGTGGCAGGCATGTATCTGGTCATTTTCCTCGGCTCACAGACCACGCCGCGCGAGGCGCTCTACGTCACCGCCCGCGCTTTCGTGCTCGCGGAACTCGTGGCCTCACTGCACTGGCAAATCGCCACGTTTATCGGCTTCAATATGCGGGTTCGCACCTCAGGAACGGGTCTGCCGACGGCCGCGCTCGCCACGGCAATCTACATGGTCGGCTTCGGCCTGGCCTGGGCCATCGAACGCCACAACTTCGAACGGGACCGGCCGACCGATCCCAGCCGCACGGCCGTGGCCGGCTCCATCATCATCACCATCGTCACCTTTGCGATGAGCAACCTGAGTTTCGTCTCCACCAACACGCCCTTCTCCGGTTCCGTCGGCCAAGAGATCTTCTATATCCGCACGCTCGTCGATTTGTGCGGTTACGCCATTCTCGGCGCGCAACAGGAGCAGGCGAGGGTGACGCGGGCGAACGTCGAGCTCAATTCCATCGACGCCAAACTGCAGAGCGAGCACCAGGAATACCTGCAATCCAAGGAAAACATCGAATCGCTCGGACGCATTTCGCACGATCTGAAACACCAGATCACCGCCCTGCGCGCCGAGGTCGACCCCGAGCATGCGGCCGCCGGCTTCGAGCAGCTCGAGGCGTCGGTGCGGGAATACAGCGCGCAGGAGCACACCGGCAATTCCGTGCTCGACGTCATCCTCACTTCGAAAGTGAAGGCTTGCACTCAGCATGGTATCACACTTACGACGGTGGCCGACGGCAAGCTGCTGGGCGACATGAGCTCGATGGACATCGCCACGCTTTTCGGCAACGCGCTTGACAACGCCATCGAGGCGACCGCGCAGGTCTCGCAGCCGGAACGTCGGCTCATCAAGCTCGCGCTTTACCAACACGGCCAGTTCACGGTCATCCGCGTCGAGAACTACTACGAATCGACCTTGCGCACCGACGACCAGGGCGACCTCAAGACCACCAAATCCGACCAGCGCGCCCACGGCTACGGCGTGAAATCCATCAAGCACATCGCCGGCCTCTACCACGGCAACGTCACCATCAAGGCCCGCGACCACTGGTTCACCCTGACCGTGCTGTTGCCGCGCTAGCAGATGAGAACCCGGAACAAACCAACTGAGAACACAGCTGTAACCATGCAGGCGTTAACTGTGCCTTTTTACTTGGCACCTATCAGCAAGCAAGTATTTTGGCACAAATACGCCGACAGACATCGGCATAATCCTACCGATTCGCCCCCATCAACCGACTTCAGATTTACACGGTCATTGTGCTGTGTTAAAAATGATCGTCATCCACACAGCCAATGACTAAGCCGTAGAATCGCCGACATTTACATATACGAGACCGCCTCAAGGAATTGCTTCTTTGAGGCGGTCTCGTAAAGTCCCATTGAGTTTTTACATCAATGTGAACCAGCTCGTATGAGCATAGGCATCAATCCGAGCTCAGTCACGCTTGCGCAGCGCGGTGAACGCACCGGCGGCACCAAGAGCCATGAACATAAGAATCACGGCAGCCGAGATGCTGGCGCCGGTGGTCGCGAGCTTCTTGTCGGACTTCTTGTCGGACTTCTTGGCAGCATCGTCCTTCTTCTCAGTGTCAGACGCGGGCTTGACCTTCTTAAGGTTGAACTCGGCGGTCATCAGCGCGTTGTCCAGAGCCTTATAATCAGGCTCGGCGCGGGTGACGGAATCGAGGGCGGCCTTGCCGGCGGCACGGGCCGCATCGAACGGCTTCCAGGTCTCGGCGGTGTAATCGCTCTGCTTGAAGTTGTCACTGTAGGCATAGTCGACGTCGCTCTGCAGGAACTTCTTCCACTGCGCAGAGGTGAACTCCAACTTGCTGCCGGCGGTCTCGATAGCGACAACGTCCTTGTCGATGGCCGCCTGATCGAGGGAGTTGCCCTCGCTGTTGGCCTCTTCAAGATCGGCCTTGCCGTTGGCGTTGGCCTCGGCAAACGGAGCCCAGGTCTCCGGAGTGTACATCGACTCCGTATAATACTTGAAGTCATTCACAAGCACGGTCAGCATGCTCACATCCGGCTTCGGCGCAAACGGATTGACCGGATTCTCGTGCGTTGGGGTCGTGGACTTCTTCTGCAACGCGTTCGTTGCTGTGACAAGTTCATCGGATTTCGTAGCAAGCGTGTCCGCAGTGGCGGAAGGATTGGCATCTTCCTGCTCGGCGGCCTGCAGCGCGGCAGCGAACGTAGCCCAAGTGGCAGGCGTGTAATCGGCTTCCTTCTTGGTCTGGGCTGTCTTGATAATGACTTCCAGAGCGGCCTTTGCATCAGCGAGTTTCTCAGCGTCGGTCGGCTCAGGAACCGGGGCAGCAGCGTCCTCAAGGGCATTCTGCAGCTGCGTAAGCGCGTTATCGACTTCTGGCTGTGTGGCGTCCGCATTGTCGAGCACACCCTGAGCGGCTTCCAACGCACCTTCGTCGTCTTCGAAACCGGCCGGAACACTGGCGACTGCCGCCTGGAGCTTGCTCTTGTCGACATTGGCCTGAGCCGTCGTCGCAGGAGCCGTCTGAGTCGCCGTCACAGGTGCAGCTTGAACTGGCGCGGGGTCAGCAGCGTTGGCCGTGCTGGCACCGGCAAGCAGCATACACACGGTAGCCGTCAGCGCTACTCCGCCCTTGATTAATTTTGAATGAGCCATCGTGGC
The DNA here is from genome assembly GCF_029395355.1 of Bifidobacterium sp. ESL0800. Classification (NCBI taxonomy): domain Bacteria; kingdom Bacillati; phylum Actinomycetota; class Actinomycetes; order Bifidobacteriales; family Bifidobacteriaceae; genus Bifidobacterium; species Bifidobacterium sp. ESL0800. The sequence continues at coordinate 1,775,430 of NZ_CP113913.1, forward strand.
ATCCTTCTTCCCTTTATTGAAATCAGAGCCCTTGTGAACTCCAATCAACAAACTTCCTTGTTTTGCCTAGCATAATTGTAGGGAACAACAATATTTGTAATATACCTCACATACTGAACAAGCTTTGCACATTCTGAAACGAAAGCCGTTTCATTTCGGATTCGCCACCATGCTATTACCTCGGAGGCTTCGCTCGGACGCTTCCATTCCGCCACGCACACGACCCTGTATAACGTGACGGAGGCATATGAACCGCGGATTTTATTCTTTCTTCGCCGGGGCGATCCACCACTTCAGGAGCGGGTAGCTGATGACGACGGCCAGAACCGTGTTGACCACGGAGGCGAGGGTCGAGGAAACGGCATCGTTCCAGCCAAAGCCCTTGCACAGCGTGGTGACATAGCCCGGCAGCAGCAGGCCGACGACCACGATGATGATGGCCAGAATCGCGTACTTCCACGCGGTGGACTTGAAGCTCGCGTCGGACTTGAAGACCCACTTCATCTGCACCACGAAATTGACAGCCTGTGCGCAGATCTCCGCGATCAAGAAGGTGAGAAAACCGCCAAGGCCGTTGGTGCTGGGCGCCGAGTAGTTGAAGATGAGGAAACTGAACGGCTGGGTCAGGCCCATGGCGTGCACGAACAGCGCGGTCAGGACCCAGACGGCCACGAATCGCGTGATCGTGGAGATATTCGAGAGCACGTTGAACTTGATGAATTCCCACAGGTTCGGGTACTTGGCGATCAGGCGCTTGCAAGCGGCGACAACGCCTTTGCTTCCTTTTCCGGCATCCGGCGCAGGTACGGAATCCACTGTATCGGCCGAATCGACCTGGGCTTGCTCTTTCTTGCTCATGCTGTCCTCGTTTTCATTTACGGTCTCATTCATTGTCTTACTCATCTCGCCCGTGGCCGCTTACTGCCTTTCAAGCTCCTTTGCAATGCGCTTGTTGGCCGAGATATTGCGGAAATAACCGGCGATGAACGAGCCGATACCACGGAACGTGTGGCCATTCGCGATCTTGACGACGGCCTCGACCATCGCCGAGTCGACCATGCCCTGCGTCATCTTGCACATCGCGCGCGGCGGCATGTTGAGGATGAAGAGGGTGTTGAGGTCGGGCTGGCCGGTTTTCTGGCGAATCTTCGCCTCGCGCTTGCTCAACGTTTTGGCGATGGTTCGCGCGAGGAAACCGCGGGAATCCGCCCAAGAGGAGATCGGATCGTTCTCACCGAAAACCGTCGGCTTGCCGGGAGCGATCACTCCGTGGCCGAAGAGCGCGGTCATCTCGTTGTCGGTGACGTCCTTGACCTGGCCTTTCAAGTAATGGCCGAGCACCGGGTTCGGCGGGCAGAGATCGATGTCTCCTTGAATCATCTGGGTGGCCTTGAGCGGCAGATTTTCCACGCTATCGCCGACCAGAATCTCACGCTCGCCGGTCTCGGTTTTCCACGTTCCGGGCACCACGTCGTAATGACGGAACGTATAGCGATCAAACGGGATCGTGACCGTCTGGGTCTCGTGCGCGGCAAGGAACACCTTCCTGAAGCCCTTGAGCTCGCGGTCGGGACGCATCGCGCCGCCCTTTGGCCCGCGTACATACATCTGGGCAACGGTGGCGCCGGCGACGTCGGAATCGTTGGTGACGGTGAATGTCACGCCCTTTTCGTCACTGGTCGAGCCGGAATACGTGAACGAGCTGTAGCTCAGGCCGTAACCGAACGGGAAGCGCACGGGCACGCCGGCGGTCTCGTAATACCGATAGCCGACGAACGGGCCTTCGCGGTAGATGGCGTCGCGGCCGATGGCCGGGTACCAGCCGGAGCTGGGGGAGTCCTCATACTTAAGAGGCCAGGTTTCGGCGAGATGGCCGGAGGGATTGACTTTTCCGGCGAGCACACGGGCCGTGGCGGAAGCGCCAGCCTGCCCGGAAAGACCTATATATAAGAGAGCGGCAACGTCGTCGAACCACGGCAGCTCGACAGGGGAGCCGGCGACCAGCACGATCACCACAGGCTTGCCGGTGGCCACCAATGCTTTCACCAGCTCGTTCTGGCCTTCGGGAATGGCCATCGTGGAACGATCGAGCCCCTCGGATTCGCTGCGTTCGTCAAGTCCGACGACGGCGAGCACCACATCGGTCTTGTCGGCTGCGGCCAAGGCGACGGCATCCTCGATCAAAACGCTGTTCCTGCCGCCGTGACGCTCATAGCCCTGCTCGTAGCCCGCGACCTCAACGCCGTCGATCTTCCCCAGTTCGTCAAGCAGGTTTTCCTCCTGCGTCGCGTTGACTTTGGATGAGCCGGAACCTTGATAACGTGCGGTTTTCGCCATATCGCCAATCACCGCCACGCGAGTGCCGGCCTTGAGGGGGAGTACCGGCACGGCCTTACTGCCGACCGTGCTGCCGTTTTTGAGCAGTACGGCGGTATTTTCGGCTACGTGACGGGCAATCATATGATGCTGCTCGGCAATATAATCGCTCAACAGATCATCGCGGCCGACACCTTCGAAACGGGTGCGTCCGGCGAGTTTGGCCACTTCACCAGCCCGAACGTTGAGATCGGCTTCAGCCAGCGTCCCGGCTTTGACCGCGCCGACCAGCTCGCGTACGGAAGTGTAACCGGGCGACGGCATCTCCAGCGTTCCGCCGGCCTTCACCGCGGCGACGGCGGAATCGGAACCGCCCCAATCGGAGATGACCGCACCGTCGAAACCCCATTCTTGACGCAGGATTTCGGTGAGCAGATGCTTGTTTTCGTGCGCATACGTGCCGTTGATCTGGTTGTAAGAACTCATGATGGCCCACGGACGGGACTCACGGATCATGATTTCGAAACCGGTCAGGTAAAGCTCACGCAGCGTGCGCTCGTCAACCACGGAATTGGAGGCCTGACGGCGCAGCTCCTGGCTGTTGACCGCGAAATGCTTGGGGCAAGCGGCCACGCCGTTGCTCTGAATGCCTTTGACCAAGCCGGCGGCCATGCGCCCGGCGACCTGCGGATCTTCGGAATAATACTCGAAATTACGGCCGCACAACGGGTTGCGCTTGATGTTCATGCCCGGACCAAGCAGCACGTTGACATCGAGATCGTGCGCCTCGCGACCCAACGCCTCGCCCATTTCCTCGGCAAGAGCGGGATCCCAGGAATTGGCCACCGTGCCGGCGGTAGGGAAGCAGGTCGCGGGCTTGGAGGCACCGATGCCAAGGTGATCGCCCTCGCCCAGCTGACGACGCACCCCGTGGGGGCCGTCGCTCATCACGAAACTCGGAATCCCGGCCCGCTCGTTGCCCCGAGAGTCCCACTCGGATGCGCCCGAAAGCAGCGCCGCCTTCTCGGTAACGCTCAGTTCTTCGAGTTTCATACCTACTCCTTATAATCCTTGTACCAATGACGCAATCGTCCGGTTCCGATGGCGCAACACCGCCCACGCCAATAGCCGCACCGGCTCAACGACCGTCATGAACCTAGTCGGCACATATATGCGACACCGCACACCTTGTGCTACATCGCATACCATCCACCACTAGCAATTGTTTATTTAACCAGCAACCCGGCAATCGCAGAAACGTATCGCCCAAGCTGTCATTTCCCTGACACGAACAGCACTGTCGCGCGCTTCCACGTGCCTTTGTCGTCTATAGTTCCATCGCTCGGCCGTATAACGCCGAACGGCCGGCAGATAACCGGTCGGCCAAATCCTTATGGCTGGATCTGGCCGACCGATTAATAGCCAACCGGTTACTGGGCTACCGTATCCGACGTTTCAGCGGAATTTGCGGGCCGGTCAGCAGCCTCGACGGACTCAACCGTCACCGCGGTCTTGGCAGCGGCGCGACGACGACGGAAGCGCATGATGGCAACCACCTCGAGGCCGATGAAGAGCACCGCGACGACGGCCCAGACCACGTACATGACCGGACGCCAGAACGGAACGTCGACCTTGGGCTCGCCGTTGGCATACTCCCAGCCGTTCACCACGGAGTAGAGCACATTCTTCGAAGCCTGACGCATCGCGAGAAGCGAGGTGGCGGACTTGTCGGTGATGTGGTTGGTCACCTTGGTGGTGGCGAGCATGGTGTCGCCGCCATTGCGGATGATCTGGTCGGCGTTCTGCATCGGGTCGCCCGAGAAGTAATCGGTGACCACGAAGCCCTTGAAGCCCCACTCGCCACGCAGCACGTTGTTGAGCAACGCGTTGCTGGCACCGTCATAGGTGGGTCCGAGGTAGTTGAACGAGCTCATCGCAGCGGTCGCGCCGCCGGTCTTGACGCCCATCTCGAACGGCTTCAGGTAGATCTCGCGCATCGACTGCTCGTTGGCCCAGGTGGCCAGCATGTTGAGGCGGTTGGTCTCCTGGTCGTTGAGCGCGAACTGCTTGATGAAGGCGTAGACGCCCTTGGACTGCGCGCCCTGGACCTGGCTGGAGGCCAGAACGCCTGCAAGCTCGCCATCCTCCGAGAAGTACTCGAAATTACGGCCGGAGAAGGCGCTGCGGTGCGTGTCCATACCCGGGGCGTACCAGCCGTCCACGTGCATGTCGTGCGCCATGTCGGCGATCATCTCGCCGAACTCCTTGTTGAGGTCCTTGTTCCAGGAGCAGGCGAAGGAAACCTCAGCCGGGAAGCCGATCGAGCCGACCTTGGTGAAGTTGTTGTTGAGCGCCGCGGGGCCGTCGGCGTCGGTGGTCTTGATCTTGCCGATCGAATCCACCGCCGGGGTGCCGTAGCCGCCGTTGGCGATGAGGTTGTCCATATCCTTGAACGTCATCTCGTCGAGCAGCTTGTTCCACTCCGGATCGTCGTAGGACTTGCCGCGCAGGTCTGCCAGGCGGATGTTGTTCTTCGCGCCCGTGGTCGGCATCTTGTCGCTCGCCTTGTTGTGGGCGGCGGCCTTGTAGTTGCCGTTGTTGACGAACTCGGACTTGATCTTGTCGCTCATTGAGAAGCTCTTCGGAGCGGCGGTGGCCTGCTGGTAGTTGGCAAAGTGGTTGGCGCGCGACAGATAGGTCACGTCGCCGGCAACGTCGTCGAACTGGTTGGTGGCCGGAGTCTTGTCGCCATCGTGGGTCTTGGACTTCGTGTTATAGGTGATGGTCGCAGGAACGTTGACGTTCTGCTGGTCAATCACCGTGTGGGAATCGGAGTTGATGGAGACGGCGTAATCGCCCTTCTCCAGCACCCAGGCTTTGGCGCCCTTGGAATCATAGGAAGCCATGTCATCGTCCTTGAAGGAGATCTTGACGTTCTGGGATTCGCCGGGATTGAGCACGCGGGTCTTGGAAAGCGCGACGAGGTTGGCCGAGGCCTTCTCGATGCCACCGTTGGTATACGGCGGGTTGTAGTAGGTTTCTACGACGTCCTTGCCGGCTTTGTTGCCGGTATTACGAACGGTGACGTCGAAGCTGACCTTGCCATTCTCATGGCTGATCTTGCCCATCGACTGGCTGAACTTCGTATAGCTCAGGCCGTAACCGAACGGATACTGCACCACGTCGTCATAATTGATCAGGCCTTCCTTGGCGGCCGTCTCATAGAACTTGTAGCCCAGGTAGATGCCCTCGGAATAGTTGACGAACGTCGGGGTCTTGGTCTTGGTCTTGCCGTCGAAACCGGTGGTGGCCACGCCGAGGCTCTGCGCATTGTCGTACTTGAAGTCGCCGAAGTTGTTGAAGTTGACGGCCTGCTTGAGGTTCTTGAGGAACGTGTCGGAAGTGCGGCCGGACGGATCGATGGCGCCGGAAAGCACCTTGCCCAGGGCGTTGAAACCGGTCTGGCCGGCGGGCGGGCACCACAGCACGGACTTGATCTGCGGATAGTTCTTCAGGAAGTCGAACTGCATGGTGTTGCCACCGTTGTATACCAGCGTGACGTTCTTGAAGTTCTTGGTGACCATGTCGAGCATGTTGCGCTCGGTCTGGTCGAGCTCGAGGAAGGACTGACCAGCCTTGAAGTCCTCGTAGCTCTTGGAGTTGTTGGTGAACGAGACGCCCTTGGCCTTCATATCGGTCGGCAGATCGTTGCCCTCGCCGCCCTGGCGGGCCAGGAACACAACGGCCTGGTCGGAGAACTTCTTGGCGTCGGCGATCGTCTTGGCCGAGTACTTGTCAACCGGGGCCTCCGGAAGCTCCCAGTTCGGTGCGAACATGGCGCCCTTAACGACGGGACGCTGCTTCATGTAGTCGGTGTAGACCTTCGTAAGTTCGGTGTTGGTCTGGATGCCGGCGTTCTTCATGCCGTCGAGCACGCCAACGGTCTTGTACTGCGTGCTCATCGAACCGGAGCCGGTGCCCGAGAAGATCGGGTTGGTCGAGGCCCAGCCGAAGACGTTGACCTTCTTGCTTGAAAGCGGCAGGTTGGCGTCGTCGTTCTTGAGCATGGTGATGCCCTCGCCCTCAACCTTCTCGGCGAGCGTCTTGGCGCGGTCGATGGTGGACTGGGAAAGCGTGTACTTCTTGGATGTCACGTTGTTGAGCAACGTGGACATCGGGCCGGTGAGCATCATCGAGACGGCCGCGACGATGGCCACCAGGGCCACCAGCCAGGTCTCGCTGCGCACAAGCTTGCGTGTTCCTACATTCTTGACCGTCTTCTTGTTGACGGCGACACTGATGACGATCGCCAGTACCAGCAGGACGCCGATGACCACCAGATAGGGCACCAGCGACTTGATGACGTTGACGACATCGGCGATGTTGATCTGCAACATGGCTTTGTCTCCTCCTTATTCCTCTTACGGAATAACGGCATGGCACCGATAACCTTTACCGACGCCGAGCAGACTCGCGCGACATCCCTGCCACGCTCGTCTGTCAGAGGCGTTTGCCCTTGCAAACAGACATCGTACGACACTGCGGACCACCACTGCGCTACCCGCTGCCTCGCTACTTATCCGTTGGCCCAAACCAACACCTCGTTATGCCAAGCTGCTTCATTTCACCAGATTTCGCACCACACCTCACCACAACAATCATGTTCTGTAGCCACAACCGCATAAATTGCATCCGCAGGGCCCATTATGTCGTATGCCCCGCCGCTCTTATGCCCACGGCCCACCCTCATCCGTGCAGCCGCATCCGTGCAGCCTCATCCGTGCAGCCTCATCAATACGGCCTCATCAGTGCAAAAAGTGCGTTTTAGTACCGCCAAATCGCACCTTTCGCACGACCATGTGCAAAAAGTGCACTTTAGTGTGGGTAAATCGCACTTTTTGCACACGGAAGCGTAGAAAGTGCGCACAACCGGCCCACAACGCAAGACGCACCCCGGCGGCGGACTCCGGAATCGAACCGGAACCCACAACCGGGGTGCGCGGGGATGTCGGCAGCGGCACGGAGGAGACCGAAACCGCCACCAGCCAAGTCGCCGGTCCAGGCGCCGCACGATCACGCCGCCGGGCCCGTCAACAAGCCTTGCCTTTATCCTCTATCCTTGCCAGCCATCACTTCTTCCGTGCAGCGCGCTTTTCGGCACGCTTCGCCCTGCGCTTTGCCTTACGGGCATCCACACGACGAACTGTAGCCGGAATCCAGCGCCAGACCGAGAAGAACAGGAGCAAAGCGATGAGGATAACGCAAACGGCGTTGAAGATCACCTGAATCGTGGTCACTGTAGTCGAATACTTGAACCCGGCTCCAGGCAGTGCGCCGTTCATGCAATTGCTGTTAGCAGCTGTGTACAGCGTGCGGTGCATAGCGTCACGGCCATATTGGTACGTCGCGGGATCATTGAAATTGAGCTTCTCGCCGGTCGGATCCTTGGCGCTCAGCAGCTTCAAATCAGAGCCAGCCTCAATCATCTGATAGGCACTGATGAACTTACCGGTATTGGCGTTGTCGGTCATCACCAAACCGTTGAAGCCCCATTCGCTACGCAGCAGATTGTGAATCAACGGATACGAGCCGCCAACCCACGTGGCTCCGATTCGGTTGAACGAAGTCATCATCGCCTGGGCCGCAGGCATCTGGGCCACAGCGTTGCGATACTTGCCGTCAGCACCTTTCTTGACGTACTTCATGGGCACAGTGCCCGACTTGATGCACATCTCAAACGGCTTGAGGTACAGCTCACGAATCGCTTGCTCGTTGGACCAAGTCGCCACCGAGAAATTACCCGGCCGGTCGCCACGATGGTCCTCCTGATCGTTGAGCAGGAAGTGCTTGATGTACGAGTAGACTCCTCGGGTCGCCGCACCTGTGATCTCCTGCTTCGCCATCGAGCCGGACATGAATCCGTCTTCGGAATAGTATTCGCCGTTGCGCCCGGAGAAGGGCGTGCGATGAATATCCATGGAAGGCGCATACCAGCCATTGGCGCCGCCGAGCAAAGCCTCATCGCCAATCATCTTGCCGTACCTCGTGGCCAAATCCGTATTGTAGGTCTGAGCCAGAGTCATCGGGCTGGGGAACATACGATTAGTGCCGCCGTAGACCAGTCCGGTCGCCGAATCGGCATCTACCTGATACGGTTTCTGCACGGATTTCAGATATCCGATACCGTAACCGGAGAAACCGATGGTCTGCTGATAGTCCTTTTGCGTCAATTCATCGAGCAGTTTGTCCCACTTCGGGTCGTTATAGGCCGCGCCGCGCAAATCGGAGACTTTCAGCCCGTTCTTCTTGCCGAAAGTCGGGGTGGCCTTGACGGAAGCGCGCTTCACGGGCGTACCGGAATCATTGCCCTCCAACTGCTTCAACAGCTGCGAGCTGGCCGTCTTCTTCCAAGTGCAGGAAGCCTTGGCACCCTTCTTGTCGGTGCAGTTGATTTCGTCGCCCCAGGTGTCGATGGAGTCCGAAGGCTCGCCGTAATGCTTGGGGAAAGTCTTCGTCCAATCGGCACGGGTCAGATATTTGACACCTTTATCCGAGGCGAAGTCGAAGACATTGCTGATCTTCTTCTTGGTCTTGGAATCAAGCGCAAACGTGGTGAAATCAACGTCGGTGTTCGCCGGAGTCCAATGCGCCACCATCGAGGTGTCGCCGTCCTTGGTCATGCCCGCGGACTTGTTTTTGCCTTTATCCGCGAGGAAGTTGTTGGTGGCCTCGTTAGCGTTTCGAGCGGCGGTGAAGCGATATTCACCAGGATCCATGATGTAGGTCTTAGCTTTCCTATAGTCGTAGGACTTCAGTTGGTCTTCGTTGAATTTCACCGTGACGGTCTGGCTTTCACCGGGCTGCAGCACCTTGGTCTTGGCGAAACCAACCAGGTTCGCGGATGCCTTCTCAACGCCGTTGTCCTTGTCATACTGCGTGTAAGGAGCCTGCGCATACAGTTCGACCGCGTCCTTGCCGGCTTTGGAACCTGTGTTCTTTACCGTCACGGTGGCGTTGAACTTCTGCCCGGCAGCGTTTACCGAGAAGCCGCTCCAGTTGAATGTTGTATAGCTCAGGCCATAACCAAACGGATACACGACCTGCTTGGCATAGTTATAGTCGCCGGCGTCACCCTGGCCGAGCACCTTGTCTTCGTAGCGGGTCTCATAATACTTGTAGCCCACATAGATGCCCTCAGCATAGTCGATATAGTTGTATTTCGTGGGCTTGCCGTTCTGGTCGTAATACTGGTAGCTGCCGAAGTTCTGCGCCGCGGGCGAGGCAAGCGGATCGGCCGCGAATGTGTCGGTGGTACGACCTGACGGGTTGACCTTGCCCGCAACGATCTGCGCGAGCGAATTGGTGACATTCTGCGAATACAGCACGGCCTTGATATGAGGGAACTGCTTCAACCAATCAAGTTGCAGCGCGGCGTTCGACTTGACGTACAGCAATACGGTGCCGAAATTATCGTTCAGGTATTTAAGCAGTTCGAGTTCCGTTGAATCCGGCTGCAGGTAGGTCTTTCCCTTGTCCGCCTGCGAAGTCGCATGGTTGTACATGGAACGGGGCATATCGCGCCCTTCGCCAGCTACGCGGCTCAACACATAGACGGGAACCGTGCCTTTCACCGAATTCAGAAGCCCCTGCTGTGAGCGCAGAACGGACAGCGGTGCTTCGTTGATGCGGAAGTCCTCGGCATCGCCGAAATTCACCGAGCCCTTGGCGAGACCATACTTTTTGCCGGTCTTCGACTGGTAGAAATCCCAAAGTTTTTGGTTGACTTTGAAACCGGCTTTCTGGAAGCTGCTTTGCAAAGTAACCGATTGCGCACCCTCGCCGATGGGAAGTACCGCGCGGGTCGTCCCGTCTTTGCTGTTGGCGCTGAAGAAACTGAATTTCGTGCCTTGCTTCATCGGCAGAGCATGATCGTCGTTTTTCAGCAGCACCGTGCCTTCGTCGGCGATATCGTTGTAAAGCTTGTCCTCGGCCTTCTTGATGCTGTCCTTGGTATAAGAAGTCGAGTAGTAATTTGCGTTGACACCTTGCGCGTCGATCTTCGAATTATCCGCCGACTGATGATTCATGCCGAGTATATTCGACAGCATTTTCTTGTTCATCGACAATTGCGGATTCGCCAGTGCCATTGCCACGATAAGCACCACCGCAAGAATTATCGAAAGCACGGTTTTTATTATTCGCGCGACGGGAATCTTCCTTTTCGCTTCCATATGCTTCTCTTTCTCTAAAACGCCAAACTCCTGCGATTGGTGCGCTCGAACAGCTTCCACGCCTCATACACCATCGTTACAGCTAACGACCACCTTGGTCTTGTTGCGCCTATTTTTAGGAAACCACTATTCCAACAGACTATTCTCACCTGCACTCATCCTGTCGTTTATCGCGCACAGTCTGTGCCGCAAATCACATCGATGGCTCCCGACCGCTTTTCGGCATCCGTGCAAAAAGTGCATTTTAGACATGCCTCATCACACATTTCGCACTGTTATGTGAAAAAAGTGCATTTTACCCCGTGCAGAACGCACTTTTTGCACACGGGAATGAAAAATATGCATGAAAAGGTTCAAGGTGGATAAGGTGGATAAGTTTGGTGCGACACGCCCGAATTGTGCATAACCTCGAGCATTCGACCACAGTAGCCCGCAAAACTTGCGCTCCTTTTATTGCAACACGTAACGTCGAAAGCATGCGACGAAACCCAGAGATAGAACGCCTAACAGGCAAGGCTGAAACGCAGCGCCACTTTATTTTCGGCACAACAGCCAACCAGCGTAAAGTCCTGCGAACGCGGTGGCTGGCGCACGAATACATACGTCTGTGCCCAAACATCTACGCACGGTTGGAATATTTCAACGAGCTTAACCCAGTCGAGAGGACGTTGCACCTCATACGCACACTCGCACTCAAAAATCCTCGACGCGTATTCGGCGGCCTGAGCGCGGCGCTGGTGTTGGGACTCGAATGTCCTTGGCGACTGAGCGAGATGGGACATGCGCAAATCGCGACGGAGGAATCCATAACGCGACAGCCGGCAGGGGCCGTGGAGAAAATCCATGTTCATCCACTGACATTCATTGTGCATGATGGCATTCGGGTCACACCTCCAGCCCAAACATTGGTCGATTGCGGACTTCGATACCCCTACGCCCAAGCTCTCGGTATTTTCGACTCCGCTTTACGCATGGGACTAGTAACAACTGACGCAATCGAAAGAACCTGTCAACGGAGCAATAACTGCGAGCCCATGCACAGACTTCTTCGCGACGCCGACCCCAAGAGCGAAAATGGAGGCGAATCGTTCTGCCGCGCAGTAATACTTGATTCCGGATTCGCGAAACCGGAATTACAACACGAATTTCGCGATCCCGCTAATCCAACGCATATTTTTCGCACTGACTTTCTTTGGCTATGCAACGGCAACGCCGTAGTCCTCGAATACGATGGCATGGAAAAGTACACCAACCAGCACATGACAAATGGGCGCAGTACACGGCGGGTGGTCTACGACGAACGGAGGCGTGAAGATGCGCTACACCGCGCAGGAGTCGCAAGCATTCTACGCACCGATTATCAAGAAGTGACTTCGCGAAAGCCACTAATTCAGAAGCTCATCAGCAATGGCATTCCCATGCAGCCAAGCCTCAACTAGGCTAGCCGCCAGCGGCCCTGCAGCCAATCACATACCCTACCTTCGTGCAAAAAGTGCCTTTTACTACCACCAAAACGCACTTTTCTCACTTACCGATGAAAAAAGTGCGATTTACGTAAGCCAATTAGCACTTTTTGCACTCTTCAGTGATTAATGTGCCAGATAAGTACAAAGAAGCGAGTCTCCTACCTCAGATTTGACCGACAACTTTCACACACCAGAACCCGTACCCGTTATCCGCCAAGCGCAACAATCATTTCAATGACGATTGCATATACAGCTTCATAAAATAATTATGAAGTTACGCACCAAACTTCATAAAATAATTATGAAGCTGGCTGATAGTCTCTATTGAGGTCAATCACCCAGAAAAATATTCGCGCCGAGAATGACACCCTCTCGACCGACGCCCGCAGTCATTATCTGGTCCTTGTCGATATAACCCTGATCCAAGTTACATGGGCCAGAATCGAAAGCGACACGACGGGTCTGTGCCAGATTCTTCTTCCTGTCTTTGGCACTGCGCTCGCGGTACGCAATGACTTCGGAAGCCAGAACCATGCGACGGCCTGAAATTCCGCGCCGTTCACTTGGCATCTCGCCGGCGTCCACCATGCGGGCGACGGTTTTTGCCGACACCCCAAGTATCGTCGCCGCTTCGCCTGTCGTCAGTATCTCCTGCCGACCCGAAAAGCCGCAATCACGCTCTGGACGACCTTATACGCTTCGTCTCCCAGAAAAGTCTTCTTGCCGTCGCGGCTCATTACGTACGGAGCCCGACTATCAGCCATAGCAGAAGAACCACTCATAGTCATCGTTCCCTTGTCAACAAGTAATTTGATATAAGCGTGCCGCAAACGGACAAACCGGACAACATAACCAATCCATAGCCGCCCTAACGCCATCCATTTGAGCACAGCAAGAAGTCCACCGAAACCGAATCATGCCTAAACGGCACCAAAACCGCCGAACAGATTGCTATGGCGCAAAAAAGAAATCATGGACGCCTTTTCTTCGAAGCCGCACAAGACAGTAGTATCAATAGAAATAGCAGAAAAGAGACCTTATGCAGCCAACGGGATTGAACAGACACTGGCAGGTCCGTCACCTGAGCAGCGACGAGGCGTTTACGCCGGTGACGCTGCCGCATGACGCCATGCTCTATGAGCCGCGCTTTGAAGACGCGCCGGGCGGCACCAACACGGGGTGGTTCGACGGACGGGATTACGAGTACGTCCGCCACTTCAAGCCCGGTGAAGCGCTGCGCGGCAAGGCCATGATCCTCGAATTCGAGGGGGTCTATCGGCTCGCCGAAGTCTTCGTCAACGGCAGGAAAGCCGGTTCATGCGACTACGGATACAGCGGGTTCACGGTGGACGTCACCGACCTGGTCACCATCGGCGAGGACAACGAGATCCGCGTGGTGGCACGTAACGCCGACCAACCCAATTCCCGCTGGTATTCGGGAGCCGGCATCTACCGGCCGGTCACGCTTTGGACAGGGCCGCGCGAGCATATCCGTTTCGAAGGCGTCGGGGTACGCACGATTTCGACGGAGCCTGCGAAGGTCGAAATCACGCTGCAGACCACCGGAGCCGGCAGGGCGCATATCGAAATTTTCGCGGGGGAGCGGGATATCGATACGTCGACGGCATCCGTCGAGTGCGCAACCGACGCACAAGGCCAAGCAACGGTTACGTTGGATATTCCTGACGCGCAACTTTGGAGTCCCGCGCACCCGAACCTCTACACCTGCCAAGTAACGTATCAGGCTGAAAGCCACGAGTCGGCCACCGACGCTACCGACGTCAAGACCACCACAGATATTGCCGGCAACTCTGGCAGTGCCATCGCAACCAACGCAACCTCCGACACCGCCAGCACGGTGTTCGGCATACGCACGCTGGACTGGGGCGACAACGGATTCCTGATCAACGGCGAGCGCACGATCATGCAAGGCGCATGCGTCCACCACACCAACGGCATACTCGGGGCCGCCGCATTCGACGACGCCGAACGACGCAAGGTCCAAGGGCTGAAGGCCCAAGGTTACAACGCCATCCGCTCGGCCCACAACCCCTGCTCTAAGGCGTTGCTCAAGGCCTGCGACGAGCTGGGCATGCTCGTCCTCGACGAATACATCGATCACTGGTACATCCACAAGACCCTCTACGACTATGTCGATTACTTCGAGGCCAACCGGCAGGGCGACCTCAAAGCCATGGTCCGCAAAGACCGCAACCACCCCAGCGTCGTCATGTATTCGATCGGCAACGAAGTCAGCGAAACCGCGGAAAAGAAAGGCATCGCGCTGACCCGTTCCATGGTCGGCCTGCTGCACAGCCTGGACCCCACCCGACCGGTGACCTGCGGCGTCAATATCTTCTTCAATTTCCTGAGCTCCATCGGCTTCGGCGTCTATTCCGACAAGAAGGCGCGCAAAGAGGTCGAATCGCAATCCACAGAGCACGTTTCGGCGTCACACGGGGAGTCCGTCGTTCCGGGAGCGTGCGTGGCTCCGCGCGCAACAGACGGGTCGGCAAAATCCAAGCACAAGGCCGTGGGCAGCGAGTTCTTCAATAATCTGGCGGGCATCATGGGTGCCGATTTCATGAAAACCGGCGCCACGCTGCACGCCTGCGACGTCAAGACCCGCGACGCGTTTGCGCAGCTCGATATCGCCGGCTACAACTACGGCATCAAGCGCTATCGCAAGGACCTTCGCCGCTATCCGCACCGCCTGATCCTCGGTTCCGAAACCTTCTGCGCCGACGCCTATCGGTTCAAGGCCATGGCCAAAGACAACCCGCGTCTCATCGGCGATTTCGTCTGGGCGGGCATGGATTATATGGGCGAAACCGGCGTCGGCGCGTGGGAATACGGGGATGACGCCCCGACGGAAAACGGCTTCGGCTGGCTTACTTCCGGCTCCGGCCGCCTCGACCTGACGGGGAGGGTGACCGGCGAGGCGCTCTACACCCGCGTCGCGCTCGAAGAAAGCCAGGGCCCCTACCTCGCGGTGCGACCGGTGAACCACACCGGCGACAAGCATTCGCCGAGCGCCTGGAAAATGACGGATGCCGTGCCTTCCTGGAGTTGGGAAGGCTATGAGGGGCACAAGGCCGACGTCGAGGTCTACGCGCGCGCGGCGAGCGTCGCCCTGATATTGAACGGCAAGGAAATCGCACGCAAGACGTTGCAGCATGACTGCCTGGCACGGTTCGGTTGCACCTACCAACCCGGCACCCTCGAGGCCGTGAGCTTCGACGAAAGCGGTGCGGAAATCGGCCGGTGCGCGGTGACCAGCGCCGAAGGGCCGACGAAGCTCACCGCCTCGATGGAGCCTGTCGACGGCTTCGAGGAGTCCCAATACTCTTCGTCCGATACACCAAAACGCAGGGACAGCAACGCTTCCGGCACCTGCAGCCCTGGGCATCTGGCGTACGTGCGCGTGCGCTATACCGACGCCGCCGGCATCACCAAACCTCTGCAACACGGCACTCTCAGCGCAACAGTCAGCGGCGGCCGGCTGGTCGCGTTCGGGTCCGCGGCCCCCTACAATCCGGGCAGTTTCGTCACCGGCAGCACCGGCACCTACCGCGGCGAGGCGCTGGCCATCATCGAGATGCCCGGTTCACAAGCAGGGCGACAATCCGACAGCGAATCAGTGGCGACACTCAACGTCACCGATGGCAAACTGGAGACCAGCTTCACCATCAAGGCAGAGTAGGCGGCTCCAAGCGCTCAGCGCAAGTGCAAAAAGTGCGTTTTAGTCTCCCTAAAACGCACTTTTCTACCGGCCCAGTGAAAAAAGTGCGATTAAGACGGGCTAATTGGCACTTTTTACGCTTTTCTGCCATTATGCCGCGGCCAAACCAGTCCGAAGCTGTTTCGCGCCCTCGGTAGTATGAGGGTATGAGCGACTTGAACGCGTTGGATTTGGAACCCGGAGAGATCGTCGGCGGATATACGCTGATCTCGCGGCTGGGCGGCGGTGCGATGGGTTCAGTCTGGCGCGTGCGTGACGACGGCGGGCAGATATACGCCATGAAGATTCTGCGGGATTCGCTCAAGGACGATAACGAAACCGGCGATAATCATTATCAAAACGATGATATGCCATCGGAAGGCAATCCTGAAGGCTACGGAAACGCGGACAGCAACGCGACAGGCAACGGTTCCGCCGGTTACGATTTTACAGACAACAACGCGGCCGACAATGAATATGGCACTTCCGGTTACGGGCAAGGCAACGGGAAGGTTGGTGCATATTCGTCTCAGCCGGGGCACGGCAGCGGCGGGCAAAATGGCGATCGAGGCGCCCAACCGCACCACCGCAGCCGCGATCCGCACGTCACGGCCCGCGAGCGCATGCGGCGCGAGGCGGTGGCCATGCGCAAAATCCACCACCCCGGCGTCTGCGCCATCGTCGACATGGAGCTCGACGACTCCCTCGCCTTCATTGTCACGGAACTGATTGAGGGCAAAAAC
The DNA here is from genome assembly GCF_029395355.1 of Bifidobacterium sp. ESL0800. NCBI lineage: Bacteria > Bacillati > Actinomycetota > Actinomycetes > Bifidobacteriales > Bifidobacteriaceae > Bifidobacterium > Bifidobacterium sp. ESL0800. The sequence goes on from NZ_CP113913.1 coordinate 1,791,907, forward strand.
CTGCGCGACGATGTGGCCGCGAACGGACGATACGTCGGCGACGACCTGCAGCGCCTCACCTCCAAGCTCATCGACGCGGTCCGCGCGGTGCACGCCCAAGGCATCATCCACCGCGACATCAAGCCGACCAACGTCATGGTCAGCGCGTCCGGCCCCGTTCTGGTGGACTTCGGCATCGCCATGTCCGCCGGTGAAAGCCACGTCACCCGCACCGGCCTGGTGATGGGCACACCTGGCTTCATCGCCCCGGAGATCATCGACGGCGCGGAAAGCAACGAGGCCACCGACTGGTGGTCGCTCGCCAGCGTCATCGCCTTCGCCGCCACCGGCCGGCCCGTGTTCGGCAGCAAGCCGATGATGGCGGTGCTCGAGCGCGAGGCGAGCGGCAACGCCAATCTCGCAGGCCTTCCACCCAACACGTTGAACGCCTTGCGCAGCGCGCTCAATCCCGACCCGGCCAAACGCTGCAGCCCCGACCAGCTGCTGCAGGCCGTCACGCTTGATGCGCTGAATCCGTTCGAGAACGGTGAGCTGGACGACGAAGCCGACGAAAACGGCGGTCCCGAAGGGGTGGTGCCCCCTTTTGGCCGAACGCCTCGGCCTGATCCGGCTTCCCAGGTCGCGTCCACGGATAATCCCCGTTCCGCCTGGACCGACGACATTCCTACGGCTGTGACCCAAAATAGTAATACAATATCGGGTAGCACCACCGACAACGCCGTCACCACAACCCCGGTATCGACGGGGCAGCAACGCCACCAGATACGCGGGTCAACGCGAGCGATGCCATTCGGACCGGCCACAGACCGGCTGGCCGGAACGCAAGGAACCGCATACAACAGCGCCCGACCGTCAATGCATCAAGCGCCACAAACACTTCTCAGCCTGTCGTCACTTCCAAGCGACGACGCCACCCAAACCTTGCCGCCGCCTTCGACGCAAGATCTGACGGCGACTTCCGCGATGGTGCAGGATGGGAGCGTGGTCGGAAACGGAAACGACAACGCAACCGCCACCATGCCGCTTGACCCGGCTGCGACGCGAGTCCTCAAGTCAACCACACCGCTACCTGTCGCGGCGCCGAACACGGCAAACCAGACAGGTCAGGCAGACCAAACAGAAGCCGGCACGATGCCGATGACGCTCGAACCGGCCACTCAAATCCTGCAGCCTGTGCAGTCAACTCAGCCCATGCAGCCAGTGCAGACCGCGCCTTACGCGCCCGCACCTACTCCCTATATATATGGACAGCCCACGCAACCCGTCTATACGCCCCAGCCGAGTTATTCTTCGCAACAAACGCAGGCCGCCCCAGCGCCTCAACCCATGCTCCAGCCCATGTCTCAACCGATGGAATCGGCCCCGATTGCGAACCCGGCTGACGTGCGGCGCGGCAAGCTTCTTTCGCGCTCGATTCTGCCGCTTTGGCTGCTGGCGATTCCGCTCGCGTTGCTTTCGGCTTCGGTGCCCCTTATCTCGATCTGCTGCGCCACGGCCTTGCTTTGGTTCCTTCTGACACTTGGCTACAGCGAAGAAGCGCAACTCGAGCGCGAAGGCCGACGCGGCGGTATCCGCAAAGGCGGGGACACAGCGCTGCGTACGGTCAGCCTGCCCTGGCATATCCTCAAAGCCCTGCTCTTCACCGTCCCGCGAGCGCTGGTTCTCGTCTTCATCGCCGGCGTGGGCCCGGTGGTCTTCAATCTGGTTTCGGGACTTCCCACGCATATGGTCGCGTTGTCGGCCGGTTCCCTGAACCTTCCGCTTCCTCTCCCCGCCGATCTTTCGCTTTCCTATTCGAGCCTTTCACTGGCGGTATTCATGGCCGCCGCATGGCTTGTCACGGCTTTCGGGCCAAAAGCCACGTCGCTGCGCATCGGTGCCGGCCGACTGCGGGGCGCCACCTACCAGCCGGACCAACCGTACATCGCAGCGCAACCCGAGTTCAGTTCGCCGAATTCGGCAGATGACGGATACAGCAATCTGCAGAATCAAGAAAACGATACCGACGGCAACGAAGACGACATCGGCATAAACAGCGCAGGATCCGCCAAACACCGTTCGACCCACCACTGGCTATTGTTGGCGATTTGGCTGGTAGCAACGCTCGCGGCACTTGTGTTCGCCCTCGCCAATCACCAAATCGATTGGGTTCCGTTTCCAAATCCACAATTGTAATACACATTGACCAAGGCAGACGCACCTTACTATTTGGACAAACTTGCAATATCCGCAATAAAATATCAACGCACTCGGCTCTCAGACTATTTCATCCACCCGTACGTGCAAAATAAGAAAGCATCGAGTCTACAGTACGTTGGTTGCGTTGTCGCCATAACGGCGGATAAACCGGCGGTTGACAGCATTTTGCAATCATAAAGAAGGACATATGGCACAGCAAGGCAATAACAAGAAGCAAAAACGCCAGACGAGAGCCAGACGTCAGGCCGAGGAAGCGGCACGTCAGAAAGCGCTCGAGGAGGCCGCCGCCAAGGAACGCAAGCAGCAGACCATCATCGGCGCCCTCGTCGTGGCCATCCTCGTCATCCTCGTCGTTATTGTCGCTGCCGTCAGCTTCCGCTCCATCCACAAGAGCAACGAAGCGAAAAAAGTCACCGCGGACGCCTCTTACTCTTCGCTGCAGAAGGTCAAGACCAAGCCGAAGTACGCCGACGACAAAGGCGGCATCCTGATTTCCAAGGATGGATACAACAAGAAGATCGACAAGGTTCCGACCGTCGAAATCTACATGGATCCGCTTTGCCCCGGTTGCGGTTCACTGCACCGCCAGATCGACACCGACCTCGCTAAAATGGTGAATTCCGGCCAGATCAATCTGGTCTACCATGTCATGAATTTCCTGGATCAGGATTCGACCGACCAGTACTCCACCCGCGCGGCCGGAGCCATACTCTACGTAGCCAGCCACGACCCGAGCACGCAGCATCTGCTCGATTTCGTCAGCAACCTCTATAAGAAGGACTACCAGCCCGCCGAAGGCCCTGATTACAAGGCTACGAGCAATGACCAGATTCAGGCGCAGGCTGTGGCCGCCGGGGTACCTCGAGACGTGATCAGCAAGGCGTTCAACGGCACTTACAACAAGTGGCTTGAGGCCTCCTACAACTACACGATCAGGCGCAAGGATCTGCTGAACACCGATGGCCAGCTGAGCACGCCGGCCGTCACGGTCAACGGCAAGCTCATGGATATGAGCTCGTTGTCGCAACTCGGCCTCACGCAGCAGCAGGCCCTGCTCAAGGAGCTGGGAATCAAGGAAGCGCAAGTAGGCATGAAAGGCGTTACACCGAGGATCGGTACCGGAGCACCTGAATCCTTGGACTGACCAACCGATCCAAGCCTCATAAAAACGGCGGCAGACCACCATTCGTGCGTGGCCTGCCGCCATTTTTATTCGCGATTGACACCGCTGCTTGAGGCATCCGACTGAGGGCATCAGCCAAGAGCCCAAGGTTATAAGGCACAGAATTAAGTTGCAAACTCAAGGCATCGCGCCAAGGCAAAGGCTGGCTACAGACGAGAGCGTCTGCTCAAAAGCGAGCTACTGAAATGCGGACAAACCGCTGAAAGCGTACCGAAGAACCGAGATGCAGACTCACGGAATCAGAGTACATTCGCGAGGCCAGAATACGAAACCAGAATACGAAACCAGAGTAATTCACGCCGAGGGCTGGGTCTTCGGGAACGTAGGATTGCCATCGGCGCCGATCGCCGGCTGCTTGCCGGCCACACCTATATCCTCATTGGCGAGGCCGATAGATTGAAGGATAGCCACCTTATAGGTGAGCCCGATGTCCGAAATCCCCGAAATATCAAGCATCTTGCCGTTGATGACCACCACCGGCGTGGTGAGCTTGCCCTTGAACTGGCCGCCGATGTCCTTGAGTTCCGGACGGCGCAGCGTGTATTGCGCGGCGGCGGAAAGCCATGGTTCGTATTCGTTGCCGAAAGCCTTGCTCGCAATATCCTCCGGGACGCCTGCCGCCATGGCTTGCTCCTGCAATTGCCGGTTGTTCACCGGTTTGTAGTCGGCGGCCTCTTCAGGCTGGAAATCGTCGCTATGGATGTTGGTGATGAAATCCAGAAGGTGGTTGGGATCCGGGTCATTGGATGCAATATAGGCCACGCCGTTATCGGCACGCGATGAATAATGGTCCGTCGACATATTGTCAAGGAACGTTACGGGATGAATTTCAAGATTGATCTGACCGGAATCCAGCAGCGCACGCAACGTGGCATCCATCTGCTGATGCAGGACGGCACAGCCAGGGCACATCGGATCGGTGTAGATTTCCAGCGTGGGAGCATTCGCGGTTTTCTTGCCGTAACCGGCCTTCGAAAAAAGTATGCCGCCTTTGTCGTTTGCGAATTTAGGTTTCAACTTTACGCTCTGCAACGCGCTGTAGGCCTGATCCTCGGTCACATTCTGCGCTGCGTTGCGCTTGGCGATGGAACGGTAACTCACCAGACCGATAACGGCAACGAAAATGACGACGACGATAAAAGCAATGAACCCGACAATACGACGCTGCTTACGTTCTTTGGCTTCCTGCGCCTGCCGCGCCTGAATCAATAAATCGCCAACGTCGGCGCCGCCATACCAAGAAGAATCCGCTGGCGCCTGTACGTAGTAGCCATTGCCTGTATGCCGAGCCATACTCCGTCCTCTATACTCTTTGCGCTAGCAACGTTGCCCCTTACCGTACCTTTGCGCATTACCGGCTAGTCATGTCCTAACATTCCTACCCCCAACATGCTATATGACATTCCTCTAAAAGAGGCAACACCATGAAAGATGTGCGAGAAGCAACGCTCTTTAGAATATATCATGAGTCAAAACCCGACGAATTTTGTCTCGTTTGGCGAAGTCGTTTTGCGCAAAACGCAACACCCTTCCATATGACGTAAAACTAAAAAAATATCGAGAATCCATTCATACCAACGATTCTGAGTTCCCGATATCGTTGTATTCAGAAAGTAAATCATACGTAGAACGTTTTACGCATTATTTGATACGAACAATTTCTATTCCATGTTATTTCTTTCACAAATACTGCGTGCGAGAGAAAATCGATGATTCAAATTCCCCGGTCTACAAACCGGACCAACACACAAGTAATCGAGCCTTGCTGTTAAAGTGAGGGTCTGTCTGGTTTTGTCGGATACGATTGAAACCAACGCCTCCTTAGCTCAGATGGCCAGAGCGGCCGCCTTGTAAGCGGCAGGTCGTCGGTTCGATCCCGACAGGAGGCTCACCGGTGCAATGTTGCGGTGAGAGACATGAGTTGTTTGTGTTGTAGATGTTTTCAGTTGGAGCAGACGGCACGCTTTAACTGAGGCAGTAATGAATTTGTTGTGAAGCCCACGAGAGTGGGTTGTGTGCGTTGTGGCGGCAAGCATTGTCAGACCCAACGATTCCGGCGTGAAGGAGGCGCCGACGGCATTACTCGCGCTCGAGTAAGTAAGCGTTGTTCCTCTTCCATATGGGGAGCGACGTCCAAGGGCGAAACTTCCCCCAATTTGCTTCGCCCTTTAGGGGCGGGAATATCCCCTTCTCTCCCGCCCCTTTCCCCTTTTTAAAGGGCTTTCCCACTGGAAGCCATTCATCTGACGGCTTCGCAAAGGACCCCGGCACCGGTTCGATCGCACTCGTTACTTGCTGTGGTTTCTTTGTAAAAACTTGCCCCCGCAACCCGAATACGTATTGCAATCTTCACGGTGAAACCGATAGACTGTAGACTGGGTATAGCAGTAGACATGGCCGGTACATTACGACATGTCAGATACATCATTTCAGGGGGTTTGCATGGCACGTCGATGGACTCCGCGGCGGTTCGTCACCTTGCGCAGGGTTCGCGTGGCGATTTGCGTGGGAGTGGTGCTGCTGGCCAGCATCGTCTTCTTCGCCATCACCGCGCGCAAGAGCGTGGCCCTGACGGTCAACGGCGCGACCAAAACCGTGACCACCTATTCCGCCTCCGTCCCCAGATTCCTTGAATCCCAAGGCGTGAAGGTCAAAACCCACGATTTCATCGACTCGACAGACGAGAAGGCGGGCCTCAAGAACCACGACGTGGTCACCGTGCGCAGCGCCTATCAGTCCACCATCAACATCGAAGGCCAGGACGTGCCCTTCTGGACGTACGCCACCAGCGCCGACCAGCTGCTCGGCTTCTTCAAGGCCAACGCCAAGAACGCTGCAAAGGTGTCGGTCAATGTCACCAACGTCTACAACCAGCTCACCGGCGGGTTCGTGATCAACAAGGCCGGCCCGGTCACGGTCATCGCCGACGGCAAGACCAGCGTGGCACCCAACGGCAAGCTTACGGCCGCCTCGATTCTCGATTCCAAGAACATCACCATCGGCAAGGAAGACCGAGTCAGCGTCAGCGAGGACAACGGGCAGACCATCCTGCGCGTCCAACGCGTCACGCACGGTCAGGAGACGAAGGACGTCGCCGTGCCGTTCGCCACACGCACCGTGGTCGATTCCAACCTGCAGCCCGGCCAGACCGAGATTCGTCAGGCGGGCCAGAACGGCAACAAGCAGCAGGTCTACGACGTCACCTATGTCGACGGCCAGGCCGAAAGCTCGACGCTTCAATCCGAGACCGTCACCCAAGTGGCGGTAGACCAGATTGTGGCCGTCGGGCCGGCCGCTGCTGCTACTCCCGCACCTTCGACCGGCGGCAGCGGCAATGGCGATTCCAGCACCGGCACCGGTTCAAACGGCAGCAGCGATTCCGGCACAAGCAAAGACAAGGACAAGGGCAAAGACGACTCCGGCAATTCGTCTTCGTCAGCCCCGGCACCTTCAGCACCTGCACAGCAGCCGAACCAACCGTCGCAGCCTTCAACGCCTGCTCCGGCACCGGCGCCAGCCCCTGCACCCGCACCTTCAGCTCCCGGTCACGGCGGCCTGTGGCATGCAAGCCCTGCGGCGGCGCAAGAGTATGCCTGCGCAATGGTGATGCAACACAGTGATTGGGGCTGGAACCAGGCAGACTGCCAACCGCTCATCAATATGTGGACCCTCGAATCCAGTTGGAGCTGGAGCGCGCTGAACCGGCAAATGGCGGACGGCACTCCGGAAAACGCGCCATACGGCATACCGCAGTCATACCCCGGCAGCAAAATGGCCTCGTTCGGGGCTGATTGGAAAGACAACGCCGGCACCCAGATCGATTGGGGCCTGAGCTACATTCACAGCGCGTACGGCAGCCCACGAGGCGCCTGGAGCTTCTGGCAAACCCATCACGCCTACTGACCTGCGCGTACGCGAGGATCGCGCTGGCTCGTTACCGAATCTGACAGCTACCGATATCACCTGTCACGTCAACAATCCGCGCATTTGGCCCGTGTTTGAGAACAATCGCAGCAACTCAATCTGAGCCGTTTGAATCCCGGAACGTAAGCTGTGCCTGGCACCGTCAGTCAACTATGCAAAGGCGTCAGCGTCATCCACCGCTTACGATTTCATATTGAGAAGAAGAAACGCAAGCAATAGCCGACGCTTTTAGCCATGCATCGGCCAAGCCTCGAACACATCGATTCGCGCGCCAAGGGTATCTTTGAAAGTATGAGTGAGCAAACAACGAACGGGAGCAGTGTGACAGACGGCGTGACGGCACATAACGGCCACCTGCTGGGGGCGGGGGACATCCGGCGTATCGCGGCGGACGCCGGCATCAGCCCGACCAAGAAATTCGGACAGAATTTTGTCATCGACCCGGGTACGGTGCGGCGCATCGTGCGCGAAGCCGGCGTCACCGCCGATACCCGCGTGCTCGAAGTCGGGCCGGGTTTGGGCTCGCTCACCTTGGCATTGCTGGAAACCGGGGCCGCGGTGACGGCCGTGGAAATCGACCCGGCGCTGGCGGCACGGCTGCCCGAGACCGTTGCCGAATTCATGCCGGAGGCGGCCGACCGGCTCACCGTCGTCACCGCCGACGCGATGAGCCTGAGCCCCGAGACGCTGCCGGAGCTTGCAGCGAATGCGCCGAACGCAACGCACACACCAAGCAGCCAGACTGACGCCGACGACAGGAGAGAAGACACCCACACGGCATCCGGCAATCCGTTCACCCTCGTTTCCAATTTGCCATACAATGTGGCGACTCCGATACTGCTGACGCTGCTTGAGCGCTTCGAAAACCTCGACCATTTTCTCGTCATGGTGCAGAAAGAAGTCGCCGACCGGCTCGCCGCCAAGCCGGGATCAAAAATCTACGGCACCCCAAGCGTAAAACTGGCGTGGTACGGCCAGGCCGAACGCGTAGGTCTCGTCGGCCGCAACGTCTTCTGGCCCGCGCCGAACGTCGATTCCGCGCTGGTTTCGTTTACGCGGTATCGCAATTATGATGGCAAAAACACGTCGACAAGCAAGATTGCCGCAGAATCAAGCCTTGACAACGACAACAAGCGCGACCAAAATGTATCACAATCAGCAAATACCATATTCGCGCCCACCTCGTCTATCACCCATCAAGCCAACCGCGAGAAAGTGTTCCGACTCATCGACGCCGCCTTCAGCCAGCGCCGTAAGACCCTTCACGCAGCTCTGAAAAAGCTGGTGCCATCCGAGGCATTCACGGCTGCCGGCATCGACCCCACCAGACGCGGCGAGACCTTGACCGTCAACGAATTCGCCGCTTTGGCCGCAGCGGTTGAGAACTGACTTCCTCTGTTCCTTTTATCGTCCACAAGTCAATATAATCCAACGAATTTTACTATGATATACAAGAAATAATCTTCATCGACGGTATCTTCTGTGCGTCACACTCTCACGGTAAAGTAAAAACGTCGGTATTTCGCCAAATCCTCTGCACGCCGGGCAAGACGCGCGTTTGAAGGAATGGCGCAGGCACGGGTTGACAGGAATGAACAATGCAGCAATTTAGCGACGAACGCAAGGCGCGCAAGGAGTACGTGCATCACCGTCAGGTGCGTGTATTTTCAACGATTGCGGCCGTATTGGTCGTGGCCTTGGTGGTCTCGTTCCTCGTCTTCTTCCGCACCATCGGCAAAAGCAATGCAGACGTGCCACAGGCACAGACCAACTACGGCGCACCGCTTGTCTGCGCATCTGAAGACCCCAAGAAAAGCCCGGCCACATACCAGCCAAACGGGAGCGTGGAAGTCAACGTGCTGAACGGCACCAAATCGGTGGGTCTTGCGGGAGCGGTAGGCGAGGCCTTGCGGAATCGTAATTTCAACGTTTCCGCCGTCGGCGATTTCCCTTCGCGAAAAGTGGAGCGGACCACCATCTACTACGGGGTGAACAACATGTGGCAGGCCTATACGGTCTACAGCAACTTCACCGACGCCGAACTGGTGATGGACAGCAGGACGGACGGGGTCGTCAGCGTGGCCATCGGCTCGACATTCAGCGACCTGACCCCCAAAAAATCAGTGCCGCCCCAAGACTCTAAAATCAAAAACATTCCAGGTTGCACACTGCCCAGCAAAATCGACAAGGCCAAGCTGCCCAAGGATTTCCGCCAAAAGAAGTAGCACTTATTGCGGGTCGTCGGTTCAGCTGGCAGCCTGCACGACTTTTCTTCGCGGCCATCAGGGCCATCAATTCGGCTATTCGGAGACTAAGCCAACTTCAGCGGCCCAACGCCTGAGCTCGGCGACGGCGGTGTCGTGGTCGGCAGGGCCGTGGTCCAGACGGTAATCGAGCATGTGCTTGTAGGCGCGGCCGACTGCCGGGCCGGGCTTGACGCCTAGGATCTCGATGATCTCGTTGCCGTTGATGTCCGGGCGGATCGCGTCGAAGTCCTCCTGTTCCTTAAGCTTCTTGACGCGGGCCTCGAGCTCGTCCATCGCGTCCGAGAACATCAGCGCCTTGCGCTTGTTCTGTGTGGTCGCGTCGGCGCGGGTAAGCCGGTTCAAGCGCTCGTAAAGATGCCCGGAATCCTTGACATACCGGCGAACGGCGGAATCCGTCCAAGGCTCATCGACGTAGCCGTGGAAACGCAAGTGCAGATTCACCAGCTCGCTGACGTCCTGGATAAGATGCTTGTCGAAACGCAGCGCCTTCAAGCGCTTGCGCACCAATTTCGCGCCCACCGCGTCGTGGTGGTGGAAGCTCACCTTGCCGTGCGGCTCGAAGCGGCGCGTGGCGGGCTTGCCGATATCGTGCAGCAAAGCGGCCAGACGCAACGTGAGATCAGGCGCGGGAACAGGGCCGTCGGGGCCGGTTTCCAGGGCGATCGCGCGGTCGAGCACCATCAGCGTGTGCTCGAAAACGTCCTTATGACGGTGATGCTCGTCGATCTGCAGCTTCAGCGCAGGAATCTCAGGTAATACAATATCGGCCAAGCCGGAGTCGACCAGCGCCTCGATACCCTCGTGCGGGCGCTCGGAGAGCAGCAGCTTGGTGATCTCGTCACGCACGCGCTCGGCGGAGACGATGGAAATGCGGTCGACCATATCGGTGATGGCTTCGGCGGTGTCCGGCTCGATGCGGAAGCCAAGCTGGGCGACGAACCGCACCGCGCGCATCATACGCAGCGGGTCGTCCTCGAAAGACTGCCGCGGGTCGACCGGCGTGCGCAGAACGCCTTTGGCCAGATCGCTGGCACCGCCGAACGGATCGACGAACTCAAGGTCGGGCACGCGCAACGCCATCGCGTTGACGGTGAAATCGCGCCGCGAAAGGTCGCCTTCCAGCGAGTCCCCATACTCAACGACCGGCTTGCGCGAATCGGGATCATATTTATCGGAGCGGTAGGTGGTGACTTCGACCTTGACTTCAGTGCCGTCCTTGCGACGCCGCATCGCGCCCAAGGTGCCGAACTTGCGGCCCATATCCCAGAAACCATCGTGACCGAAACGCTTGAGAATCGGTTCGAACTGCTCGGGCCGGGCGGAGGAGCAGAAATCGAGGTCGTGACTTTTGCGGTGCAACAGCAGGTCGCGCACGGGCCCGCCCACCAGCGAAAGCTCGTAGCCCTGCTCCGCGAACATGTGCCCCAGCTCAATGGCCTCAGGCCACACCTCAAACTTCACGATTTGCCTCCAACGCTCGAATTTCACGCGACTTCCAGCATACCGTCACCGTTGCCCGCGCCGCATGCCGGCAATCGGCCGGCAATTGGCCAACATCAATCAATATCCAACCGCCCTGCCAGTTTTTGTGCCGCAAACCGGTCATTCATGCCACTTGGAGTAGGTTTCCGGCCATCAAGCCACTGTGATGGAGCACGTACCGGTTTACTGCACAAGTCAAGCAGAACAGCCGGTTACCGGCGATATCTCTAAAGCAAAAAGCGGAAATCGCTAGTCCCTTCACCCTGATTCCGGCCGGTTTTGTGCCCTTTGCCATCCCGTTACCCTACCTGCACATCCTTCTGAGTAAGCTAGGTTGTATGATAACGCCCGCAGACATGGCTCGTATGATGGCCAACGCCTCGGGCAACCATGCCCAAAACGCGAATGGCGAGAATTCCGACAGGCGTGACGACGGCAACAGACTCAACCAGCCCGACACATTACTGTATACTTCGCAATCCGAACGTCATATCGTCCGTTTCATCGAACCGGACGGTGCGCCGACGCCGAAGATGATGCCACATCACCGCGCCGGCCATGGTCCGACCAAGTTCGCCACGCTCGACGCCCAGGAACTGCCGGTGGCCCGCGAATATTCAGCCGGCGGCTTGATTTTCGATTCCCACAACCGGGTCGCGCTCATCGCCCGCCATTCGCGCAGCGGCCACCTCGAATGGTGCCTGCCGAAAGGCCATATCGAAAAGGGCGAGACTCCCGAGCAGACCGCCGTCCGCGAGGTCCACGAAGAGACCGGCATATTAGGCGAGGTCATCGATTCCATCGCCACCATCGATTATTGGTTCACCGGCCAGGCAGAGCGCGTACACAAGCTCGTCCACCATTTCGCACTTCGGCAGATCGGCGGCTTCCTCACCGTCGAAGGCGACCCCGACCATGAGGCCGAAGACGCCATCTGGGTGGATTTCGACGACCTTGACAACGTGCTGAGCTATCCTAACGAGCGTAAAATCGCGTGGCTTTACGCCAAGAAACTGAACAGGCAGGCAGAAGGTTGAAGCACTGGCACCCCTGCGTCCCCCGCACCAATATGGACAGCAAACAATCGCCCCTCTCTTCCAAGATCTCGGCGATCGTCTCATCTGTCATAGCCCTGCTGTGCGCATCCGCATTGGTTCTTTCGCCCGGTGTCGCAATGGCTGCGGAAACCTCAGAGACCGACGCATCCTCGGATACTTCAACGACCAATCCGGGAGGCTCGGGCTCTTCGACCACTCCGGCCAATCCTTCCACTCCCGGCGACAACACCGGCAAGGAACCAGCCAAACCCGCAACACCGTCGCAGCCGACCCAGACGCCGGAAGACGGGACTTCCGAAGAACAGACTCCGGGCCTGCAGACATCGCCATCGACGCGTTCCTTCAATAATTTTTCCCCTTCATCGAGGCAAACGCTGCAAGGCACTGCGGGCAATGCCGATCAAAACGGCTCAGCGTCCAACGAACCGGGCGCCAAAGGCACACAAAAGGATGCCGAGGTGACGATTACCGCGTCAACACCCGTGGTCACTGCGAACTCCGGCTATCATCTGAGCGCGGTCATCAAAAACACCAGCGACAGCGCGTTGCCGGCGGGCACACTGAGCGTGGCCGTCAACGACTATTACACCTTCGTCTCGCGCTCGGACCTGCAGCAATGGGCACAAGGGGATTCACGAATCCAAGTGCCCAACCAAATCGGGCAAGTCAACGTGCCCGAAATCGCAAAAGGCGAGAAGACCAGCGTCACCATCGATGCAAATCCTGACCAGCAGAGCCTGAAAAACATGCTTTCGTGGGGCCCGAAGCCGGTGCGCGTCGACTATTCGTTCGTTCGGAATTCAAGCGACGAAGGCAAATCTGCTTCAAAATCACAGAAGCCATATCTCAATACCACGCATACGTTCCTGACCCGTTCCGGTGACGGCCTCAATACCGCCAACACCCCTCCGATGGACATCACCATCGCCATGCCGCTGACCAGTAACGGCTGGCAGATCGACGGGCAGAAGCTCACGGAGTTCATGACCGCAGGCGTTGGGGACAGCGCCAAAATCCTCAGCACACACAAACTTTCGCAACCCGTCGAACAATTGATCAGCAAGCATCCGGGCCTGCAGGTCATCACGGATCCGACGCTGGCGCAGAGCCTTCCCGTGCCGCCGAAAACCAGCGGAATCATGCAGTCCGGCGACTTCGACATCACCGCATATTCCGCCCTGAACAATGGCAGCGAGTACGAGAAGGCAGGCATTGCGTCCAAAGACTGGAACGCGGAAACTGGGTTGAAGCAATATCGTGACGCCACCGGCGACACCAAGGCCAATATGCCGTCCTACGCTTGGCCGGGCCACGGACGGTGGACGATGGGTTCGTTACAAACGGCGAGAGCACAAGGATATTCCACCGCCATCGCCACCGACGTTACCGGCGTGGAAGACGCCGATGACAATTCCACGATCCACACCGGCAAATACATCATCCATACCTCGGCCGGCGACATCACCGTGCTCACCGCGCAGGACGAGTTGAGCCGACTCGCGCAAGGCCTGCCCACCGACAAAACCGTCGACGGAGAGTCGAGCGCTGCCGGCAGGCTTGCGCGTTTTATGGCGCAAAGCGCTTTTTACCAGATGGAGAGCCCCTACGCCGCGCGCAATCTGCTGATCTGCTTCGACACCGGCACTGCCAATTCCGAAAACAACGCGCAAAATGCCGATACCTTGATGCAGGCGGTGGAACAGGCACCATGGCTGAAATTGCGCAGTATGAGCGAGCTGAACCAGACCGAAGCCTATCTTTCCGGGGAGAAAGCCGCCAGTGCGGTTCCCGATTCGGCCAACATACACGCATCCGTTCTCGAAAAAATCCGGCAGTCACTTTCCACGCTCGCCGCAAGCAAAAACGACATCGACCGATTCACCAATTCTATTCTCGATGAATCTTCGTCAAAGACGTCAGAGAACTCGGGCAATTCGGGAAACTCGGAAAAATCCAAGACACCAAACGATAAAAGCAGTCCATCCAAGGCCGATTTGAACTCCTCATCCGCAGCAAGCTCCGGCTCAGCTTCCAACTCCGGTTCAGCATCAGGTTCAAACGCGACCTCGGGTTCCTCAGCAGACGAAACATCGGGGCAATCCGGAACGTCTTCCTCAAAAAACGGCAAATCCGATAAATCTAGTAATACAAATAAGTCCGAAAACTCGTCACCCTCTTCATCTTCAAACGCCAACAGCAACTCAACCAACGGGGGCGCCACCAACAACGGCAATGTCAAAGGAAACGCAAACGCAGGCAACACCAAAGTCGACACCGGCGACGCGCAATCCCTTGCCCGCCAGGACGCGGACGCCACGGCGAAGCGCTCGAAGAACGGCTGCGACTGGATGGCCGCCATCTCCTCCTTGCAAAACGCCATCGCCCTCCACGCCCTTTCCTGCAACGACACCGTCGCCAAACGCATGGACGCAAGCGCCCAGAACCTCGCCGGCCAGCTGATGGATGGCATCAAAATCACTCCTTCGGAATCCATCACCGTCTTGAGCGAATCCGCGAAAATGCCGGTGACGGTGAGCAACAACCACCCTTACCCGGTCACGGTCAAGATCTCATCGCTGTCCAATTCGATGGAAATCGTCACGACACGTTTCGCCACGCTTTCCATCCCGGCGCGCAGCGAAGCCCAAACCACGTTCAACGTCCGCGTTTCGACCTCCGGCACAGCCACGGCGCATCTGACCCTTACCGACCGCCGAGGCGACGCGTTTTCCACCCCGGAATCGACACGCATCACGAGCACTTTACGCCTGAGCGACATGAGCGGCATGATCTTCATAGTCATTGCGCTGTTTCTAGGCGTGCTCGGCCTCTGGCGCCAATTCAACCGCAAGAAAGATCCTGACGAATGAGCTCTTCCGTAGGTCATAATTCGATGGTTATGGCCGTGGGGACGGCGGCAAGCCGCATCACGGGCCAGGTTCGCACCATCCTGCTCGCCGCCGCGCTCGGCACGACAGGCATGGCGGCCGACGCCTACCAGGCCGGCTCGCAGATTCCCCAGGTCATCTTCACGCTGGTTTCCGGCGGCATCTTCAACGCTGTGCTCGTTCCGCAGATCGTGCGCACGCTCAAAAAGAAGGACGCACAGGACCGGCTCAACAAGCTCGTCACCCTCGCCATCGCGCTGCTGCTAGGCGTGACGCTGCTCGTGGCGCTGCTGACCCCTCCGCTCACGCGTCTCTACGTCAACGGTGACCACGACATGCTGGCCTTGGCGACCTCGTTCACCTTCTGGTGCGTCCCGCAAATCTTCTTCTACGGCCTTTACACCGTGCTCGGCCAGATCCTCGCCGCCAAAGACCGTTTCGGCACCTACGCCTGGAGTTCGGTGGGCGCCAACGTCATCAGCTGCATCGGTTTCACCGCGTTCATCCTCATGTTCGGCCGCGCGAACAGGCAACCCCTGAGCTTCTGGACCAGCGGGAAAATCGCCTTGACGGCGGGCATGTGGACGCTGGGCGTGGCGTTCCAGGCGCTCGTCCTGTTTCTGCCGCTGCGCAAGATCGGCCTGCACTATCGGCCGAGCTGGGGCATCCACGGCTTCGGCCTGCGTTCGATGGGTTCCGTGGCGGCCTGGGGCATCGGCATCGTCGTGGTCGATCAGTTGCAGACCATCGTCAACCAGCGCGTGCTCACCAGCGTGCCCGGCAAGGCGGCGCAGTTGCATCTCAACGTGCTCGATATGGCCGGCAACGCCAGCTATTGGAACGCCAACACCATTTACATCCTGCCCTATTCGCTCATCGCCACCTCCGTCGCCACGGCGATGTTCCCCAAGATCTCGCAGGCCATCGCCGACCACGACCTCGACGGGGCGCGCGAAGATCTCAGCGGTTCGCTGCGCAATGTCTGGCTGATGATGTGCCTGTTCACCGTGATGTTCATCGTCATCCCCACGCCGATCACGCTCGCCCTGCTGCCCAGCGTGAGCGTCAAGGAGGCGGTGCTGATGGCCGGTCCGCTCGCCGCGCTGTCGATCGGGCTGCCGTTCTCCTCGACCTATCTGATCATCCAACGCACGTTCTACGCCTTCGAGGACGGCTACCACCCCTTCTTCTTCACCCTGTTGGTCTCGGGCGGGCAGGCGCTGATGATCGTCATCGCGATCCTGTTCATCTCGCCGTTCAACTGGGCCACCACGGTGGGCGTTACGATGTCCTTGTCGTTCATCCTGGCCTTCCCTGTCATCATCACTATGATGCGCAAGCGTTTCCAAGGCCGGCTCGACGGCAAACGCATCGCCACCGCGTTCGGCAAAGGCATCATCGCCTCACTGGTCGCCGCCGCGGTCGGTTGGCTGCTGCGCTACCCGGTCTACGGGCTATTCGGCGCCGATATCGAGCCGGGCTCGGGCGTGCGCGGCGGGCATATGAACTGGTTGCAGGCCGTGGGCGTCTGCTGTGTGCTGGGCATCATCGTCACGCTGCTGTATGTGGGTACGTTGTGGGTACTTCGTACGCAGGAACTGATGCCGATCGCACGTTCGCTGGCCGGCAGATTCGGTATCAAACTTCCCGGCAATGACGGCACCGGCAGTCAGGGAAACGGTTATCAAGGAAACGAGCACGACACCTCTGATACCGAAGAGAAGGATTCCCAGACTGCGGGAGACAAATTCCCTTTCGGTACAGGTCATCCGCGGCATTATGACCCGATTGGCTTCAACCCGTTGGACAGTGGCGCGACGGACGATGATGCGGATCGCGAAAACCTGAAAGTCGACGCAGAAACCGGCAATGGTCCCGAGCCCGCTTCGGCATCGCACGAAACCGAGCCGGCGGCAGCAGCCCCTGAATCCCAAAAGCCGAATCAATTCCCGGTGGTCGAGATATCGGACGACCTCACGTTTGCTTCCGTTTCCGCGATTTCACCATTAGGCGAAACAGCCGATACGGAACTTCCGCCGCTTCCTATCGAACCCGTCAATTCCGCCGATACGTCTTATGGCGATCGCTCGGCCCAACAAATCAAGCCGCTTTTCGACCTCGGCGACGCATCGTCACACCAAAACGGCGCTGAAATCGAGACCGACGGCGACGATGCCCAATCCGGCAATCCCACCGAATCCGGCCTCGAACGCCCGACCTCAGCCGCTGATTTCTCGTGGCTTACTGCGGCATCGTTGGGCTTGCCACCGGTTGCCGCGGACGACGCAATGGCGTTGGAACGGCAAGTCGGCAAAGCCGCCCGTCACCGCGCTCGCTGAGACGGCACCGAATCCACACGCGCCAAGCCGCAGACACCAAACAAATCGACACGAAACCTTGCCACAAAACCTTCCGCCCCGGCCACGGCCATGGATAGAATAAAAGAGGCGCTTTGCCGCCTGATATTGTTTACATTCGTTTGCGCGTAGGGTCGAGGACATTATGAAGCCACAGCTGGGAGATATCGTCATCAACAGATATACGTTGGTGTCGCCGCTGCGTAGCGTACCCGGGCTCGAGGCGTGGAAGGCCAACGATCGGGTCCTCGCGCACGACTGCCAGCTGTTCATCGTCACCGACAAGGCCGCCATCCCCAGTTTCGAGGCCATAGCCTCGACGCTTACCCTTTCTCGCAACCCTCATTTCACGCCGGTCATCCAGATGCAGCGCGTCGGCGACGTCCCCGTGCTCATCACGCAACTGGATCGCGGGCTTTCGCTCAACGATTTCATCGGGCACGGCAAACGCAAGCTCGGCTACGATGCCATGCATTCCGTCATCGCCGAAGTCGCCGATGGGCTCGAAACGCTGTTGCGTGACGATTTGAGCATGAAGTCTCTGAGCACCGATATCGTCCGTATTACATCAAAAGGCGTCCAGATTGCCGACGTCCCTCTTCAGGCGATGTTCACCAATGGCCCCGTGAAGCAGCACCTCAAACCGGAAATGCTCGCAGTCCACGAGCTCGCATCGCTTCTTTACGCCATGCTCATCGGTAAATGGACTTCGGAAATCAAGGATTTCGACCTTTCCGCGCTGCCGGAAGACACTCCGGAAGAATTACGCATCATCTGCGAACGCGGGTT
This sequence comes from Bifidobacterium sp. ESL0800, assembly GCF_029395355.1. Taxonomy (NCBI): domain Bacteria; kingdom Bacillati; phylum Actinomycetota; class Actinomycetes; order Bifidobacteriales; family Bifidobacteriaceae; genus Bifidobacterium; species Bifidobacterium sp. ESL0800. Next base: position 1,810,054 of record NZ_CP113913.1, read on the forward strand.
GTCCATCAACGACGCGAACGGCAGTCCGACCCTTTCGATGGTTTCCCTGTCCGAGCTTGTGGCGCTGCTGGGCGAAGTCAAACCGCTGGCAAAGCTTCCCGCAAGCGAAGTGAAACGTCCCAATTCCGATGGAGAGGCTTCCATTACGAGGCTTCCGCTGCGCAGGCCACGGCCGAGCGATCTGCTTGATTTCCCGCAGGACCTTTCGACCAACCAGTTGCAGTTCCGCGCTCGTCAAGCCTCCAGTGCAGCGAAATCCGGGGCGGCACAGGGCGTCGCCGCTGCCGCTGCAGGAACCGGCGCTCTCACCGGTGCAGCGCAGAAGCAGGCGGGTGCTGCGGCCAACCGCGCCAGTTCCGCTGCCGCTGCTGCAGCTTCTGCAGCTTCTTCGTCCGCTGACGTCCAGCACGGTGGCAAACCGGCGAAGGCGGATTCAACGAATCAACCGGAAACCGCAGAAACAAGCCACGATTCCGCTGCCGGCAGCGCGCCGACCGGACCGAAGCCGGCGTCGTCTCAGAGCAGCCCGGCAACTTCACCAAATAAAGGCACCGCGTCAAATTCTCAGGCCGCTTCCAGCACTTCCGGCGCTGCCGACAACGCCCATAGTACCAACGAAAACCCAGCCTCCGCACAGAATTCGGATTCGGCAAAGCCCGCACAAGACAAATCCTCGAAGTGGTGGCGCCAACGCGGCAAGTCCGGCAACAATCAATCCGGCGCCTCCGACGATTTGACCAACGCCCCGGCCCCGCGCTTGGATCTGCACGATCTGACCGCCGCAGAAATGGCAGACGCTTTCAAATCCTTCGATTCGACCGCCGACGATTCCATCTTCCCGGATTTCGATCAAAACACCATACAAAACACCAATCCGACGATGCAATTCGACTTCGCCGTCAAAGGCAACGCCACCGGCACGCCGGACATCACCCCCGGCAACCGCACCGAAGCCACAGGGCGTATTCCGCTGTTCGACGCCAACGGGAATCCCATCGAGCCTGGACACGAGTCCGCGCAGGCGCTCCAAGCGGAGCAAGAGGCCATCGACGCGGTCAATCCTGTTACACCTCCCAGCTTCACCCCTCAGCAGCGGGCCCAACAGCAATCCGCCAACCCGACCGGCGATGACATCGCCGACACCCCGTTACTCGGCAGACTCACGACCAAAGTCGTCGCCATCATCGCCGTCATCGTCCTGATTCTCGCGGCCGCAGGGGTCGCCGCGTACGTGCTGGTCGGCCACAACAGCAAAAGCACCGGCACTTATCAGCAAACCAGCTCCGACCCGTGGCCCAAGATGAACCTCAACAAAGTGCCGTTCGGCGCTCAAAGCAACGGCGGCGGTGAGGAACAGGGCTCTGCCGATTCCGGCAACTCCGACGAGCAGAACGGCGGCTCCGCCAATGACTCGAATTCGAAGTCCGAAGGCGAATCCAACTCCAAAGCGACCAAGGCCGACAAGGTCGCCAAGGCCGTGCCTGCGCCGTCAATCCCGGTGAACAACACGCCGCTGACCATCGACAAGCAGCAGTTCTACGAAAACCCGGCCGGCCAGAACGGCCTCGCGTATTACATGCATGTAAGCCAGCCCGCGGACGTCACTCGGTTCGTGGTCCAGATTCGCACTTCCGGCGGCACCGGCTACCTCATCGCCAATTCCGCACAGGATCCGAACGCCGGCCAGCAGGTCGCGCAGTTCACCTTCGACGCCAGCGGCACCACCGAGGTCAAGCTGAAGAAGCCCGTCAAGTCGCAGGACTTCCTGCTTTGGGTCCCGATGAACTCGCTGCCCAACAACTCCCTCTACATCAACCACGTCCAGCTGTTCTAGGAACGAAGTGTGCACGGCACGGCAACGCCGATACCGCGTATCGTCCTGGTTCTCTCCCAATCGGAGCACGGCTCGTTTGAAGGGAAATGGATTGCATCTAGCATTTTTCTGGTATCATTATTATACCTTTCTGATATCAAAGGAGTTATAATGGCAACCACTACCGCTTTTACGATGCGCATGGACAGCGATCTCAAACGACAGTTCGATGCCATAGCCAATGCGTTGGGGCTTTCTGCAACGGCGGCATTCAACGTCATGGCCAAGAAGTTCGTCGAGGACCGCGGGTTCCCCTTTTCGGTACGGCTTCCCGAATCGTTCAATCCAAACCAAACAACCATCGAAGCCATGCAATATGCACAGGAAAGAGCCGACGGCAAAGTACCCGACGACTCGCCGGCGTTCACCAACGCGGCAGACGCCATGGCGTATCTGAACCAAAAGGCCGATCGTGTTTCAGATTAAGATTGATTCGCAGTTCGTCAAGGATTACGCGGCGTTCAGACGACGATACCCGTATCTCGTTGCCGAATTGCAGTCCGCCATCGATGAGCTGGCCCAGAACGGCAAGGTATCATCAGGATATCGCCCGCATCCGCTAAACAATCCAGGCGGCAACTATAACGGCCACATTGATTTCCACCTTTCCGACGGAGAAGTTGACGTAGTCGTTCTGTACCTGCCACACAAATCGAACCCCGTTATTCGTCTCGTGCGCATCGGCGAACATGCCCAACTCTTCCAAGGGCCGCTACAGTGATTCTTCTTCAGCTATCTGTGCATCGGATGTCACCGAGCGCACATCGGCCTCAACCCAACCGACGGAATTCCCATCAGACACATCCAAACACCTGAGATATGAGCTTCTATAACTACGTATAGCGCGATAGCCCTTAGCCCCTTCCCCATGAACCGCCGGAAGCGTGTTGAAGCGGTGCCGGTTTTTCGTCAGCGTTTGCAAGGCTGGCAGTGGCGACTAGAGTCTTCTCTTATATTCTTTAATCGCACGATCTGTTCGGGAGGCGGTACTCGTTCGAAGCGGGACCGCAACCGAAGAAAGGCATAGATCGATGTCTGAAACCGAAAACCCCAAGTCCAAGGTCTTCAACAGCGACCCGTGGTACGGCTCGTATGCGGCCCGCGCCGACAACATGCGCGCCTCCGAGATTCGCGCGCTTTTCGCCACGGCCTCGCGCCCGGACGTCGTCTCGCTGGCCGGCGGCATGCCATACCTGAAGTATCTGCCGTTCAAGGAACTTTCGCAGCTCATCGCCAAGATGCTCGTCGACAAGGGCGACGTGGCCTGGCAGTATGGTTCGGCGCAGGGCGACCCGCATCTGCGCGAGGACGTGCTGCAGATCATGGCACTCGAGGGCATCAAGGACGTGCAGCCCGACGACGTGGTGATTTCCAACGGTTCGCAGAACGCCATCGACCTGGTCACTCGCATCATGTGCGACCCGGGCGATGTGGTGATCACGGAGGCCCCGAACTACGTAGGTGCGCTGGGCGTCTTCGCCTCCTTCCAAGTCGAAGTGGTCAACGCGATGACCGACGCGGACGGGCTCATCCCCGAATCGTTCGAGGAGACCATCGTCGCCCAGCAAAAAGCCGGCAAGAAGGTCAAGTTCCTCTATACCGTGCCCAATTTTCACAACCCCGCCGGCGTGACCATGAGCGTGGAACGCAGGCCGAAGATCCTCGAGATCGCGCGACGCCACCATGTGCTCGTCGTGGAAGACAACCCTTACGGACTGCTCGGTTTCAACGGCCAGACCTACCCCGCGCTGCGCTCGATGGACGCCGAGAACGTGGTCTACCTTTCCAGCTTCTCCAAGATCATCGCGCCGGGCATGCGCATCGCGTGGATCGTGGCGCCTCCGGGGATCCGCAAGAAGCTCATCCTGGCCAACGAGGCATCGATCCTCTGCCCGCCGAACATGAGCCAGATGACCATCACCACCTATCTCGACAATTTCGACTGGAAGAAGCAGATCAGCCAGTACCGTGGCATGTACAAGGAGCGCTGCGACACCATGGACGCGGCGCTCAAGAAGTACCTGCCATACTGCTCCTGGAACAAGCCGAAAGGTGGTTTCTATATCTGGCTGCAGATTCCCGAAGGCCTCAATTCCAAGGAGATGCTGCCGCGCGCCATCACCGCTAAAGTCGCCTACGTGGCCGGCACCGGCTTCTACCTCGACGGCAGCGGCACGCACCATATGCGCCTTTCGTTCTGCTACCCGACGCCGGAGAAGATCACGCTGGGTATCAAGCGTCTCGCGGGTGTGATGAACAGCGAACTCAAGACCGCGGAACTCTTCGGAACGGCCCCGGCCGACGCGGATACACACGCCAGGCACGAGGATAGGAAAGACTGAAGGAGCAAATCATGGCAAAGCATATCAAGACCACCAAGCGTTCAACCAAGGCACAAGACCATGCTCCCATCGACCGCGCAGCCACCAAAGTGCTCGTCATCTGCGGCGGGATGAGCCACGAACGCGACGTCTCGCTCGCCAGCGGCCACCGCGTCGGCGGCTACCTCGAAAAGGCCGACTGGAACGTCGCCGTGCACGATATGGACAGCGAGCTGCTGCCGTATCTGAGCGACCCGAAGACCCGCCCCGACATCGTCTGGCCGCTGCTGCACGGGGCCAACGGCGAGGACGGCTCGATCCGCGACATCCTCGAGCTGGAAGGCCTGCCGTATATCGGTTCACGCGCCAAGGCCTCGCGCACGGCCTGGAGCAAGCCCATCGCCAAGAACGTGGTGCGCAAGCTCGGCGGCCTTTCCACCCCGGTTTCGGTGACGCTGCCCGAATCGACGTTCCGCGAGCTGGGCGCGAAGAAAGTGGTGGATCTGCTCGTTTCGTCGCTCGCGTTGCCGCTTTTCGTCAAGCCCACCCAAGGCGGATCGGCGATGGGCTGCACCCGCGTCGACAAGGCTTCCGAACTGCCGCAAGCCATGGTCAACAGCTTCGCGTACGGCGACGTCGCGCTGGTGGAGCGGGCCGTCACCGGCACCGAGATTTCGGTCTCCGTGCTGGAAATCGACGGCGAGCCACTCGTGCTGCCGCCGCTCGAGGTGGCCACTTTCGACGGCGACTACGACTATGAGGCGCGCGTCAACCCCGGCCCGACCGATTTCTACGTGCCTGCGCGTCTGCCTGAAGCCGTTCTGAAAGCGGCACAGGAAGCGGCGCTCACCGCGCACAATACGCTGAGCCTGCGCGACATCTCCCGCACCGACTTCATCGTCGACGCCGATGGCACCCCGCAGTTCCTCGAGTCGAACGTGGCCCCCGGCATGACCGCAACCTCGCAGCTGCCCCAGGCCGCCATCGCCGCGGGCTACAGCCTGCCCGACCTCTACTCGCAGCTGGTCGAGTCCGTCCTGCGCCAGCATCGCGCCGCCTGACACCACAGGCTTTAGCCTGATCTCAGCATCACGCCGTCTGACGCCACCGAATAGGTCGCCCGATTCCCAGCATCGCCCGCCCAACCCATGTGGCATCAATTGTGTTAAAGCCCCCACTCACTAACCGTCAGCGGAGATTCACCGCATACACTCATGCCAGCATGCAGAAGCCCCTCCCGCTGGACGATTATCAGCAGGGGCTTCTGCGCAATTAAACCTGCGCAGGCACTATACAAGCCTCTTTTAAGTCCGATAGCAGCGCGACAAAAAGCACAACAATGTCTACGGCAGATTTTGCAGATTGAGATGTTTCGCGAACAGCTCCATCTGGGCCACCCACGAAGGCGTGACCACCACTGCCAACACCACCAGCAGCACAACCAGAATCGCGCCGTAAACCAGCATCCGTACCCACAGCGGGCGGCGACGCAGCGCGGGAATTCCGTCCAGCAGCAACCAAGTCAGCAGCAGGCCAATCACGAATCCGCCGACATGAGCCTGCCACGCCACGTGCGGGATAAATAGCGGCATCGCGAAATTGATGGCGACCCACACCAGCATGCCGCGAATATCCGTATGCGTGCGATAGGCAACCAACAGCAGCATCGCGGTAAGCCCGAACAACGCGCCGGAGGCTCCGTAGCCACCAGTGGCCCAATCATGGGTGAAATAGCTGGAAACCATCATCCCGTCAGCGGCACCGAGACCGCAGATCGTATAAAACGCGAGGAAGCACCAATGGCCAAGCATCTTTTCCAGAAACGGACCGATGGCAATCAGCGTAAGCATATTGCATAGCACGTGCAGCACGTTGGGATCATGCATAAACATCGAGGTGAACCAAGTCCATGGCTTCAACACCGCTTGCCCCGGAATGAACGACCAGTTGAAAAGCATAACGTCGAATTGCTGCGGAGAAGCGTATTTGCAGAGGACCTCCACCAGCCACACGGCCACACAAATGACGACAATCGCCCAAGTCATTACCGGACCTTCGATCGCCCACTCATACCTAAGTTTCCGATACCATCGTTGGATGCCGTTCTCATTGGTCATTGGGCCATTTTATCGAAGAACGGGTACATATACCTGCTTTCCTTCACGACGTCAGAGGCCAGACATAGGGAACAAAACCTTGATGCCCACTTCAAGAAACCTTGAACTTTTTACTTTTCTTGAGGTTTTCCACCCAATTGTCACAGAACATCGGCTAGGATAGAAACAACGTCGGCTTGGACGCGCAGGCCGACACTTATGAAAGGAGCCGTCATGGAGAACAAGTCTTCTAACGGTTGGAAGTTCTTTGCGCTGCTCTTCGGCGGTCTGCTCGCTGCAGTCGTCGGTTTCTATATGTACAAGCAGCAGAACCCCGACTACGATCCGTGGGAAGAGCCGTGGGAAAACAGCTCTTCGCCAGTCGATTTGGGTCTTGATAAGGAAGCCGACCCGAAGCCTGAAGAAGGCCCGGAAGCCGCTACCGCCTGATTTGCGATTTATTTAAGAAGGGGAGTCGACAGTTGTCGGCTCCCTTTTTTGTGCTTATATGACTGCATTGAAATGGCAGACACACTGAAAATCACAAAAACAGGGCCAAAACCATGCTTCCCAACGCGTTGGATAGATAGGCTGCGTTGAAAATCACAAAAACAGGGCCAAAAACGTGATTTTGATTGCGTAGAGCCGATAAATGCAACGAAAATCACGGAAATGGGGCCAAAAATGTGATTTTCAGCGTATCTTCGAATCGCAAAGCGACAAAGCAGCCCGGCAGCAGAGGCCCGTTAGTGACCCGTCACCATATACAATGACGGTATGGCAGCGATACGGGAACAGGACATTTCGAAGGGTATGGCGGCGCTGGATGCGTGGCGCAAGGCGGCGGACACGCATCGTGGCGAACCGCTTGAGGCGAGACTTGCGTTTTCACCGGACGGCTTGCCGCGCAACACGTGGGCGATGGCGGTGCGATATTCCTTGTATCTGTTGGAAAACAAGGCTCCCGGGCCCGGCGTTGAAGTACGCGTGGCGCCGTGGAGCGCGGTGAAAATCCTCGACGGCCCGGAGTCGGACCCGCACAATCTCACCCCGCCCGACGTCATTGAGCTCGACCCGGACGTGTGGTTACGCTTGGCCTGCGGACTGACGACGTGGTCCGAGGAAAAGGAAGCAGGCCGCATCAGCGCGGTAGGCGAGCGCGACGACCTCAGCGCGCTGCTGCCGCTGGATTGAAGCTGCTCAGGCCTCGCTGGCCTTGGGCTTCGGCTTGCGCAGGGCGCTGGGAACTGGCATACGAATGGGCTTGTGCGGCTTCGGCATCGGCGCTTTCCTGGTGCTGGAAGCGGACGCGGATTTCGCGTTGTCACCGTTTGCCGCCTTTGCCGCCGCCTCGGCGGCCCACTTGGCGTAATCGTCCAAATCGTCATCGGCAACCGGCGAGTCCCCATGCTCGTCTGCAGCTTCGGTGTGCGTGTCGTTATCGACCTTGCCGTGAGCCCTTGAATATTCCTTCTCGACCTCGGTGAACGGATCTGCCGACCCACTCCCTGGTTCTTGCGCGCCAAGCTCCTTTGCCAGCTCGTCGTAATCGGTGTCGGTTGTCAAATACTTCAGCTTACGGGCCATTTTCTTCTGTTTAGCCTTTTGACGTCCGCGGCCCATTTGACCCCCCGATTATTTTCAGTCGCAATTTAATCCATCAATATAGTAGGATACCACCCAATCTGTTACGTTTCATTGTCGGCTCAGACTTTTACCATAAAAACAAGATTTTCAAGGATTCCAGACATTAAGGGCGGGTCATGGCGGACGAACAGAACGACACGGAAACGGAACAAGTCACTGCGGCGGGCAACGAAATAAGCGCAAGTTTCGTAGCGGCGAAGAAGCGCTCCGACGCGGTTTCGGCGAAACTTGAGAAGGACCCGGGCAAGTTCACGATGCTCACCGGCGACCGCCCGACCGGACGCCTGCACCTCGGCCATTATTTCGGCACACTCAAGGGGCGCGTCGAGATGCAGAACAAAGGCGTGCACACCAACATCCTGATCGCGGATTACCAGGTGATCACCGACCGCGACACCACCGAACACATCGGCGAGAACACGCTCGGCCTGGTGCTTGACTACCTCGCGGCGGGCATCGACCCGACCAAGACCATGATCTTCACACACTCGGCCACACCCGCCGAAAACCAGCTCATGCTGCCGTTCCTCTCACTCGTGACCGAAGCCGAGCTCGAGCGCAACCCCACGGTGAAGGCCGAAAAGGAGGCCAGCGGCCACGCGCTCACCGGCCTGCTGCTGACCTACCCGGTGCACCAGGCGTGCGACATCCTCTTCTGCAAGGGCAACGTCGTGCCCGTGGGCAAGGACCAGCTGCCGCACATCGAGATCACACGCACCATTGCGCGGCGGTTCAACGAACGGTACGCGAAAAAGCACCCCGTGTTCCCCGAGCCGGTCGCGATCCTCTCCGACGCACCGGAGATTCCGGGTCTTGACGGGCGCAAGATGAGCAAGTCCTACGGCAACGCGATTTCGCTTTCCGCCACAGCCGAGGAGACGGCCAAGCTCATCAAGAAGAGCCCTACGGACTCCGAGCGTCGTATTACATTTGATCCGGTCAAACGCCCGCAGGTCTCGGCGCTTTTGACCACCGCCGGCTTGGTCACCGGGCGCGACCCGAAGGACATCGCCGAGGAAATCGGCGACGCCGGGGCCGGTGCGCTCAAGCAGTACGTCATCAAGTCCGTGAACGACTATCTGGCACCGCACCGCGAGCGCCGCGCCGAGCTCGCCAAAGACATGGACTCCGTGCGCGACATCCTGCACGACGGCAACAAGCGCGCCAACGCCATCGCCGAGGAAACCCTCGACCAGGTGCGCGAGGCCATGGGCATGAAGTACTGATTGTCGACCTGTGCCAAAAGTCTATAAATATTTGCGGTTCTTAAAATGCAGTCTAAGATTCTAAGAACCGCAATATAGATTTTTAGAATATGTAATGAAATCTCTGGAATAGAACTAGAATTCTTAAAATTCTTTTAAAAGTCGTCAAAAACTTGTCAATCGAAAATGACAAGAAATTCAGTTCTTGTCATTTAAAAGTTATAAGAAACTAATTTTGCCACACTCAGAATGACAAAATTCCCGTTAAACCATCAATATTCTGAGAATTTATCGTATTTGTCAACACAAAGGTCGAGTAATTCGGTTTTAGGAATGGCCATTTCTTGCCATTTCTGATTTCTCATCACTCGACCTTTGTGCTATCAGACGTCGTAACGCCAGGACTTGTCGGTGATCACGCGGGCCATCGCCAGGCCGATGGGCAGGCAGAGGATGACCATGAAGGCGCGGAAGGCCCAATCAAGCGCGTTCAGGGTATCGAACTGGCCCAAGTAGAACATCGCGCGGTACATATAGAGGCCGGGCACCATGATGACGATGGACGGCACGGTCAGGCAGATGCGCGGGTAGCCCAGGTAGGGCGGCAGGAACCCGTGGCGCACCGACGAGCGCCAGACCGAGGCGAGCAGACCGGCGAGCATCGCGCCCAGGAACGCGGCGGCCTCGGGCGGCATGCCGAAATCGACGATGGTGAGGCGCAGGGTGTCGGTGATGGCACCGATGATCGCGGCGGTGAAGCACATGCGCTGCGGCGAGTTGAACAGCACCGAGAAGCCCCAGACCCCACCGAACGCGCAGAGCGCACGCAGGGCGCCGGTGACCCACGGATTGAGGCCGAGCGGCTCGAAGCCCTGGGGGCTCAGGTGGACGATGGACGCCACCATCCAGCCGGCGAGCGTGGCCATGAGGATGAGCGCGAGCGTGTAGACCAGGCGCTGGATGCCGCTGGGCAGATCCATTTTGGCGATATCAAGACCACCCGTGATCAGCGGGAAACCGGGGATGACGAAGAGCATCGCGCCGATGTAGGCGGTATCGTGACGCAGGGCCACCGGGTCGAAGACGCCGATCAGCCGCAGCGTGCCCACACAGGCGAACGCAGCCACCGCAACCGCCACGAAGGTGACGAAGAACTGGTTGAGGTGGTAGACGAACAACCGTCGACGCACCCAATGGCCGATGCCGGCGCCGATGAACGCGCCGATCATGTCGTAAGGGCCGCCGCCGAGCAGGAAGACGAAGCACGCGCACGCCACGGCCGAGGCGATGGCCGAGAACCACGGGGCGTAAAGCGGCTTGCGGTGCTGGATAAGGCTCAGCCGTTCATGCGCCTGCCGGACGGTGATGCCGCGGCTGGTGTTTGAGCTGAGTTTCGGCGCGGCCCCGACACTGGTTTGCGGTTTGGAACCTGCCGATTTCGTTGCAACAGAAGAAGTGGCAGCAGCAGAATTAGCGGCCCTGACACTATCGACATTTTGGTTTACTGTATTATTGACATTGACGGAGTTACCCGATGCCTGATTATGGCTATCAACGCTGTCGGAACCATTACGGACGGGCTCAGAAGCGACCTTCTTGCCGACATTATTGCCGGCAGCCGCGGCCGCACGTTCGGCGGCGATGTCCTCGCGCGTCTTGCCGATGTGCTCGAAATGCTCCGCATATTCGCCCTTCGGCGGCTGGAACCCGCGCTTTTTGGCACGTTTGACGGCCTTTTCATGAATTCGTTTACGCCGCTCGATCTCACGGTGAGCCTTCTGCGTGGCACGCAGCACGGAACGCTCGGCGTCGGGGTTGTCGAGCTGCTGCACCATCGCCTGCGACACCGCGGTCTGCGCGTGGTAAGTGGTCGCGGGCGCACCGATATTGACGCTGAACCAATCGGCGAAGTGCTCAAGCAGCCAGATACGCTCCGTATTGACTCCGGTTGTCGGCAAATCGACAACCTGCGTAATCCTACTGACGCCGTCGCTGCACGATACGCCCATATCGGTCAGGTTGATGTTCGCCCGCACGTGCACGCCGAGCGGGTAGCCGATGCGGTGCATCAACTCGCGGATACGGAAACTTCCCGTGCCCGCGCGCAGGTCGAGCAGCCCGACGCGCGCGATAATGCTGGCCTTCGCCGCGATGCCGGCGTCGACCACCGGCGTGTCCCAATCGCGCTCGATATCGGCGGTGTCCAGCGGCATGTAATGCGTCAGCCGGTCGTGGACCTTGGCGCGGTGATCGCCGCGAGCCCCGTAACCGGCCCTGTCGCCGCTGTCCACTTCGTCATCGATCGACGCCACGGCCTCGGCCACACGCCGGTATTCCTCGGAATCAGATTCGCCCAATTCGCCAAAAATATCGTCGATACCTTCGCTGCCGCGCTCGGCATCGTTGACGCCATCGGTCACGTTGACCGTTTTCTCAATGTCCTGGGCAACCGTGTCCACGTCGGCTTCCCTGTTCGCACCGGTATTGTCGTCCGTCAAATTCGTCCCTTTCCTCGCCATAACAGCAGCAACTTCCCCCATCGTTTCGGCATCCCACGTTCTCCACACGCCTCAAGCTAGGCTCCCCACACTCAAATCGCACGAAATACAACAAACACCGTTACGTTCGTATAAAACTTTGACCTTTTCGACACTATATTCTTAGCACGCACGAGGTAAGTCTCCGCCTCCCGGAAAACTCGTCCGGAATATGGCCATTATTGGGTTTCGTTACAAAAATGTCGATTAGGTCACCTTACAATCGAACAGGACTCGCCAAGCAATGGCTTTGGGTTCGCAACAGATGGCACCACAACCGCGGAGGAGCCGCGGAATGCCGACAGACCGAACAACCGGACGCTTGGTTTGAAGGAGGTCTGAATGGCTACAAGTACCAAAAACAACAAGCCAGCAAAAAATCAACCGATCACGCAGCCTGATGCCGCATTATTCACTTCCGGCGTCGGGACCAAAGGCCCCGAGGAACGTGATCTTCCCGAAACGCTGAAAGACGATCTGGCGCTCTGTCTTGAGATTCTGCGCACCGTGCTCGGGGAATACGACAAGAACCTGCTTTCCACATTCGACACCGTCCGCGGCTACGCCGTCAAGGCGAGCGCCGAGCACTATGCGGAAACCATCGGCAAGGAACAACCCAAGGAAGACAACCTCGAAAAGGCCGAAAAGGTCATCGACGCCCTGGACGTCCATCAGGCACAGCTGCTCGCACGCGCGCTCACCACGTATTTCCACCTGGCGAACCTCTGCGAGGAGAACTACCGCGTTTCGGTGCTGCACAAGCGCGAATCGAACGTCGCCGAGGACGCGGCGACCGATCCGGTCAACGAACTGACCGGCGCCTACCACCAGCTCATCAATGAAATGGGCCCGGCCAAAGCCAAGAAACTCCTGAACAAACTCGAGTTCCATCCTGTCTTCACCGCGCACCCCACCGAGGCCCGCCGCAAGGCCGTCGAGGGCAAGATCCGCAGAATCGCCACGCTTTTGAGCGCCGGCAAGCTGCTGGGCGGCTCCGACAAGAAGGAAAACTACCGTCGTCTGTATAACGAGATCGACGCGCTCTTCCGCACCTCTCCGATCGGCGCCAAGAAGCCGACACCGGTCGAGGAAGCCGATACCATCATCGATATTTTCGACAACACCTTGTTCGACACCATCCCGCAGGTCTATCGCCGCTTCGACGATTGGATCCTGGGCGACCAGGCCGGAATCTCGGAGCCGCAATGCCCCGCATTCTTCCATCCCGGTTCCTGGATCGGCACCGACCGCGACGGCAACCCGAACGTCACCGCCAAGGTCAGCCGCGCCGTGGCCCGCAAGTTCAGCGACCACGCCATCGAAGCGCTGGAAAAGGCGACCCGCACCGCCGGCACGAACCTGACGATGGAAGCCGTCACAACACCCCCGAGCGACGAACTCGTCAACCTCTGGAGCCACCAGAAGGAAATGAGCGAGCGCCTGACCGACAAGGCCGCCTCCACCTCCTCGCATGAGCTGCACCGCGCGGCCATGCTGGTCATGGCCGACCGTTTGCATTACACTGTGGTGCGTGATGCCGACCTGATGTACAAGAACTGCGACGACTTCATCGCCGACCTCAAGATCGTGCAACGTTCGCTGGCGGCCGCCGGTGACAAGCGCGCGGCTTACGGCCCGGTGCAGGACGTCATCTGGAAGGCACAGACCTTCGGATTCCATCTTGTGGAGACGGAGTTCCGCCAGCATTCGCTCGTTCATTCCCGCGCTCTGGAGGATATTCGCGAGCACGGCCTGCACGGCGAACGCGGCGAATTGCAGCCGATGACCCACGAGGTGCTTGACACCTTCCGCGCGCTCGGCGCCATCCAGAAGCGCAACGGCCAGAAGGCCGCCCGACGCTACATCATCTCGTTCACCAAGTCCGCGCAGAACATCCGCGACGTCTACGAGCTCAACCGCATGGCGTTCTCGAACCCCGAGGATGTGCCGACCATCGACGTCATCCCGCTGTTCGAGCAGCTCCAGGACTTGCAGAACTGCGTCGACGTGCTTGACGAAATGATCAAAATCCCCGAGGTACAGGCCCGCCTGAAGGCCACCGGCGGCAAGCTCGAGGTCATGCTCGGCTACTCGGATTCTTCCAAGGACGCCGGCCCCACCACCGCGACGCTCGCGCTGCATTCGGCGCAATGGCGCATTGCGGAATGGGCCAAGAAGCACGACATCGACCTGACGCTCTTCCACGGGCGCGGCGGCGCTGTCGGCCGCGGCGGCGGCCCTGCGAACCGTGCGGTTCTCGCGCAGCCGGCAGGTTCCGTCAACTGCCGGTTCAAACTCACCGAACAGGGCGAGAGCATTTTCGCCCGCTACGGCAACCAAGCGCTGGCCATTCGTCACGTCGAGTCCGTGGCGGCGGCAACGCTGCTGCAATCCGCTCCGAGCGTCGAGAAGACGACCACCGAGATGACCAAGAAGTACGCACCGATGACGCAGAAGCTCGACGAATCCGCGCACAAGCGCTTCCTCGACCTGCTCAATACGCCCGACTTCACGCCTTGGTTCTCCACGGTGACCCCGTTGACCGAAATCGGCCTGCTGCCGATCGGTTCCCGCCCGGCCAAGCGCGGCCTCGGCGCCAAGTCGCTCGATGACCTGCGTACGATTCCGTGGGTCTTCTCCTGGGCCCAGGCACGCATCAACCTGGCCGCCTGGTACGGCCTGGGAACCGCGTGCGAGGAATTCGGCGATTTGAAGACCCTGCGTGGCGCCTACAAGGAGCTGCCGATGTTCTCCACGTTCATCGACAACATCGAGATGTCACTGGCCAAGACCGACGAGCGCATCGCCAAGATGTACCTGGCGTTGGGCGACCGCGACGACCTGCGCGACAAGGTGCTGAACGAGATGGAGCTCACCCGCAAGTGGGTGCTCGCCATCGTCGGCGACGATTGGCCGCTGCAGCACCGCCACGTGCTCGGCCAGGCCGTGCGCGTGCGTTCGCCGTACGTCGACATCCTCTCCGTCATCCAGGTGCTTGCCCTGCGCAGCCAGCGCGAACTGCAGAAGAAGCAGGACGCCGCGGCCGCCAAGGCGAAGGCCAACGGCGAGACCCCAGCGAACGCCAGTGCCGTCGAGCCCAAGAAGACGGACAACGAGGAGCTGGCCCGCGACCAACAGCGCGGCGGCTTCACCTACCTCATCCTCTGCACGGTCTCCGGAGTCGCCGCCGGCCTGCAGAACACCGGCTGATTCTTAAGCCGATAAGCGGTAAAACGAAGCCTCGCCGGCAATCCTGATTTTCAAAGGATTTCAGCGAGGCTTCGTCGTACTTATCCAAAATTGCCGGATAGAAAGGCAATCCGCCTATTCTAAAGTGCGAAAACTAGCAAAATCAACATTTAGCATATTGAAAACAACTTGCTAAAGTACGAAAATGGTCAAAATCGCACTTTAGAGATGCTATATAAGACATCAAAACGATGATTTTCGGCAAAACGATATGTATGAAATATAAAAGATCCGCAACGCAGCCACGCAGATTCTCTATATTCTTATTCAGCAACAGATACGCACAAAAGTCACCAAATCCAAACCCAAAACGGCGGAAACCCGCCAATCCGCTTCTGCTATTTGGCGACCTTTGTGCTCATTGGCCCACTGACCCCGACACGTTTCACACCACCAGCTGATCGACGTCATCCAACGTCAGCAACCGGCCGAAACGGGTGTCGAAGGCTTGGTCGCCACCGTAGACGACAATGCGACGATCAGTCGTCAGCCCCATGGTTTCGCCGAGCTCATCGACCCGCGCGAACGCATGCAGATCGTAAGTGGCAGAGGCTTTGACCTCAACCAAATACTGGACTTCGCCGCCTTTTTCGATAACCAGGTCGACTTCCTTCTGATTGGTGTCACGCCAAAAATAAAAAGTCGGCTTTCGCCCGCGCACGTAGTATTCCTTCATGACTTCATTACTGACTGCATTCTCGAAAATCGGTCCACGATATTTGCTGAGCAGAAGCCTATCCGGCGAAATAATCCCCAGAAGATAAGCCACCAACCCTGTGTCATAAAAGTACAATTTAGGTGTCTTGACAAGCCGTTTGCCGTAATTTTTATAGTATGGATACATACGATACACGATGAAACTGGCCTCCAACACCGAAAGCCAGTCCTGCACCGTTTTCACATCGATTCCGCAGGCTTTCGCCAGCGACGCATAATTGATAAGCTCCCCAACCCGAATCGCGCATTGCACTAGAAAGTTTCGGAAGGCCGACAGTTTGCGAACACCGAGTTCTTCTCGAACGTCACGTTCAAGATAGGTGTCAATGTAGCTACGGAAATATTTCTCTGGATTCACCTCATTGGCAGTGTCATAAAGCCGAGGATATCCACCACGCCACATCCACTCATCCATCGTGCCAAGATCTTTGCCTGCCGCTTTGAGCTCACCGCGCGAGAACGGCATAAGGTGCAGCACCGCGACCCGACCGGCAAGAGACTGCGTAATGGATTTCATCAACAGAAAGCTTTGTGATCCGGAAAGGATGAATTGCCCCGGCTCCTGATGGCGCTCGTCCACAATTCCTTGAAGATACGAGAACAGGTCAGGCATACGCTGAGCCTCATCGAAGATGACATGTATACCATAACGAGCGAAAAATGTATCAGCGTCGGTCTGCAACAGTTCACGCATCCGAGGATTCTCCAACGAAACATATGCGTAATCGCTGAATACCTCGCGCAATAAAGTCGTTTTGCCGGTCTGCCTAGCACCAGTCAGTGAAACGATTGGAAACTGCCGAAACAGGTCATGCATTTCAGCAGTGATTTCCCTTGGTATCATTGGCCTCTCCTATCATTCCCTAACTTTGGGTAATAACGATACCATCCCCATTATTCCCTGATTAACATACACTCTACTCCCTGATTAACATAAAGTCTATTCCCGGATTAACATAAAATCTATTCCACAATAAACATAAGCTCTATTCCATGATTAACATAGGGTCTACTACCTAATTAACATAGGATCTACTCCGCAATCAACATAAAAAGACCTCCGCTGGGATGAACCGGGGAGGTCTTGAAAATGAGTTTGTGGCTTGCGCCTCACGCCGCGAAACCGTAAATATCTGATTTTGCCTTCGTACGCTTCGCGCTTTGCGCTTCACGCCTCGTTGATGAGATCGAGCATCTGGGGGACCGACTTCTTGCCGAACTCGACTTTTTGGGTGGTCGTGCCATCAGCGGCGGTCTTGTTGACGACGATGCAGGGCACGCTCATCGCCCCGTACTGCTTCTGCAGCTCGGGGAAGTGCGAGATGTCGTAAGCCTCGGCGCGCACTTTCGGATTGTCGGCGGCGATGCGCTGCGAGGAGAGCACTGTGGTCGGGCACATCGTGCAGGTCAGCGAGACGAGGACCATCACGTCGGTGGTGTCACCGTCCGCGCCCAATGCCTCGATGCGCCGCTGGGTGCCATCATCCACCTTCTGGCCCGGGCCGGCCGCGTTGTACAGCGCCAGCACGAACGAATTGAACTCGTGGCCGCTGGGGACGCCATGGAACGCCAGACCCGTAGGCTCCACGCCGCCGTCGGCTCCCACCTTGCACAGACGCACGCAGGGACGGGCCATCGGCATCATGGCAGCGGCATCGAACTTCGCGCGGCCTTCCGCGTCCTCTTCATCCTCGGTGTCAGCAGAATCCGGCGCGACAACGGCGGAAAGCTTGCCGCCGCTCAAGCCGACCAGCTCGTCGATGAAGCCCTTGAGCTCCTGCGAAAGCCTGGTCTTGTCGAGCGAAAGCTGAAGCACCAGCGGCTGGCTCATGCGGCCGAAGACCACATCGAGCTGCTTGCGGATGGCATCGTCGAAGAATCCGGAGGTCTTGGCGCGGCCGCCTTGAGCAGCAGCGCCGGCATCGGACGAGGCCGCAGACGAGGACGAGGAAACCGGAGCCGGGGAAGTGCCGGAATTGGCGGCTTTCCGAGCCTCTTCGGCCTCGCGCTTCTCATAATTCGAGCTGGTCGGGCGAGGCGGCACCAGGCCGGTCTTCTCGCTCAGGTCCTTGGCATAACGCTCAAGTTCCACGCCGGCAACGGCACCGTCGGAAACGGCGGTGACCACCTGACGCAGGTTCTTTTCGCGCAGGTCGCCGGCCGCGTACACTCCGGCCGCAGTGGTCTCAAGATAGCCGTGCGTAATCACGTAGCCGTATTCGTCGAGGTCGACGACGCCTTTCAGAATCTCGGTCTGCGGCACGTAACCGGCAAAGACGAACACACCGAAATTCTTGCTCTTGGTCGGCTTCCATTCATTGTCTTCGCCGGTTTTGCGGTCGTGGAACACGGCGCTTACCAGGCCGCCTTCGCCTGCCGAAACGGACTTCAGCTCGGTGTTGTAATGAATCTCGATATTGGGGTCGTTTTTGGCTTCGTTGGAGACGGAAGCATCGCAAGTGAAATCGTCACCACGCGCCAAAATCGTGACCTTGCTGGCATATTTGGTGAGGAACACGGATTCCTCGGCCGCCGAGAAACCGCCGCCGACGACGATGACCTCCTGGCCATTGAAGAACTCGCCATCGCAGGTGGCACAGTAGGAAACACCGCGGCCGGCATACTCGGCTTCGCCCTCGAACCCGATTTTACGAGGATTGGCACCCGTTGCGACCAAAATACCGAACGTTTTGAGGTCGCCGCGATTGGTGTGTACGGTTTTGATATCGCCTGCAACGTCAAGACCCGTCGCATCGGCCACCATGAACTCCGCACCAAAGTCCTCGGCCTGCTGGCGCATGGTTTCGGTCAACGCACGACCATCCGTGCGCGCAATGCCGGGGTAGTTCACCACTTCATTCGTGATGTTGATCTGGCCGCCGAAATCCTCCTTCTCGAGGATCATTACACGATATCGAGCACGAGCCAGATACAGGCCTGCGGTAAGCCCAGCCGGCCCGCCACCAATCACCACTACGTCGTACAAATCGTCTTGCTGCTTCATGTTGTCCTTTATATCGTATTCACTATTCGCAGGTCACCGGCCTTCTACGATACACCGCTTCGCCGCAGGCAGGCACCAACGTTGGGAGGCATTCACCACCAAACAACTTGCATAACGCCATAGACGTCATACAAAATCTTTAATTATCATTGTACAGGCCTTGACTTCCAAGGCTCACATTTCCTCAATCAAATCCAGGATTCCCGGAACCCCTTTCTTTCCGAACTCGATCTTTTGAGAGGTCGTGCCGTCAGGCTCGGTCTTGTTGACGACAATGCAGGGCACGCTCATCGCACCGTAATACTGTTGCAGGTCGCGGCAATGCGAGACCTCGTAGGCCTCGGCATGAACCCTGGGATTGCTGGAAGCGATGCGCTGCGTGGCCAGCACCGTCGGAGGGCAGACCGTGCACGTCAACGAGACCAGCACCATGATATCGACGCTGCCGCCGTCCGCGCACAACCGGTCGATACGCTTCTGCACATCGTCGTCGAGCACTTGCCCCGGACCGGCAACGTTGTAAAGGGACAGCACGAACGAGCTGAACTCGCGGCCGCTCGGCATGCCGTGGAACGCGATGCCCGTGGGCACCGGCTCGCCGCCATCGCCTACCGTGCAGACGCGCACGCAAGGCCGCACCATCGGCAGGTTCTCCTTGATGTCATACGCGACGTTGCCCTTTTCGTCCACCTCAACGCCGTCATCCGCAGGCGTGGAGGAGCGCACGGTCAACTTGCCGCCGCTCAGCTCCGCGAGCTCGGTGACGAATCCCAGGACCTGCGGGGAAAGCGGGGTCTCGTCCAGCGCGACCTTGAGCATCAGCGGCTTGGCCATCACACTGAAGACGACCTTGAGCTGCTGGCGGATCGTGCTGTCGAAGAAACCGGCGGTCTGCACGTCTTTGGTGACGTCGGAATCCTTGCGCTGCGGCTTGAACTCAGTGTTGGACTCGTAGGCCTGCTCGTGCCGTTCGTACTTGGAATTGGTCGGGCGAGGCGGCACCACGCCAAGCTTCTCGCTGACGTCCTTGGCGTACCGTTCGAGCTCCACGGCCGCGATGCCGCCGTCGGAAACGGCGGTGATCAGCTGGCGCAACGTCTTGCGGCGCAGGTCGCCGGCGGCGTAGACACCGGCAGCGGAAGTCTCAAGATATTGGTCGGTAATGACGTACCCTTCTTCATCAAGGTCGACCAACCCCTCAAGCAAGCCGGTCTGCGGCACGTAGCCAGCGAAGACGAACACGCCGAAATGCGGATTGCCCTCAGGCTTCCATTCGACGTCCTTGCCGGCCTTCCGATCAGTGAAGACCGCCGAAACGAGCCCGCCTCTGTCGGCGGAAACGCTTTTCATCGTCGTGTTGTAACGAACCTCGATCTTCGGGTTGCTCTTGGCCTCGTCCGAAATGGATGCATCGCAGGTGAAGTCGTCGCCGCGCACCAGAACAGTGACCTTCGTGGCGTATTTGGTAAGGAAAACGGACTCCTCGGCCGCAGTAAAGCCGCCGCCCACGACGATGACCTCCTGCCCGTTGAAGAACTCGCCGTCGCAGGTGGAGCAGTAGGAAATGCCATGGCCGGCAAATTCGGTCTCGCCTTTGAAGCCGACCTTGCGCGGTACGGCACCCGTTGCCAAAAGAATGCCAAAAGTTTTCAGATCTCCATGATCGGTGTGCACGATCTTGATATCGCCGTCGATATCTATTCCGGTGGCGTTCGCAGACATGAATTCCGCGCCGAAATCGGCAGCCTGCTGGTGCATGGTCTCAGCCAGTGCACGACCGTCGGTGGAAGCAATTCCGGGGTAGTTCACCACTTCGCTGAGAATGGTAATCTGGCCGCCGAAGTCCTCCTTCTCGAGGACAAGCACACGGTATCGCGCACGGGCCAGGTAGAGCCCTGCGGTAAGTCCTGCCGGGCCGCCGCCAATCACCACGACATCAAACAAATCATCTTGCTGCTTCATGATCCTCTTTATCAATCACTGCTTCGACTCCGCCAAAATCGCCAACAGCCGTGAGCCCCAGCCTGATCCTTTCGGATTCCGGCACGCAGGTTCACGGCTTGACTCTTTGACGATGAATGCTTCGCTTTAGAGCTGGCCGACGAGGTCGAGGCTCGGGGCGATGGTCTCGTCACCCGGCTCCCACTTCGCGGGGCAGACCTGATCGCCGTGCTCGTAGACGAACTGCGAGGCCTCGACGCGACGCAGAATCTCCTCGGCGTTGCGGCCGACGTTGGAGGAGATGACCTCGTAGGCCACGACCTTGCCCTCGGGGCTCAGGATGAAGTCACCGCGCTCGGCCTGGCCGTTGACCTCGTCATAGCTGTCGAGATCGCGCGAAAGCGTGTTGGTGGGGTCGGCGACCATCGGGAACTGGATCTTGGCGATCTTGTCGTTGGCCTCGTGCCAGGCCTTGTGCACGAACTCGGTGTCGTGGGAGACACCGTAGATCTCGCAGCCGGCCTTCTTGAACTCGTCGTAGTGATCGGCGAGATCCTCGAGCTCGGTGGGGCAGACGAAGCTGAAGTCGTTGGGGTAGAAGAAGATCAGGGACCAGTGGCCGAGCACGTCAGCCTTGGTGAGCTTGCTGAACTTGTTGTCCTGATAGATGTTGGCCGTGAAATCGGTCAACTCGTGCTGAAGCATGGTCATAGTTTGTACCCCTTTACCTCGAAATGCTATATGTCTACGCGACTTCGGCCTGTATAAGTTCCCGTTCCACGCTCTTTGCGAACGCCCGTAACCAATACCCAGCACCTTGCAAGAGCGCTTGTGGAACCGCCTATCGCTGCGACCATATTATCGTAACGCCGAAAACAGCAAGATCGGCAGTTCGCATGCGCCTGAAGGCACTTCTTTTCGTGAACCGATATAGACACTGGTTTATCCGTCAGTTTGTGCCGAATAAAGCGTTAATAACTAGTCGAATTACCCTCACTTGTCATAATAAAATTGCCGATTATGAACAATCATTTTGTGCGATTTTATATTAGATTGAGGCACGCCGGGAATCACTGCTCTCCCGACGCATCTCCTATGGTCTTATGAAACCGTTCAGAGCCGATCGGTCCGATTACGCTTACGCTTGCCCATCGAGATGAACGAGCCCATCGCAGCCGAAGCGAGCGCGACCACGGCGAGCGCGGAAACCGCCGCGCCCGTTTTGGCGAGCTTCCCGGGCTTTGAACCGTTGGCGGCCTGCGCTCCGGGAGCCTTCTGCTGGTTGCCGGCAGGTGTTGACGTCACCTTGGTCCACAGCGCGTCCAGCGTGATGTCGCCGGTGACCGGGGTGCTGAAGTCATAGAGCGTCTTGCCGTCACCGCCGTGCAGCGTCCAGCCGGCGAACTTGTAGCCCTCCCTGGTCGGGTCGGCGGGCTTGCTGGCCTCACCGTGACCGTCACCGACCCAGCTCAAATCCTGACCCGGCACCGATGTGCCGCCGTTCGAGTTGAATCCGACGTGCGCCTTGTGCTGCACCGGCAGCGGGGTCATCGGCGTGCCCGTGGTCTTGCCGCGGTGGATGCCCAGATTCTCGGTCTTGCTCCACTTGCCATCGCTGTGCTGGTCCTGCGTGGTGGCGGGCATGTCGAACGGAGCGCTGGTCCAGTTGCCATGCGAGTCGAACGAACCGCTCGCAGGGTCGAAATCGGGGCCGCTGACGGTGTTTTGGAAACCACCGGCCTGCGGGATACCGGAGTCGCCGGCCTCAATCCGCACGCGGTAACCGGTTCCGGCAGGCAGATTGCCGATCGTCCAATTGCCGTTTTCGTCGACGGTGGTGTGCGCGACCACGTGGCCGTTGCTGTCGAGGACCTCCACGCGCGTGCCCTTCTTCATGCGCGGCTCGTTGTGGCCGATGGCGCCATCCTTTTGCGTATCGAACCAGACGGTGCCCTTGAGCGTGCGCTGCGAGACGGTAAGTACCGGGGTGAGCACGGAAGGCACGGCCTGATCGCCGTAGTTCCACGTGGAGATGTAGTCGTACTTACGGCTTCCCGACCACGTGCCGACCTCGTAATGCTCGTTGGCGGGATGATGGTCACGCGTATAGTAGGCGATTTTCGTGCCGTTCGGCATGGTGTCGGTCAGTCCCGGGCCACCGTTGTCCGCGGTCTCATAGTGGAGCGCGGAGGAAGGCAGGATGGTGATGGTCGCGTGTGCACGGTGCCAGACGCCCGGCTCCGTGATGCCGTTCGCCGTCACGTCGTTGCCGTCCGTGTCATCGTCGGTATTGCGCAGGAAGTGAACCTCGCCGCCGATCTGATAGAACGCGCCGCGGTCGAACCGGGCGGTGCCGACAGAGAGCTTGTCAAGGAACCTGCAACCGCGGAACATGTCGCCCATGTTATCGACCGCCGGCGTGCTCCAGTGGCTCAGATCGAGCTCCTTCAAAACGCCATCGCCGATGAACATCGAGTACATCTCCGTGACGGCCGAGGTCTCCCAGTCGTCGAGACCTGTAAGCGTTTCAAGCTTCGGGCAGTCGGCGAACATACCACTCATATCGCCATACCTGTCCACCGAAGGGTTGGAGGAAGGCGGCAGGCTGTTGATCTTGAGGTGCCAGCCGGAAAGGTCCAGTGACGTGAGCTCATGGTCGCCATCGAACATGGCGTAGGTCTTGATGACCGCCGGCGTGTGCCACTTCTCGATGCCCGTGATGCTCGGAAGCTTGGGGCAGTTGCGGAACGTCCAGCTGAAGTTGGTGACCTTCTCCGTATTCCAACCGGACACATCGATGGCGGTGAGGTTGGTGTCGCTGTCGAACACGGCGCCCATGGTGGTCACGTTGGCCGTGTTCCAGTGCTTAACGCTGCTCAGATCGGTCAGCGTGCCGTCGTTTTCGAACATGCCGTCCAAGTTCCAGACGGTATGGGTGTCCCACTGCGACATGTCAGGGTTTTCAAGCTTCGAGCAATACTTGAACATGGTGTCCATCCGCTGGTCCATGCTCATATCCCAATCGCGCAGACCGCCGACGCCGGTGATTTTCGTGCAGCCTCTGAACATGCCGGCCGTGTTGAAGCCCATAGGCCAACCGGTCAGGTTGATGTTGGCCAGCTGAGTGTCACCCAAGTTGGTGGCGGCATCGTTGACCATGTTGAACATATAGCTCATGTTGTCGGCGCCGACGGTCAGATGCGAGGCCCACTTCGAAAGATCCATCGAGGTGAGCGAGGCGTCCTCCGAGAACATGTAGCTGGTGTCGCTGAGCTGGTCCGCGCTACCCGCGGGGGCATCCCTGAACCAGTCGCCGATGCCGTCGATGTTGGTAAGCTTGGTGTCGCCATCGAACATGTGCTGCATCTTCCGCGCCCAGTACGGGCGCCAACTGGTGGTATCCACCGTCTGAAGCTTGGGATCGTTGGCGAACATGGAACGCATATAGCCGGGGGACTCCACGTCGAGGTTCCTCACATCCGCGCTGACGAGATTGGGCATGTTGGCGAACATGTAGTCGAGGGTCGAGGCATTAAGCGTATAGACCTTATAGCCATTGGCATTGACGTCGACGACCACTTTCGTGATCTCGTCACTCTGGCCATACCAGGGCCAGAAGTCGTCGTGAGCGATCTGGTGGCCCTCGGAGTGATCGCCGTCATCGTTCGTGGCGATCTTTCCCCACTGGCCCGCCATGCCGTTATTGCCGATGTGCAGAACGCAGTCGGAACCCTCGGGAGTAATCTTCCAATACGTTCCTTTAAGATCGTCGTTATGGTTGGGGTGAGCGTCGCCGGCGGGACCTACGGGATTGTAGAACGTCGTTGGTCCGGCCTCCGTGCAAGTAGCTCTCGTCAAAGATCGTTTACTCGAGTTTGCCGCACCATCGTTTTTAGTCGTCGCCGCTGTCTGCGTGCTATGGCTGGCGTTACCCGTATTACCCGCGTCACCAACGTTGGCAGTGTTGCCGGTTCCGGCAGACGAACCGACTGTAGCGGCGTGCCCGGCACTGCTTGCTGCAGCAGACGGGCTTGCCGCATCAGACGAGCTTGCCGTATCAAGCTTCTTTGCGCTCGACTTGGCTTGCGAACCCTGCTTGCCCTGCGCACCTTGACTGGTTTTGCCGGCTTCACTTGCCGAGACAGACGAGCTCGGCTCGTCGGCGGCATAAGCCTTCGCGCTGGTCATCGGCGCAAGCGCCACGCACATGGAAACCGCGGACAACAGTGCCACCGCGGCCGCCGCGCCTCCGATCCTGTGCTTCAGGTTGCTGGCGATACCGTCCTCGCCTCGCCTCAATGACCTGTTGTCATACTTGCCATGCGGCCACGACTCACGCATGTCAATCCTCCATTCCATGGCAGCATTCCGCCGCCGTCATGACCGCATACCCCCGCTACTTCCAATACCGAAGGTACTTAAAGCGGCCACTTTCATATTGTTCAACCATACGGATGCAGAGCATCCCTGAGATGTCGACGCCGAAACGATTGACCGTATCGCCAATACGTCGTCGACACCGACGAATTGAGAAAATGAACGCAATTGCGTAAGCCGTCGCCCTAAACGGCAGCAGTGACTCACGATTGAATCGTCATACTTGCGTTGCGATTACGCGTCAGACACCAGTCATCGCGTCAAACGAGCATGGCGTTTTTATTGATGAAGCCGCCGATTTAAGGGGCCCATCTTCTTTATTCCCCCAAATTCGCCAACAAGCGAATACCAAAATCTCACGGCACTTCTGTATAACATCTCACATTTATTAGTTGTAGTACGTTAAACTGTCTAGCGCAAATTAGCCATCGGTAAACCAATTGACGCAATTTTCGCCCTTATATGTAATACAGAGAAATGGAGTTGTCGCTTGATGCAAAGCGACGTAGACGCACCGTTTCGGACAGGCTGATTACCTCTCACAGGATAAAGGACATGGAACGGCTCATCGACAGGCTGCGCGTTCACCGGGAGATCAGTTGCCGACGCAAGGCCAAAACCGCACCCCATGTAAGGGCTGCACCCGCAAGAAGGATATACGGCAACAGAGCGCCGAGCGCCGAAATGCCGGTCAACGGCACTGCGCTGAGCATCTGTTCCCAGCGGGCTTCCAAGGGCACATCACGAATCACCTTGGTATTGGAGAAATCGAAGAGATCGCCTTTATCGCACACCCCCGTCACGGCAGCCGAACAGTACCAGCCGGTGAAATGGTGGCCCGGTCGCGACGGCTTGGAAGTCGGCGTCTGGTTTTCATGCGCGACGGTGTAACCGCTGTGCACACTCACCGACGCCGGCTGCGAGGAAGGCAGCGTGCCGTCCTGGCCGGGGTCGAAGGAAACTGTGTGCTTCGCGACCGTGTAGGGTTCGGTGATGGTGCCGGAAAAGACGCCAGTTGTGGACGGGTCGCCGTTGGCGTCAACAAAGTCCGCAGTGGTGTTGAACTCCTGCTTAAGATCTCTGGGCGAGCCATCGTCGTTATAGTCCATCGGGCCGGCCCAGGTCATCTGTTTACCCTGCCCGTCGAACTGAGCCGCGCTGGGCGAGGTAGGCGTAGTGGATGTCGGCTCTACGGCCGAACCGGACACTGTCCCATCCACTTTACGCACCGTCACCGCCGTATGCATCGACAGCCCCGGGTCGGCTACCAGAGCCGGTAAAGTCACCGTCTGGCTATCAGCACAGAAGCTGGAAGTACCTGTGCTACAGTCAGCCTGTGATGCGCCATTCTTGTCCAACGACGTCAGGTTCTTCAACGAGGAGATGTCATAGATGTGGTTGGTGCCGATATAGAGCGTCTTCAGCTCCGTCAGGCCGGCCAGCGGCGAGACGTCCGAGATCTGGTTGCTGTGCAGCCACAACTGCGTGATACTGGTACCGTCGCGCAAGGCGCTGATATCGCTGATCTTGTTGCTCGACAGCCCGAGCTGGTCGATCCACTGGTAATGCGCATGGGTGATGCTGCTGATGTTGCTGATCTGGTTGTTGTCCAGATACAGCGCCCAGATTCCCGTCATCGACGTCAGGGGAGTGATGTCGCTGATGTTGTTGCGTTTGAGTTTCAGCGTTTTCATCGTGGTCAGACTAGCCAAAGGCCGCAAATCCTGAATCTGGTTGTCATCCAGATACAATTCCTCGATCTTTGGCAGGCTTCCGGATGACGGAACCAGGCTGGAAAGGTTGGAGATCGCATTGTCCGTGAGATGCAACGTCGTCAGCTGCGAAAGGCCGGAAAGGTTGCTTAGGTCGGAAATCTTGTCATTACTCAGGAAAAGATTGCCCATCTTACTGAGATACTTCAGCTGGTGCAGGTTGACACTGTTGTCGTCGAAGGCGTGGTTGGCCGCAGCGCCGGTGAGATGCAGCGACCCAATACCCGTCAGCGTCTGCATGCCGTCCAGTTCGCTGACGCTCAACGGCGTATCCTCGCCGTCATGAGGAAAGGCTTTAGCATTCACTCGGCCTGTATTCAATGCGTCACGCTGCGTCCAAATGGACGAAGCCGACGAGGCATGCTGAATATCCGTCGAGGCGAGAACCGCGCCCGCCAGCGCCGTATCGGGGAAGCACGTCTTGACCGTGTCGATGCCCATGGTGCACGTGCGTTGGTAGCCAGGTGCGGTGTCTTCGTAACCCCACAGCGTCCACACTTTGACGTCGCCGGTGATCGGAGCCGTCTGGTCGAACTTGGTCATCTTGCCTTCGCCGGCGTCCAGATCGTTCTGAGCTGTGCCCCAACCCATGAATTTTATGCCGAGATTGTAGGTAGCGGGAGGCGTTGGCATTTCAGGCTTCTCGCCGCCGGCCACCATCTGTGTGTCCATGAGGTTGGGAGAAGCAACGCCTGCAGTGTTCATCTGCGTCCAGAACTCCACCGTATAGGCCTTCACCCATACCGCATACAACATCTGGGCATCCGCCGGCATCGTCAGCGTGCTCACCGTGGCGTCTTTGGCCTCCGCAATGGTATTGAACGGATCCGCATACTTCGTCGTCGACCAGCCCACGAACTTCGTTCCTTCACGGGTCAGATCGCCGTTCCAGCATTCGCCTTCGGCTCCTGTCGGCAAGGCGATTGATTCACCGGAGTCATGTTGCGCCGCACATCCGCCGGTCTGATGCACAGCGTCCACGCCGGTCGGCACCGTTCCAGTACCGCCGTTCGCATCATAGGACAGTGGATAGGTCACTTTGAAACTGATGTCGTCGACCTCATTGCCAGCATTAATCGACGTGGAGCGTATCGATTTGAAACTGAACCGCGTCACCGTCTGGTCTGCCGGCACTCTGTACGTTCCGGTATAGGTCTCCCAGGCCCCGGAGAAATCGTTGGTTCCCCCGGTCATGCTTGAGTTTTCAGGAGTATTGGCTGGATTTTTGGTAGCGATAATGGTCGGATCGCCACCATGCCCCACTTCACCCGCTACGTCACCGCCCCCATTGGACGTTTCACGGGTGGCCGTTTGCGCAACCCCGGAGCCACTTGGCGGGCCAAGCAACACCTGCATCTCGTCCGGCGGCCCCTGATAGCTCGGAAGATGAGCGTAACTGAACCTGCTCGCGTGCTTTAGGCTCCACTTGTACACCGCACCAGGAGTGGTCTTCACATCTTGGTAAATGGATGTTCCCGGCGTCAGAGCCACCAATTCGGCATGCTGGTTGCCCCGCCACTTCTGCATCTCGATGCGCTGGTCGTTTACACCGGTATCGGTCGTGGTCTCCGTCGAGCTCCAGCCGAACTGCGAACGGCAGAACCCTGGAATCAAAGCACGAGGACCTCCGTTGAAGGACTTGTACCCGCTGACAGGATATACATAGAGGACCTGCTGGATGGGAGTGACACCCGAAGAAATAGAGGGGTAGTCAAAGTTGCCGTTGACGATGTGGTCCGGAAGATTCGCGCCACCGAACGGGGTACAGGTCCTGGTCTGCGGCGTTTGTGCCTGTGGTGTCTGCGACTCGGACTTGCTGCGCTGTGTATACTCCGCCAAGGAATTCACGCCATACGTGCCATTGCTCGTGGCCGAATTCATCGAAATGTCGTTTGCGTTATGCTGCGAGCCATTTGCCGGAATTTCTTGAGAAGATCGTTGCTGCACGACAACGCCGAATACGGCGAGCCCAACGGCCAAGAGCATCATTCCGACGGCAATCCATAGCCATCGCTTCATCCGCGTCTGCACAACATCTCCTTCCTACCCCAAGCACACCGCACCCAACCATCGCAACCTACGCAACGTTGACAGCGTCTAACGCATCGTTCATTTCTTTTCCCAGCAATCGTAAGTTTGTCCAAACACACAACTGCCACATGCATAATATATGCATTGCACACTGACATTTTACGTGATTTTCCTCACAGTCGAACGCCATTTTCACACTTCCGATATCGCTGATTTCTGCATCCATAACAGCTGTTTGCACACCCATGGCGCTCACGACGATAAACGGAGTAAAATCTTGAAGCGACAAGACGCGCTTGCGCCTACCGCCGTAAGCCAAGGAGAGCGACATGACCGATACCAACGAAGCAGACAACGCCGCCAATGCCACCAACCCGCAAGGCAACGACCCGAATTCCGCCGAATCCACGGCCAACGCCACCTGGAGTCGCATGCTGCAGGGCAATTCACGTTTCGCTTCGGGGCAGGCCGAGCATCCTTGGCAGGATCTCGAGACGCGCGAATCGCTGATCGACGGGCAACACCCGGACGCGGCCGTGCTTTCGTGCTCGGACTCGCGCGTGCCGCCGGAAATCATCTTCGACCAAGGCCTGGGCGACATGTTCACCGTGCGCACCGCCGGACAGACGCTGGACGACGCGGTCATCGCCTCGCTGGAATACGCCGTGACCCATCTGGGCGTCAGCGTGCTCGTGGTGCTCGGCCACCAGCATTGCGGGGCCGTGGCGAGCGCCGTCGCAGAACTTGACGCCATCGCCGCCGGCGCGGGCATCGACTTGGGAGCGGCCTTCGCAGCGGAAGTCACGGATTCCGAAATAATCGATCCTGCAACGGACGATGGGCTGCCGGAAAACAACGCGGCGAGTGCGGCGGAAGACGGCGCCGAATCTACCGGCGATGACGATTTCGAAACCGCCGGCCGCATCGACTCCGACGACGTATTCGACAAGATGGAGGAGCTGATCGAAGCTTCCGAATCCGTGCTCGTGCGCTCGGTGGGCGCATCCGTTCTGGCCGCGCAGGAGGCCGCACTGAGCGATACCGACGATTTCGAACGCGTCCATATCGCCCGCACGATCGAGGCCTTGGTCGACCGCTCTTCCGTAATACAACAAGCACTGGCCGCGCAACGCCTCTCCATCGTCGGCGCCCGCTACCAGTTGGAGACCGGCAAGGTCGAAGTGCTTTCGTTCTGATTGCTTTCGCACAATCTCGTTTGCCCTTAAAAGCAAAAGAAACTTAAGACTGTTAAGTACTGCTGCGGGCTGAAAGCTGCTGAAGACTGGAAGCGCAAGGATCGTCGGTTTCAAAGCGACTGCCGGTTACCGAAACCGGCCATTTGCTTTGAAACCGACGATCCTTACATGTTCTATATACTAGATGAACTACTGCCTCACGATTTCGAAGATACGCTCCGTCTCCGGGAGGCAGCGCGGCATACGCACGCCGACCTTCATCAGGTATTCGCCGGAAACCGCCAAGTCTCCCAACGGACCGTAGGAGTCGAAAGACTCGAGCGGCGCGGAAAGCTGGGGGACGGCCGTCCAACGAACCTTATATTGCGCACTTTCGTCAAGACCCGGAATGCGCAGATAAATGCCACGGTTGGAGCGCGATTCGTCGTATTGCACGTGCTCGATGATGGCACGAGAACCGTCGTCGGCGACCACGCCGTAGCCCAGAACCGCGGAATCGGCGAGGTCCAAACGCACGAATTTCCCGGAATGCAGGAAATCGCGATTGCCCTTGTACCAGGCAATCCATTCGGCGAGTTCCTTGAGGTCGGCTTCGTTTGCCTGCGTCAGATCCCATTCGATACCGAAGGAGAAGAACACCGCGGTGGCGGCACGGAAGGCGAGGCTCAGGGTACGTTCGGTCTGCTGCGATGTCGGCTGCGAGATATGCGCCCCGATATATTCAGGCGCAACGGTCTGCACGGTCCAGCGCTGGATCTTCTGCCGGCTCATGGCATCGGTCATATCCGAGCACCAGAAACGAGACACCTTCTCGACGACTCCCGTGTCGATGCGTCCGCCGCCGGAAGCACAGGACTCCCAATCGATATCGGGGAATTGCGCACGCAGCTTGTCGAGCAGACGATAGTAGGCCTCGGTCTGGGCGTGCACCGCCGGGGCGCCACCGCGCAGATTCGAGCCCGCCTCAAGCAGGAAACGGTTGTGGTCCCACTTGATGGCATCGACGCCAGTCTGCGAAAGAACCTTGGAAATCGAACTGAATACATAGTCGAAAGCTTCGGGATTCGTCAAATCCAGCACCAGCTGATGACGCTGCTCGATCGGCGTGCGGTTGCTCGCCTGCATAATCCAGTCCGGATGCTTGCGGTAGAGATCGGAGTTGGCGTTGATCATCTCCAGCTCAACCCACAAACCGAATTCCATGCCGAGCCCGTGCACATAATCGGAAAGCGGCTTGAGACCGTTCGGCCAAACGTCCGGATCGACCCACCAATCGCCGAGACCGGCGTAATCGTCGCGACGCGAATGGAACCAGCCATCGTCCAGGACGTAACGCTCGACGCCGATGCGCGAAGCGATTTCCGCCAACTTCTTGAGCTTGGAGAAGTCCTGATGGAACTTCACCGCCTCCCACACGTTCAGTGTCATCGGCTGGGGCTTGGGATGGGTCGGAAGCGAGCGCTCCCACGCGTGGACACTGTGCGCGGCGCCGTCCAGGCCTTCGTCCGAAGCCGTAACCATCACCCACGGCGTGGTATAGCTTTCGCCTTTCGCAAGAACGATTTCGCCGGGAAGCAACAGCTCGCCCGCGTTGATGCCGGCACTCTGGTCATCGTCGCGATCGACGGCGATTGCGGAATCACCGCTCCAGGAAACCTGAACCATCACAACGGATCCGTGCTGGAAATCGAAGCCTTTCGTACCGGCGGCGATAAGCGGTCCGGCATATCCGGGCTTGCCCTTACGGAACTCGCGCAGCCACATGCCGTCTGCGACCTGATGCCGCTGCGGCTGACGTTCGCGCTCGTGACGGCCGGAGAAGTCGAGGAACTCGGTCATGTCGTCGCCCAGCGGGACATGGACGTCGAGGCCTTCAAGCATGTAGGAACCGGAGGCGATGTTGGTGAGTGTATGGCGAATCCGCAGCGAGCCGCCTTCCAGCGCCTCGACTTCCGTGGCAAGTTCAAGTCCTGCATCGTCGTCGCGGGCCTCATAGCGCAGCATATCGCCGGAAACCGTAGCCGGCCTGCTCACCTTGAACCTCGGCGACCAAGCGCGACCGGCGTTCACCGTTCCGTTGCCGTCACTATCCACACGCTGGCCCCGCAGACCCGGCCGCGTGAACACATCCAGGGCATGCTCGACCAGCAGAGTACGAGGGCGCAGATTCTGGTCAACGGCCTGCCCAAATACACCGGCATCACGGCTCGCGAAAACGCTGATGACATTGGGCAGGTCATCGCCGACAGAACTGTCGGTCATGGCCAAACGGGTCAGAGGCAACCGCGTAGAGGTGGCGGTAGACGGAAATAACATGTTCCTTTTCCTTTACTTAAATTATCGATCTTATTTAGAAAAAACTTCGCATTAAATTTTGAAATAATTGGGAATATAGCCGTTATCTGTGATTATGAGATAGACAGATAACGGCTTATACTCCAGCTTGATCTTTCTACTTCACGGAACCTGCGATCATTCCTGCAATGAAATATTTCTGCAAGAACATGTATGCCACGACCATAGGCACAGCAGCAATCAAAGCGGCCGCTGCGGCAATGCCGAGCTGATTCGAGTTCTCAGAGAAGAAGGAAGCCACACGTGGCGCTATCGTCTGCTTTGACGGATCAGTCAGAATGTAATTGGCAAGCGCATATTCATTCCATAACTGAGATCCTGTCACTATGATGACAGTCGAAGTCACCGGCTTAAGCATCGGCATGATCAAACGCGAAAAAACCTGGAACCGATTCGCGCCATCTATCGTACCCGCCTCATCAATTGCCGAAGGTATTGCCCTAATAAAAGCTGTATACAAAAAAACAGCGAGCGGCATATGAGTTGCAGTCAGCACTACAATGACACCCCAATAGGTATTAGCACCGTTGATGTTCACCAGGAAGGTATATAACGGCACCAAAATCGAAAGGGGCGGAACCATCATCACGGCAAGAATAAACGCCGAAATGAAATTGTTGAGACGTGTACGACGTCGCGCCAATGGATAGGCAGCCATACCTCCCAAAACACATACCAATAACGTAGAACAGCCAGTGACTATAACGCTATTTAATACGGCTTTGAGAATGCCTCCCTCATTGACAGCCATACTCCAATTACTCCATGCCAAATCATGCGTTCTCGGAATAAGCGCCGAAGACATATCATCAGATGGCTTTAGAGAAGTGGTGATCGCTAAGTAAAAAGGCAACAGCTGGCAAATAACCACAATGCCAAGGAATAAATAAATCATTCCCTTGCTGAATTTATACTTTTCATGCTCACTCTGCGTCTCACGCATCTCGTGAGTTTGGTGCGCCTTAGAGATTTCAACAGCTTTCGCGCTTTGCGTTCCCCTGTTTCTCATCATCACTCCCATTCCAGTTTTGCAAGACCCTTGTTCACCGCATAGGTCACCAAAACGATAATGACAAATAGAACAATGCCGACTGCAGAAGCATATCCAGCCGTCTGATTGTCAAAGTAGAGAATGCCGATGTATGTGGAGAGAGAGTTAGTCGAAT
Source organism: Bifidobacterium sp. ESL0800 (assembly GCF_029395355.1). Taxonomy (NCBI): domain Bacteria; kingdom Bacillati; phylum Actinomycetota; class Actinomycetes; order Bifidobacteriales; family Bifidobacteriaceae; genus Bifidobacterium; species Bifidobacterium sp. ESL0800. The sequence continues at coordinate 1,843,541 of NZ_CP113913.1, forward strand.
AACCCGGCCCCCCGCCTGTCAACACCCTGATGATGTCATAAATCTTCAGTCCGCCTATAAGGTTGTACACGACGCTGGTGGTAAACGCAGGAGCCAGCAGAGGCAACTGCACATACAGGAATTTCTTCCAGCCATAGGCACCATCTACCTCAGCTGCTTCAAGTACTTCCTGATCCATCGTCTGCAACCCAGACAAATAGATAATCATCGAAACGCCCATAAACTGAAGCGAATTGACTATCACTACTATCGCCACAGAAAAATGCGCATTGTTGAACCATGCAACCTTAGGCAATCCCATCCAAACAAGAATTTGGTTAAGAGCACCTTGCTGATATTGGAAAATGAAGTAATACATAATACCCATGACTACAGGAGCTACCAAAGCAGGTAAATAAATGATGGCACGAATAAGCGTCCTACCATGTATTTTTGCATTGAGCAATAAGGCAAGTCCCAATCCAAGAACTTGCTGAATTGCGGTCCCAACAAAGCCGTAGATAAAAGTATTAACAAGAATCGTACCGAAATTGCGATCAGTGAGAATTTGTCGATAATTCGACAAACCCACAAACCGTTTAGTCGGATCGAAACCATTCCAGTTCATCAATGAGATACCGACGCCAGAAATTAGCGGATAAATGACGAAAACCACCATAAGAACAACTACAGGCAGGTAAAAGAGATTCATCGCGGACCCACGAAACCTGTGAGCCTTTCTAGGTCTCTGAGACTTCGATTTATTGTGATTCATGCTCGTCCCCAGACTTTCAGGACTTTTGCTCGCTACGCTTGGTGTTATACATAGTCTTGACCTGCTCGCCAGCTTCTTGAGGAGTCAGTTGCCCCGAAATCAGACCATCGGTTGACTTTGTAAGCATCTGGAATATGCCAATCATGTATGAACGATCGAAAAGAGGAATCAACTTAGTCTTCTTATCCTTAACCCAATAATCGTAAGTATCCTGGAACTGGCCAAGCGAAGAATCAACATTGCTCAAAGCGGAGTTGTTCATACTGGTTTTGACCAATTTGCTCATTTCGGTCGGCTGCGCCATGAAATCAATGAACTTCAGGGCTTGTTCCTTATGCTTGCTTGTTTTGGAGACACCGAATGCCAGCTCCTCTCCAACGGAGAAGTAAGGCTTGCCGACTTTGGCGGGCACAGGCATCATGCCAAGCTTGACTTTGGGGTTGAATGATTCGACCAGTTGTCCACGACTGTTTGAACGGAAATGGAACGCAGCTTGATCAGACGCCATATAACGGGCTGTGTCGTCAGCCGTGGCGGAACTGTAATCAACATTGAAATATTTGGCGGCTACCCATTTCTTAATCATCTGAGCGAAAGTGATATAGGTATCCATATCAAAATTGCCCTTCTTAAGACCTTGGAGATGCGCAGGAGTGTATAGTCCAGGAAGAATATAATCCGACAAGTCGCCCGGGGCTCCCGGATCCTTTGCACTGTTAACAATAGGGGTCATACCAGCATCTCTGATTTTGTCACAAGCTTTTTCAAAATCAGACCATGTAACTATGGATTTTGGATCCACGCCCGCTTTTTGAAGAACCGTCTTGTTGTACATTATTCCAGAAACTTGAATATTCACAGGAAGCGTGAAGAACTGCCCCTTGGAATTCTTAAAGATCGACTTGCCTTCGGCCTTCATGTATTTGGCCCAAGGCCTGTTCTGCAGAGGCTCCAAGAAGTTGCCATAACGATCTCGCGACCATCCGTGAGTATCCCACATATCAGGGGGATTATGCCCTGCCAAACGAACCTTAATATCATTTTCGTTAGTGCTCGATCCTGGCAAAACCTTAATCTTCACATTGGGATTTTTAGCCTCAAAATCCTTGGAAACTTGCTGTATGGCTTTCAACTGCGTGGTGCCAACGGACTGCATAGACATAAATTCCAACGTCACAGGACCTTGAGACTGAGAATTGCTGCCTCCACATCCCGCAAGTGACGTCATTGTCATAGCAGCACAAAGTGCAGCGACACAAATTCGAACTTTCTTCATCATTACTCCTTTTGTAATTTCATTGAGAGGAGTTGAGCTACTATGCTCTTCTCCAACAATTCGTATACTACACGTGTAGATTTTATTTTGCAAATCGTTCGAATTCATGTTGTTTTCCGGATTATTCAAGCGGTTTCTTGTATTGGAAAACTTGCCTCATCGCGTATTGCCTTATATCTTTATGCGGAGAAGTAGTTCATTATACTGAGTAAATAGATTCTTGATTCTATAATTACGGAGGGTTCTATGTCTAAAGCTACTCGTAACGACGTAGCGCGTCTGGCTAACGTCTCAACTGCGGTAGTGAGCTATGTCTTTAACAACGGACCTCGTCACGTATCAGAAAAAACCACCAAGAAAGTTTTGGATGCTGCGAAGAAACTCGACTATAAACCAAATCCGATAGCACGTGCGTTGCGAACAGGCAACAGCAATACGTTCGGTGCCATCATCAATGACCTAACCAACCCCTTTAATGCCGGTGTTTACGAGGAACTCGAGATGCTGGCTGCAGAACATGGCTATTCGATATTATTCGCGACCTCTCACGGAAGTTCCAAAAGGGAACATACGGTCATTAAGCAACTCATCGAACAAAATGTTGAAGCGCTCTTCGTTTCACCTTGCGAAAATATAGAACTTATTCCGCTTAGACCCAAAGCCTGTAGAAACATAATTTTCGATGTCGATCGTAAAATCAATGGCGTAACCACCATATCTGCAGACTACAAGGAAGCCATGTTGGTAGGAATGGAGCATCTTTTCAATCATGGCCACACCAATATAAGCTTAATTATCGGGAAATCCGGCAACGGCATCAGCGACGGTCGCGTCGAAGGCTGGCACCAAGCTTATATGGAGCGTGGCGTTCCAACAGGACATATCGAATACACAGATTTCACCCGTGTAGGCGGGTATGAAGCCATGATGCGTATTCTTGATTTGCCCAACAGGCCAACCGCGGTATTTGCCGGTTCCGATCTTCTCGCGATTGGAGCTTTACGGGCTTTACACGAGCGGCATGTCAACGTACCGAACGATATGGCGATTATCTCTTTTGACGGTACCGTCGATTCACAATATACGTATCCCGAATTAACAACGATGGAACAAAATCCACAAGAAATTGCACGATTAGCATTTAAGGCAGCAATCGACGAAGATCAGGAGCCTACTCTTCACCTCATCAAAGCAAAACTTGTGATTCGTAAATCATGCGGCTGCAACGGATAAAGGAATGAACAGAAGCATATTTAATTGCAAACAACGATAGGGCATTCCTCAATTGCAAATCATTAGTCTATTCGCCACTTCCCAAACATGCCTGATTGACAATAGGTCTATAGTCTATATAAAATAGTTACACGTGTAGTTTTAAAAATTATTTTGCGCAATGAAGCTTAAAGGAAGAGTACCATGATTGATGAAATAATCATGCTAAGGCACGGTCGCACAGCCTACAATCTTCACCATCGACTACAAGGGCAAGTCGATATGCCTCTTGACATCGTCGGCCAGTGGCAAGTAGATCAAACAGGATTAGAGCTCGCACAACAATATTATTGGGCAAAAGTAAGCAATATTGCTCAAAATTGCAAACAACTTCCGCAGCCGGAGTCGTCTGACATCCGTTACAACAGGATTGATGAATATAAGCAAGCGCCCGCGGCCAAGCGAAAGATGAGAATCGTTTCCAGCGATCTCTTTCGTGCGATTCAAACAGCTCATGCTTTTGGCGATATTCTAGGATTGCCTATCGCGCTTAATCCAGGACTGCGTGAGCAGAATTTCGGGAAATGGGAGGGCCTGACCGAAGCAGAAGTCAATCAAGTTGACCCTTTGGCTCTCAAATGCTGGCGTACACATCATGATGAAGAGCGTCATGGTATAGAACCCCGAACCGAAGTCGGCCGCAGAGGTCTGGACACCGTTATCGACCTAGTAAATGAAGAAATAACCAATCCAGAACCGATGACATTGATGCTCGTTGGACACGGCAGTCTGTTTGGAGCCACCATCGAAGCAATGCTGAATTTGGACTCTGACGATTCCAAAATTTCAAACATGGATAATGCATTCTGGTCAAAAATTACACCTCATTACAGTACTTCTAACAATATTATCTGGGAACTCAAATCATTTAACTGTGGTCCATCAATCGCCGATTTAAGCAACTGGAATGACGGACCTGACGAATTGCGTAATCCTAGTATGCCGAAAATGTCACCGGGGTTATAAAACTAATTGTAAACCGCATTTTTACTATCTCGTTCTGTCAAAAGCTGTTTGGAGATAATTAACACGTGGCAGAAAGGATAAAATACTACTATTAGCTTAACGAATAATCACTCTTGCTACAAAATCAATAAAATCATTACAAGTAATCAATTCAAAGGAGAAATAATGAAGGCTGTGGTTCTTGAGAAGAAAGGTGTCATCAACGTGCGCGAGGTCGCGGACGCGGGGGCTCCGGGGCCGGGCGAGCTGAAGATCGCGCCCCACAGCGTGGGTATCTGCGGCTCGGACGTCCACTACTACACGCACGGGCGCGTCGGCAAGTACATCGTCGAGAAGCCGATGATCCTCGGGCACGAGGCCTCCGGAACCGTCCTCGAGGTCGGGCCGGGCGTCAAGGGGTTCAAGCCCGGCGACCGCATCGCGATGGAGCCTGGCATTCCCGACATGAACTCCCGCGCCGCCAAGCTCGGCCTCTACAACATCGACCCGAGCGTCCGCTTCTTCGCCACCCCGCCGGTCGACGGCTGCCTGTGCGACGAGGTCATCCACCCCGCCGCCTTCACCTACAAGCTCCCCGACAACATGAGCTACGAGGAAGGGGCGCTGCTCGAACCGCTCTCCGTCGGCCTGTGGGCCGCCACGAAGGCCGCGATCAAGCCCGGCGACATCGGCGTGGTCACCGGGGCCGGCACCGTCGGCATGCTCACCGCGGCCTGCGCGCTGGCCGGCGGCTGCTCGAAGGTCCTGATCTCCGACACCTCCGCCGTCAAACTCGACATCGCCTCCAAGATCCCCGGCATCGTCCCCGTCGACATCACCAAGGAAGACCTGCTCGAGCGCGTCAAGGACGAGACCGACGGCTGGGGCGCCGACCGCGTGTTCGAGGCGTCCGGCAACGTGAGGTCCTACGACAACTTCTGGAAGCTCGGGGCCCCGGGCAACACCTCCGTAATCGTCGGCATCCCCGCCGAAGGCACCGTCCCGATGGACATCACCGAGGTCCAGGCCCGCGAGACCCGCATCGAGAACGTGTTCCGCTACGCCAACGTCTACCAGAAGGCCATCGACCTCGTCTCCGCCGGCAAGATCGACCTCAAGCCCTTCGTCTCCAAGGTCTACCCCATGGACCAGGCCAAGGACGCGTTCGACCGCGTCGCCGAAGCCCACCCCGAAGACGTCAAGATCCAGATCCAGGTACCGCAAAAGTAAACCTTCACCGGTACCCGACCACGACCCGTGCCGAGGAGCGATGGCACAGCCAACAAAAAGCGACAAATAACGAAACCAGGGCGTCAACGCAAAAGGTTGCCGGTTCCCTAAAAGTCCAATGGATATTCCCAACGGATGCTTTCGGAAACCGGCAACCTTTTGTGTTCGACAAGAACGACTACTGCCTCACGATTTCGAAGATACGCTCCGTCTCCATCCTAACGATTCCCGGGTTTCGACAACTGGACCAAGCTCACGCGCATCATTTCAACTGTATCCCGCCGACCTTCTAGACTGATAGGCATGTCATTGGCACTGGATATCGTCTTCGTTTTCGTCTTTATGGTTATCGGCGGGGTGTTCGCCTGCACCGAACTCGCGCTGGTGAGCCTGCGCGGCTCGCAGCTCGACGAAATGGAGCAGGAAGACGCCCGCGGCGCGAAAGTCGCCCGAATCGGCAGGGACCCGAACACGTTCCTCTCCACCGTGCAGATCGGCGTAACGCTCTCGGGCTTCTTCTCGGCGTCATTCGGCGAATCCGCCATCGCGCCCTGGGTCGTGCCCGTCGTCGAAAGCTGGGGCGTCGCCCGCCACATCGCGGAACCGGTCACTACGGTCGCGCTGACGCTCATCATCTCGTTCTGCGACATCATCATCGCCGAGATGGTCCCCAAGCGCATCGCCATGCAGCGCACCGAGCAGATCGCCCGCGCCGCCGTACCTGCCATCGACGTGTTCGCCAAAATCTGCCGCCCGATCATCTGGGCCATCGCCAAAAGCACCAACGGCATCGTCCGGCTCATGGGCTTCGACCCGAGCCAGACCGAAAGCGAGGTCAGCGACAAGGAACTGCGCGTGCTGGTCAATTCCAACTCCAACCTGAGCAAGGACGAACGCACCATCCTGGACGACGTGTTCGACGCCTCGGAAACCATTGTGGCGGAAGTGATGCGGCCTCGTGCCGATGTGGTCTTTTTGGAGGGTTCGCAGCCGATCGAGGAAGCCGCGAAATACGTGCGCGATATGCCATATTCCCGCTACCCGGTCACCGGGCGCGACTTCGATGACGTAATTGGTTTCGTTCACGTCCGCGACCTGCTCGACGTGCGCGATCCGAACGCCAAAACCGTTGCCGACGTCACCCGCGAAGGCATTTCGCTGCCCGGCACCTCGAAAATCCTGCCGAGCCTGGCCTTGCTGCGCAAACGCGGGATTCATCTGGCCGTCGTCATCGACGAATACGGCGGCACCGACGGCATCGTCACCCTTGAAGACATGACCGAGGAGCTGATCGGCGACATCCGCGACGAATACGACCTACCTGACGACAAGAACGGCAGCGGCACGGGTGCCGGCGTCGGAGACGGGCGCAACGGCGAATCGGCGTTCGTGGACGGCGTGGCCACGGTCGACGGCGGTATGACCATCGAGGACTTCGCCGACCTCACCGGTATCGAGCTGGAAGACGGCCCCTACGAAACGGTCGCCGGCTACTTCCTCGCGCACACCGGCCGCATGGGCGAAGTAGGCGAGACCCTGCACTCCGACGACGGCTACGACATGGTGGTCACGAAGGTCGACGGCCGCCGCATCGAAACGCTAGAGGTGAGGAAAAGCTCGGTAGATGGCGCAGACTCAGGCGAAGATAACAAATAACGCTATTCCATATCGGCGATATTCCAAGGTTCCAGCTTCTGGCCATAAGGAACTTGGTATTGACGAGCATGTGGATGTCGAGGGCTTCCATCAACGTTTTCTGTCAAACATTCAATTTTTACATTGCCGAGCAACTGAATAACTTTGCGAATTCTCTCTTTTGGCCGATTGCCTCCCCAACCTACGACAATATGGTTAACCAACCTGTCTCGGTATGCAGCTCCAAGCATACGGAATTGATAATCATTTTGTGGGCCAACAGGATATCCAAAGGCAGCTAGTTCTTCAGGATCTGAAGTTGTGAAGGCGAACAGATTCAGAATGATAATCCCGCCTGATTTTTCAGCTTCCCATTGTTGGGCATATTTTATACAGCATTCAACCGTCGGATCGTCCTTTTCTGCATCTGCAGTTGACGGATTTAAAAGAATAAACGCAGCTTTGGGGAGAGAATCGTTCCACGTTCTAGTGAGCGAATAACGATACCTATACACTTCATCTCCGAATCCAGCTGTACCGATTATCTTTGTCATCACTGACTCCAATCAATTCATAATCTTAAAAATAAGTAAATAATCAGAATAATTCTACTTTTTCTACCTCAACCAACATTTATCTGCATCAGCTTGGTATAATATGATGCAGAAAACTTACTAATGATGCAGAAAATGGTGCAGATAACATGCGTACTTTTGACTATGAGGAATCCGGGCGCAATCTGCTGACGCCGCAGACCGTGAATCTGCTCAATGCGATTCACGAAGCCAAAGGGCGTCAGAATACCCAGCTGCAAATCAGCCCGGACCTCGCCAAACCACTCGTCAACGTTGCCCGTATCCAAAGCACCGACGCATCGAACCGCATCGAAGGAATCTCAACCACCAACAAGCGTCTGGCCGGCATTGTCAGCGAAAAAGTGGCACCTCGAAACCGTGACGAGGAAGAAATCGCAGGCTATCGCGATGTGCTCAATACGATCCACGAAAACTATGCGTACATACCGCTGAAACCGAACGTTATCCTGCAACTGCACCGCGACCTCTTCCGGCATACACCACTTGTGTTCGCTGGCCACTGGAAAGACACCGACAATATGATCGTCGAATCCGATGGCAACGGACACGCAAGAGTGAGGTTCACGCCACCATCATCGCTTCAGACGCCTGATCTCATTGCAGCGGCTTGCGACGATTATTGCAAAGCAAGCGAATCCGGCAACGTTGATTCCTTATTGCTGACATGCATGTTCGTTTTCGATTTCACCTGCATCCACCCGTTCAATGACGGCAACGGCCGTATGAGCCGACTGCTGACACTGCTTCTGCTCTATCGTTCTGGTTACGAAATCGGAAAATATATCAGCATCGAACACCTCATTGAGCAAAGCCGCAACACCTATTACGAAGCGCTGGCGGCGAGCACCATCGGCTGGAACGAAAACACCAATGATTACGCACCGTTCGTCAACTATCTGCTTGGCGTCATTTTGGTCGCCTACCGCCAGTTCGATGAACGAGCCGCAATCGTAAGCACTTCAGTTTCGCCACACCATCCCGTAACCAAAAAGCAGCGCATCACCGACATTCTCGGCCAAAGCCTCAGCCCGCTCTCCAAAGCCGACATCAAGCAAACGCTTCCTGACATCAGCACTTCGACCATCGAACGCACACTGAAAACCCTGCTCGACGAAGGTCGAATCCAAAAACTCGGCTCCGGCCGATCCACCAGATACGTGAGCCTGCATCTTCAATAAAAACGTCGGACTCAGCTCAATCGAAGATGCCGCGTAGACAACCAGAAAACGACATCCAAGCACTATCTGGCTAACACGATTCGCCCCTGCTCCTCGTAGACCCATGCCGCCTAAAAATCAAACGTTGCAGGTGGCGCAAATGTTGCCGATATACGACGATGAGACTTATCTCACACATAGCGCAAAAAGCCCGATATTTCAAGCCTTTTGGCGATATTGGGCTACTGATGAATTTCTGTGTCCAATATCATAAATGGCTAGAATGGAAACCAGCAATTGTCCCCAACGAAAGGAAACAATTATGGCAGATGAATTTTTGAGCCCTGGCATCGATCAGGCAGCATCCGACAAGGTCGTCTCGATCCTGCAGAACCGTTTGGCGCAGGAGGAAGAGGCCTCGCTGATCTTGAAGCACGCGCACTGGAACGTCGCGGGCCCGAGCTTCATCGGCGTGCACGAAATGATCGACCCCGAGGTTGACGCCGTGCGCAACATGGCCGACGAGACCGCGGAACGCATCGCCACCCTCGGCGGCAGCGCCGAAGGCACCCCGGAGTCCATCATCAGCAACCGCACCTGGAGCGAATTCAAGCTCATGGGCCGCCAGAACACCCAGGATTATCTGAAGGCACTGGTCGACTACTACAGCGACTTCATTATCGCCGAGCGCAAGGCCTACGAGGAGCTCGATCCGATCGACGTCATCAGCTCCAACATCATGCAGGACCATGTGCAGGAACTCGAACACTTCAACTGGTTCATGAACAGCCACCTGATCGAAGAGACCCCGCACGCCTGAGCTTTGGGGCTGTTCGGTTTCGTTCCGCGATGAGCGCATCACCGCATTCGCATGAAACCTGGCGAACTCCAATAACCAATAAGCGCGCCGTCATCCATTCCAATATGGGTGGCGGCGCACTTTTATGTCAACTATCAAATCTCGTTTCAGCTCTCGCGATAGACGCGTTGGGCGGAAGCCTGGGCGCGCGGGCGCACCACAATCGAATCGATATCCACGCTGTCGGGCAGGTCAAGTGCCCACTCGATGCACTCGGCGATGTCGTCGCCGGTCAGCGGACTCGGCACCCCAGCGTAGACCGCGTCGGCCTTGGCCTGGTCGCCGTGGAAGCGATTGAGCGAGAACTCCTCGGTCTCGACCATGCCGGGGGAGACGTCGATGACGCGCAGCGGCTGGCCAACCTGCTCGAAGCGCAACGTCTGAGCCAGCACGCGCTCGGCCGACTTCACGCCGCAATATCCGCCGCCGCCTTCGTAAGGCTCGATGCCTGCCGTCGAGGAAACGACGACGACCGTGCCGCCGCCAGGAGCCGCCTTGAGCGCCGGCAGCAGTTTCTGGGTGATGCGCAGCGTGCCGAGCACATTGACGTCATACATTTTGCGCCAATCCTCGACGCTGCATTCCTCGATCGGATCCTGCCCGATGGCGCCGCCGGCACAGTTGACCAGCGCCTTCACCGGCCCGCCGCGCAAAATCCTCGTGACCGCGGCTTGCGTCGAGACTTCGTTGGTCACGTCACACACCACGTATTCGCAGGCGTCACCAAGCTGGTCGGAAAGCTCGATGAGCTTGTCACGCCTACGCGCGAGCGCCACAACCTTCCAACCGGCCGAAGCAAGTTGCAGCGCGGTCGCACGCCCGATGCCGCTGGATGCGCCCGTCACCACCGCCCGCTTTGACGTGACGGTGTTTCCAAGCCGAATCTCGGATTTTCCTTCGTTTTCCGCCGTATTGCCGGCCAACGTTCCCACCATTGAGAACCTCCTCGCTGCCCTTCCGAGCCGCCATATGCCATGTCGCCGCGTCGCCGAGGCGGCCATATTTCACTATCAACGCTACCGCAAAATACGTCGCTTGGCCCTCAGCAAGGCCCATAAAAATGCACAAATATTACGAGAATTCGAAATGCTCAATGTCAACGATGTACATGGCCCATGAATTCGCGTTTCAATACCAACGTTGCCGTCACAGGACACGTCAAATTCAATTCCCGAGAACATAACGTCAGACGCACAACCACGGCATCCGGAATCGCCTTTACGCACATCAGGACTCACGCTAAACGCGCGGCCGCTAAAAGATATATCACATGAATTCCAAGCAGTTGCTCCCGGCCACCACGCATGAGTACGTATCAGCTCCAATCACCACACCATTTCGCGGTTCAGATCGCGCCGCAAAGCCCGCCAATTCGGCAGGTAGACATCCATCCGCCGCTGAAATTCGACACCGTGTCCGTTTGCCCACAGATGCGTCATTTCATGGACCAAAACGTACTCAAGAAAGCGCGGATCCATCAGCCCAAGCTGCAGATTGAGCCGAATCCGACCGGTCGCAGGGGTGCAGGATCCCCAGCGCGAAGTCATCAGCCGCAGGGTGATATGCGTCGGCTTGCGCCCGATCACCGGCTCCCAGCGCCGAAGCAGCACGGGCAATTGCGCGTCGATATTGGCTTTCGCCGCGCGCTTCCGCTCGTCCGTCCATTCAAAAGAGGGGGACACAGCTTTCTCGGCTATTGCTTTTCTTTGCCGTTCGATCCAGTCCCGGCGTTCCCGCACGAACGCCGCAATTTTCACGTCGCTCATTCTCGCCGGAGCGCTTACCTCGATCGTGCCGGCCGGCGGCTTGATCCGCAGATACATATTGCGCATGGTTTTGCGGGTCACGCTGACGTCCATGTCATCGACACGCAGCACGGTGCGCGAAACGGTTTTGGCTTTCTGGCGGCGTCGATAAGGCATACCCGCATTGTCTCGCGTGCGATTGACCGGAATCTTTATATCTTCAACAAATGTTCACGACACGCAACGCTGCCGGGTTGACTATCGGCACTCAGATGGTAAACTATCTCTTTGTACGTCTCAAGACGTGCTGATTGGGCCCGTAGCTCAGCTGGTTAGAGCGCATCCCTGATAAGGATGAGGTCGGAGGTTCAAGTCCTCCCGGGCCCACGCAAGATTCCTGCTTTTCAATCCAAACAAGATTAACAGTGAGAATCGTTGTGTTTCTGGGGCTATGGCGCAGCTGGTAGCGCATCTGCTTTGCAAGCAGAGGGTCGCCGGTTCGAACCCGGCTAGCTCCACTTCAGATTGATATAGCTAATAGTTTAAAAGGAAAATATTGGCTAATACGCTGAACCGTTATTCCCACTTTTTATTCTCAATTATTCCGTATTATGCCAAATCAAAGAGCATTTTGGAATAATATGGAATACTTCTACTGAATCTCATAACATAGCCGCTACTAATGATTTCTTAACTTTCTGTTCCTGATGTCAATAAATATTGAGATTTTCGCGAAAAACCTTTACTCGGCGCGGGTAATGAACTAAGGTCCAATGTATGGCTGAAACGTTGCGAACCTGCCCGCTCGGGGTCGAGGTGGAGATATGCAGGATGGATTTCGAGGCCCGCAGCCGCTTTAGGCTGGGCGAGCTCGGGTTCCGCTTGCACGAGCCGATTCGCGTGATCCAGAAGGCGATGTTCGGCGGTTGCGTGGTCGCGCACGGCGGCGAACGCATCGCGATCGACGGGGCCACCGCGCGTCATATTTTCGTGTCCCCTCGAACGCAACGTTTATAGTATTAAGTAGTAATTATCGGCGAAATTTGGCGGGCGAATATGGACAAGACGACTACGGCCACATCACCCGCGGAAAACCTTGGCAACGAAGCAATAGCACCCGGCAACGAATGCGACAGGCGCAATAGCCACAACGATATGAACAGTTTCGACAATACCGGGCAAATTAAAAAACACAATAGCCGCAACGAAGCAAACGCTTCCAGCAGCACCGTCAGAACCAACAATGCGAATAATCTCAGTGACACAAACCATTTGAACGACCCGGATCTGATGCCGGAACCGGCGGATTGCTGCGGTTCAGGTGGATCCGTCAGCGGGCCCGAAGGCGGGCATGGTGCCAACGACGTTGCAAGCAAAGGCGAGAATTACGCGGAACACGGCGGGCATGGTATCGATAGATTTACTGATGACGGCGGGCATGGCGGCCACGGCGGGCATCATCATCGGCGCGGGCTTGCGGTGTTGTTGCCGCAACGTCACGGCCACAGCCACAACCACAGCCACCAGCATCACGGCGACGGCACCGACGATATGGCCGGTATGAGCATGACGGGCATGCACGGCGGCACCGGCAAACCTGCACACGCCAACCCGCGCATCGTCTTCGTCGGCAACCCGAACGTCGGCAAATCAACGCTGTTCAACGCGGTACTCGGCGCCAGCGCGACGGTGATGAACGCGCCGGGAACCACGGTTTTGGTGGAATCCGGCAGCTTGGAACGCAGCGACGCCGCCACCGGCAAGCACGAGCGCTGGGACTTCATCGATACCCCGGGCACCACTTCGCTCGACGCCTACAGTCCCGACGAGCAGGTCGCGGGGGAGGCGGCGATGGGCCGTCGCAGCTATGCGAAGCCCGATGTCATCGTCTTTACGTTCAACGCGACCTCACCCTCAAAATCGTATTACCTTTTGAGTCAGCTGATGGATCTGGGATTCCCCATCATCATCGCCGTGACCATGCTCGACCTGGCGGAAAAGCAGGATTCACCAATCACCTTACAGCGGCTCAAGCGCACACTTGACGGCATCCCGATGGTCCGCGTCGACGGTCGCACGGGCGTTGGCAAGGCCGAATTATTAGACACCATATCGGCGACCTTGACCGAAATCAAAGCAGCAGCAGAGCAGAGGCATGCGGCAGAGAAACCAGACAATGCCATAAACGCCTCTCAGCCGGATGCTGAAACCGACGAAACCACACGACAAACCGCGACAAAAGCGGCCAAACAAACGGTAATCGAGGCTGCGCATAAAGCTTCAGAAGTCGTAGAAGCCACACTCGCCAAAGCGGAAAATGCGACACCCTCTTTGGACGATGGCGGAGCAGATGTTTCCCGCGAGATTCACGTGCAGCTGACGCCGACGCCGGTCACCAGCATCCCGGCGCCGACAGCGAGCGCCACGCAGGAGGAAGTCTCACAGTGGGTGCGCGCAACTTCCGACGAACGCTTCGAGTGGATCGCGGCCAAGCTGCGGGAAATCAACAAAAACCTGCCCAAGGGCGCGGCGGCCGCAGCGAACCGCGAGACACCATCCGACAAGCTTGACCGCGTGCTGCTGCACCCGGCCATCGGCATCGTCGTTTTCCTGGTGACCATGTTCCTCGTCTTCGAAGCGACCACCACGCTCGCCGGCCCGCTGCAGGACTGGTTCGACGTCACGCTGCGCGGCTGGTGCACCGACGGCATCGCCTGGATCTTCACCGCCATCGCCGGCAAGGGAGCGCTCGACGGCTGGCTCTATTCGCTGGTGGTCGACGGGTTCCTGAACGGCGCGATCACAGTGTGCACGTTCATCCCGCCGATGGGCATCATGTTCATCATCCTCTCTCTGCTCGAGGATTCGGGCTATCTGGCGCGCGCGGCGTTCGTAATGGACCGTGCGATGCGCATGGTCGGCCTCGACGGCCGCGCCTTTCTGCCGTTGGTGGTCGGCTTCGGCTGCAACCTGCCCGCGTTGGCCTCAACGCGCACGCTGCCGGACTCGCGGCAACGTCTCCTAACCGGCCTGCTGATTCCCTTCACGTCCTGCTCCGCGCGACTGAGCGTCTACGTCGTGCTCGCCTACGCATTTTTCGGCAAGTTCGCAGGATTGGCCATTTTCCTGATGTACGTCAGCTCCATCGCCATTATCCTCGCAGTCGGCTTTGCGTTGCGCAAGACGCAGTTCAGGGACCTCAAAACTCAGCCGTTCGCCATGGAACTACCGCCCTACCAGATGCCACGGCTGCTGCAACTGCTGAAGTCGGTGCTGCAGCGCCTTTGGTCGTTCATCACCGGCGCGAGCTCCGTCATCGTCTCGATGCTCATCGTCGTGTGGATTCTCTCGGCCATTCCCGTCTCGGCGGGAGCGGCCGGCGCAGCCAATCCCAACACCTTCGGCCACGTCGACAGGGTGGAGAATTCCGTATTCGGCGCGGCTTCATCGGCCATCGCGCCTATCTTCAAGCCGGCCGGTTTCGACGATTGGCATGCGGCCTCGGCGCTGGTCACCGGCTTCGTGGCCAAGGAGGTCGTGGTCGGCTCGCTTTCGCAGAGCTATGCCATCAATGATTCCGGCGATCAATCCGAGCAGGCACAGGGCCAGGGGAGTCTCGGCCAGGCCGTGCACGAGAGCTTTGAGAAGTCCAGCGACGGGCACCCCAACGCCGCGGCCGCAGCCTTCATGATCTTCATCCTCGCTTATACCCCTTGCTTGGCGACAGTGGCCGAAATGAAACGGCAATATGGAATGAAAACCGCGCTGCAATCGGTGGCGACAGGCCTGATAGTGGCCTATATTCTTGCCATTATCGTCTTCCAAGTCGGGCGATTATTATGAGCGCGACGCCGTCGGGGTTCCGTAAGACCGCAAAACCCACGGATTCATTCATTGCGGAGCCTCGTGACGCAAAAACAGCAAACGCGAAAAGCATCTCCACCAGCCGGCCAGCCTATTCGACACCGATTACCAAGCAAATCGTCGACGAACTCACTCACGGCCGCACACCGCGTATGGTGGCGGACAAGCTGGGCCTGCCGCTTGACTTCGTGAACCTGGCGATCGAACGCGAGCGCTGTGCCGGCCGCCTCGATATCTACGACCTGCGTTCCTGCAACTCCACAACGGGCGACGGCTGTAACCCCGACCCGAAATCACTGGTCTGCGCCGGCTGTCCGATTCTCCCTGCCGCCATCCGCCGTCGCCAATCCCTCTTCGGCCGGCTCAAAGCAAAGTTGCACAAATAAAAGCGGGATAGTAAGAACACTTGAATTCCTACCATCCCGATTTCGTGTTCAGCGCGTTCTGCCGTTACCAGCATGACACCCCGTTACCGACGGCCATACCGCTTGATTGCAGCGGACAACGCGAAGCCGGCGAGCAGCGTGACGATGGCGAGTGCAACGATAGCGGCGACGTCGGAACCCGTCGCGGGTATGGCACGCTTGGGTTGCGGATTCGCGTTCGGTTCTGCAGGCTGCGAAGGCTGCGCAGGTCCGCTTGGTCCGGTCGGCCCGGTCGGCCCGGTCGGCTGAACCGGCTTGGGACGCGGGGCCACGGTCTGCTCGCAGACCACGCTTTGGTCGTTGGGAAGATCGAGCTTGCCCGTGTCGAGCGAAACATCCTCAGAGTCGTTGATGATGCAGCTCATGGCTTTCGTCACTTGATAATCCGGCTCGCGCGACATGTCGGTAGCGATCTTGTAGTTACCGGCTTTCACACTGCGATCGACGTTGTCGGGCAGAGCGATGTCCGAACCGCCGTCAGCGGACGACGGAACCAGCCTCACCGGGAAATCGGCAGGGGTTACGCTACTGTTGCCAGATCCGTTGCTGGACCCATTGCCGTTCCCGGAACCATTACCATTCCCGTCGACGTGTGTGATCACCTTGATGGTTGCGGGCTTGGAACGCACGGTACGCACGCCGACGACCGCATGTCCGTTGGCAATGGCGATTTGCGCGTTGGCGGGAGTCAACGGCCTGTTGGCAGTGACGTCGGTATAGACGATATCGCCGACCTGCTCATAAGCGACTGGCAGGTCAGACCCCTCAACCGTGTATTTGCCGGCGTTGACGCTGCGACTCTCACCCTGCGCAAACGGCGTGGTATCGCTGCGATCCCCGCCGTCCGCGGTCACGGAGAAGTTGAAATCGCCGGGTTTGGCGCTGCCGCCGTTGCTGTTGTCAACCACGGTCTTGAGCGTCAGGTTGCCCGGCAGATCCTCCACCACGCGCGTGCCGATGATATGCTCACGGACCGTGAATTGCGGCCTGCCATCGACCATCGGCACGGTGGCCCCGGTGTCGTCGTTGACGTAGGTAATCGGCCCGTCCTGCTTATACCCGTCGGGAATGGCCGATCCGGTGACGTTGTAATCGCCGTCAAACACGACATGCGAATCTCCGCCTGCCGTGTTCCGGAAATGATAGACGTGCGCCGGATCGCCGTCGCTGTCGGCAGCGGTGAAGGTGAAGTCACCCGGCGTCTTGGTGCCGCCATGCCGGTTATGGACCACGGTGACCAGCGTCAGCGTCGGGTTGGGGAACGCCTTCTCACGGTAGGTGCACTGCACATTGGCGTCGTAATTGTCGGGTATCGCCAGCTTGCCGTTGCCGTCCAAAGCCACGGGAGCATTGCCATTATTGGCATCGACGCACTTGACGGTCTGGGCATAGTCACCGGAAGGCGTAGGCGAACCGGAAGCGAGCGCCGACGATATCCGGTATTCGCTGCGCGGTGCGACGCTTCGTGGACCGATCTGCGCGGCCTGAATACCGTTTTCGGATCCACTGGTGGTCACGCTCAGATCCTGCGTGCTGGGCGATACGGCTTGGGCGTTCATCGTGAACTGGTCGGCAGGATTCTTGCGCCCGCCGACGATGTTGGTCAGCACGCTCAAGGTGGGCACGTGCACATCTGCCCGGTAATCCTCGACTTCTCCGGAACCGCTCGCCAATCCGGTCGGAGACATGGCCGAACCCGTACTGCTGGTGATGCGAAGACGCAGATACGAGGGATTGCCGCTGGCCGAAATCTGATTCTGGGCATCGTCGGGAACCTGCCAGTGAAGGGTCGCGCCACCGGCGGCGCAGGCCACCTGATCGCTCGCCTCGGCATTCCTGTCCGTGCCGGCGCTGGCCTGAGCCTCGTCGAACTTGCCGTTGTGGTTCCAGTCGATCCACCCGCGTACGTCCCCCGTTCCGCTGCAGCGAACGGCCAGCGAATACCGGCCGGACGGATCGGGGGTCACATTGATGGCCTTGGTATCGGCGGGAAGCGTGACGCCGTCCTCGTCGTTGATGACCTTGCCATCAGAGCCGACATCGCCGTGAGCATCATCCCAATTGGCTCCCGAGCTGAAGTGCGGTTCGGCTTCGGAATCCTCGCGGCTGCCCAGTCGCGGCTGTGGCTGCGCGAAATTCGCAACGGTATTCGAGTCGGCAGATGCCGTGGCGGCATCGCGAGCCTGAGAGAGGTTGAAGGACTGGGCTCCGACCATGGAGGAATCGGGATCGATGGGGTCCTTTTCGCTATACGTGGTACCGGCGATATCGGAGCCCAACGCGCCGCCATGCCACTGCGGCTGGAAGAGCGAGCCCGCGGCCCCGTAGCTTTGCGGCGCATCCCCGAAATCGGAGGCGACGATGGTGCCAAGAGCCACAGCAGTCTCGCCGCCGCCTCTGAACGTCACCCGAGCGCCGGTGGAACCTTGCAGGAACATGGCCGACGAAGGCCCGGTACCGCCGTGATTGGAGCATTGCGGGCCGTCGGAGCGGAAGCGCAGCGTGCGATCCTTGAGCTCGGCGATGGAGTTCGTGCGGCATCCGGGCGTGCGGTAGCTGTCAAGCAGACGCCAGGTCGGATTGCCTTCTATCGGCGTGGCCTTGATGTATTCCTGCTGATGACGCGTCCAGTTGTTGGATTCCGCGTCGGCGAACACCAGACCTTGCAGAGGCACGGAAGCGAAAGCGCTGGTATTGGTGCCGTCGTTGAGCGTGGCCGACGGGTTGCCGGACGAAGGAATCAGATAAGCGGCACAACCGAAATCGAAGGTCACGGTCTCACGATTGTTGACATTGGCGAGGCCGGCCGTCAGCTGGTTTTCGTTTCCGGAACCACCTTTGTAATACATTTGGGCCAAAGCGTCGCCGCTGTACACGCCCGTTCTATAGGCCTGAATCGGCAATTTGTCCGAAAGCGCGGTATCGACGCCATTTGACGGTTCCAGCGAGCAACGCGTCGAAAGCCAATGGCCGCTCCCTATCTCGATCGGCGTGGTCCACGTGACCTTCTTGCCGGTAATCCTTTCACCGGCGCTGCCCCACTCGACCCAATTGATGTTGGAGAGCATACGTCCGTTGCCGCCGGTCGCCGAAACCGCGTTTGCCGGCTGGACCGCCACCACCAGTCCTGTCAGTGCCATGGCGGCCGTAGCGGCAATCGCCGCGATCTTACGCAATGGACTATGCTCCCGCTTTGCTTTCCCGCTTGCCGTACCACGCTTTTGTTGATATTTCGACACTTCTTCGTCCCCCGTCTCAGATGTGCACGAAAAAGAAATGCTATCTGATGATATTTTTCCTCATTCTTAACTACCTTCTCACAAGAAATACAGTAATTTGTCATTTACGCGAGGGGAGAAGCCATACGGTTATCTTTTGTACAGAAAATACGTTTATTCATAAATATTGCATAATAATGGCGATAAAACGTCGTCATTGTCGCAATATCATTCACGCCGTTGTAAATATACATATCCTATGCAAGCAACCAAAAAGACGGTGGGTAGCAAGAGACTGAATCCCTTGCTACCCACCGTCATGTCACCCCAATGAGCCAACAACTGCTGGCTCATCAGATTGCCTGTGCGTTCACCTCATTCACTCGTGGCGACGCAGCATCCTGCGCGTCCCGGCTGCGAGCGCCATGCCAAGCATCAGCGTGACGAGCGCAACCGCCACCACACCGGTGACCTCGGCGCCCGTGGCCGAAAGCTTTGCGGCCTCCGCGGTCTTGCCGTTCTTGAACGAAGCGTCCTGCAACAGACCAGTGCCGTCACCGTTGTTAGCGGACGGGTCGAGCGTCAGCGTCACCGGCTTGGTGAGTTCATGGCCGGCCGGGGCCTTGGTTTCGGCAACCGTCCACTTGCCCCACTTGAGGCCCGTGACCTTGAACTTGCCGGGCGTCGGATCCTTGTCGGCGCCGGTGCACTCAAGCGCCGTGCAGTCCTTCACGTCGATCTTCTCACCGTTCGGGCCGGTCAGTTGCCACTGCGAACCGTTGAGCAGCGTCTTGCCGTCCTTGTCGTAGCGCGACCAGGTCAGCGTGCCGGGCACGTCGACGTTCTTCAGATCGACGAGGACGTGCGAGCCCGGGGCCACCTCGAAGGTGCCGTCCGCGTTCAGCTTGACCGGCTTGCGGTTGTTGCCGTCGGCATCGGTGGTGTAGACCTTGATGCTTTCGAGCTTGTAGCCCGCGTTGAGCGCCTCTTCGACGGAGTACTTGCCGGACGCGACCTGCTTGCTCTGATCGAGCGTCACATCCTGAGACGAGCCGCCGACCGGCTTGATGGTGATCTTCGAGCCGGAACCCGCAGCCGTGCCGCCGTACTTGTAGTCGGTATCAAGATGGACCGTGAGCGTCGGCTTCTGGGCGATGGTGCGCACACCGGTGACATGCTGACCGGCGTCGAGCGCGATCTGCGCCTGTTCCGGGGTCAGCACCTTGCCGGTGGCGTCGTCGGTATAGACGATCTCGCCGACGTCCTCATAGCCGTCCGGAAGCGCTGCGCCGGTAACCGTGTACTTGGTGCCGCCGGGGATATCACCGGTGTTGCCACCGTTGGTAACGGGAATATCAGCGCCGCCATTCCCTGGCTTGACCGTGAAGTCCATACCATCCGGAACGGTGCCATCGCCTTGCATCTCCGTCTTGAGCGTCAACTTGGCCGGCGCACCTTGCATGGTGCGCACGCCGGTCACGTTGTGGCCATTGGCGAGAGCCGTCTTGGCCTCAGTCAAAGTCATTGGAGTGCCGGTGTGGCCGGGATCGGTGTCATCGTTGTAGTAGGCGATGTCGCCAACCTGCTCGTAGTTGTCCTTGTCGGAACCGGTCACCGAAGCGATGTCGTTGTTGGCGATATCATCCACAGTCTTGCCTTCGGAGACGGTCTCATTAGAGCCGGTCGTCGGAGCCACGGTGAACTTGAAGTCTTCCGGCTTCGCGTTGCCGCCCTCAACCTTGGTCGTCAGCTTGAGCTTCGCGGCCTTAGGGGCCACGGTCTGCTCGCAGGCGACGAACGCGCCGTTCTTCAGCGCCAACGTGGCGTCATCGCTGGAAATCGGCACGATGTTGAGTTTCTGATCCTTGTTGGCAGGCCAACCGTTGATGTCATCCTTCGCACCGGTCACACAGCTCAGGTCCTTGGTCACCTCGTAACCGGACTGGCCGGACATATCGGTACCGATCTTGTAGTTCGAGGCCTTCAGATCGGCGGCGGTGTTATCGGTCAAGCTGACCGCGCTACCACCATTCGGCGTCGCGGTAACCGGGAAATCACTCGGCTGCGCGTCACCACCATCGACGTGAGTGACGACCTTGAGGCTGCCGGGCTGGGCGCGTACCTTGCGTACACCGGTGACGCTCTGGCCGTTGGCGAGCGCGATCTGCGCCTGTGCGGCGGTCAGCGGAGCGCCCGTGGCGTCATCCGTATAGGCAATCTCACCCTGCTGCTCCCAACCGAGCATGTGGGCATCGTCATCCTTCAGAATGCCCTTGACCGTATATTTGCCGGCCGCCATCTCATGGGCGCCGCTGTCACTGTCGTACTTCGTGGCCTGCGATGAGCTCTTGCCGTCGGGCGTCACACGGAAAGCGAAGTCGTCAGATGACTTGTCTTTGCCATCGGGGCTGTAGGTGTTGTCGACCACGGTCTTCAACGTCAGCTTGGCTGGCTGATCTTCGACGACTCGCGTGCCGGTGACATGCTGGCCTTGCTGTACGTCGAGCTTGCCGTCCGCGGTAAACGAAGGCTTGCAAACGGTGCCGTCATCTTTCACACAGGTGTAGGTGATATTGCCTTGAACCACTGTATTGGGATCAGTGGGAGTGGAAGGAACAACCTCATGATATCCGGCAGGCACATCGGATGAGGTGATCGCATAGTCGTAATCAGGGTCGAGCGTATGGGAGTCACTTGCGGTGGCGCCATCTTCGCCTTCGGCATTGGGATCGACCGCATAGTGCTTGGCTGCCGCATTAGGATCGGTCGGCGTCGTGCCCTCGTGAGGCGTCGGCGTCGCGTCGAAGGTGAAATCGCTGCCCTTGGCGGAGCCTCCATGGTTGTTGTTCACCTGCGTGACCAACGTCAGCTGACCATCGCCGATTGCCGTCTTCTTGTAGGTGCACTGCACGTTGGCGTCATAGTCATCGGCCGGCATCTGCATATGGCCGTCCGCGCCAATGGTGACGGGAGCGTTGGGATCCTTGCTCAGATCCACGCACTCAACTGAGGACTTGTAGTCATTGGGATCGCCGCTGACCAGATCGTCCTTGATGGTGTACTTGAAGCCGGGGCCGACGCTCTTCTGAGCGATCTGCTTGCCCTGGATGCCGCCGCTCGAACCTTCCGTAGTTGCCTCGGAAGAATCGCCGACACCGCCAGGATTGCTGGCATCGCCGTCCACGGTCATCTTGAACTGATCGGTGGGGTTCTTGCGGTCGCCGACGATGTCGGTGCGCACGTTCAGCGTAGGCACATGAATATCGGCGCGATAGTCCTCGACCTCGCCGGCATCAGTGGTCAGTCCGCTGGCCTTGAGGTCGCCGGCGCTGGGGGCCGCGATACGCAGACGCATATATGAGGAACCAGTGCCCTCGGAGAGGACACGGCGCTTCGCGTCACGAGTCACATGCCAGGTCAGCGTGGCCGTGCCATCGGCGTTGCAAGCCACCTGATCGCTGGCCTCGTTGGCGCCGGCGGCAGTGCTTTCATCGAACGTGCCGTTGTTGTTCCAGTCAATCCAGCCCTTGACATTGCCTGTACCGGCGCAGCCGACCTTCAGCTGGAACGTGCCCTTGTTGGTGCCCTGTCCGGAAGGCAGCACTTTGACGGCGCCATCCTTGCTGAAGTTGGCGGCCGGAATGCTGTCCTCGTCGCTCTGCACGGCGCCGCTCGCGTCGTTGAGCTTCGAGCTGTCGCCATGCTCGTCGTCCCAGTTGGCGCCGGTCTTGTAGTAATCGGAATCGTCGGCAGTGGGGTGGGCGACGGTCTCGGAATCCTCATGCGCGCCCAGGCGCGGTTCCGGATCCTTGAAATTGGCCACATACAGCGGCTGAGCGTTAGATGCGTCCTTGGCCGCGGAAAGATTATAAAGTTGCGCACCCTTGGCGTTGGCGTTGTCGGGATCGGTATCATCACCAGGGTAGGGCTTGCCCGGCATACCTTCGCCACCGAGCTTGCCGCCGGTCCATTCGGGCTGGAAGAGCGAGCTTGCGGTGCCATAAGTCGTCGGCGCATCGCCGAAGTCCATCGCCGTGATGCTGCCCAGCGCAACGGCCGTCACGCCGCCGCCCTTGAGCTCGACGTGGGCCTTGTGCGAGTTCTGCAGGAACATCACCGAGGACGGACCCGTGCCGCCTTCGTTGGCGCACTGGCCGCCGTCGGAGCGGAAGCGCATCGTGGTGCCGTCGCTGGCGAGCTCGGCCACGGAATTGGTGGTGCAGCCTGCGGTGCGGTAGCTGTCGAGCAAGCGCCAGGTCGGGGCATTGGTGCCCGTGGTGCTCTCGGTCGGCTGGGCCTTGATGTATTCCTTCTGGCCGTAGTCGCTGTTGGCGGTCCAGTTGTTGGATTCGGAGTCCGCGAACACCAGACCCTGCAGGCCGACGTCGCGGTAGCCGGAAGTGTCGGTGGTCGAAGTGAGCGTAGGAGTCGAAGGGGAATCAATGAGATAGGCGTGGCAGGAGAAGTCGAAATCGACAGTGTCGCCGTCGTTCTCGTTGGCCAGGCCGATCTTCATGGTGTTGTCACCACCGGCGCCGCCTTGGTAATACATTTGCGCGAGTCCGTCGCCATAGTAGTCGCCGGGCTGATAGACCTTCATTCTGTTAGACGGGGAAAGCGGATTCTTCGTGCCGAAATCATTCGACGGCTCAATGTCGCATCTGGTGGCAATCCAATCGTTCGTGCCTGCCTGAACCGGAGCGGTCCACGCCACGCGCGAGCCGTCGATGGCCTCGCCGTCGGTGTCGCCCCACTCGATCCAGTTGATGCTGTCCTTCAAACGTCCGGTGCCATCGGCGGCGGCGGAACGTTCAAGTCCGTCCTGCGCACCAACCTGCGAAGGTGCCGCATCGGCGGCAGTCGCAAAGCCGATCGCCCCGGTGAGGCTCATCGCAACGGCACCTGCGGTGGCTGCCAGTCGCTTCAATCTTCCTGGTCTAAACATTCAATTCTCTCCTCTCATTGAGAGTTCGCGTGGGGAGCTTTTATCCGAGAAAATCAACAAAAACAGACGCTCAACCCACATCTATAACAGTTTCTAGTATTGCAGGATTGAAATGCAAACGTCAGATTATGCGCTGAATGAAACAAATCATGCGTAATACGAACAAAATATATAATCTGCTCAATTATCTTTATTTTAAAACGCTATGTCATTCGACAGCATGATTTCACATGTCTATTTACATCGATGCAAATATATGCATACATGCTGTATATATACATTCCTACAGAACGGTGTGCACAATAGCCGAATACTCGATAATCACACCGCAGACAAGGCACCGCAACGCGGCCATCGCGTTACTCCGGATCGACTTCGTGGTTTTCCATTTGTTCGTACAACTTCAGCGCGCGGCGCAACGAGGAAACCGAGCCGAACCCGCAGCGGTCGCCGATCTCCACCAACGTCAGCGACGGCTGGCTCTTGCGCAGCTCAAGTGCCGCATCGGTGCGGGCACGACGCACGAGCGCGGTGAAATTGGTATCCGCCTCCTGCAGCGCCAGCTGGACGGTACGCACGGAGACATTCTCGTGTTCGGCCGTCTTGGTGACGCTCAGCGTCTGGTCGGTGTAGTTCTGAGAGACATATTTGCGCACCCGCTCAATCAGCGGCATCACGCTCATACCCTGCCCGAAGCACGCGATCAGCAGCGAGCGCGCGACGTCGTTGGCCACGTTTTCCAACGTATCGACCATCTGCGAATGCGGGTTGTTGAGATTGCATGCGCTGACCACGAAGGCGAGCAGCGGCTGCAGCGAAACGACGTCAAGCTTCGTATTCTGGCCCATCATCAAGAAAGTCTTGTAATCAGGCAGAATCGTGGCGAACAGACGCGAGGAAAGGCTCACCCCGATCAGCTCGTTGGCGGGCGCTGTGGTTTTGTAAACAACGTCGCCGGTTTCCGGGGGAATGAGGTATACGCCCGGATGGCGCTTGAGGATCTTGTTGTCGGGCGTGCTGATTTCCACATGGCCGTGGATCACGAAAGTCATCGTGGCCATTTCCGCAGTGGAATTCTCGCGTTTCCAATCCAGCACCGTCGCCGGAAGATTGATATGCGAAAAACTCACCTCAGGGAAAATCGCGGACCGGGAGGTCATTTTCTTATTGCCCGCAAGAGGCTGGAAATGTGTATTACCTACGGATTCCGAGTCGTAGCGGTGGTTCGGGTCATGGCTGTTGGGGGAGTAATCCGTGGCGTTCACGTCATTCGTCCGTACGGAATCGTTGCCTTGCTTCGCAAGACGCACGTTCCTCAGTTTGCCGTTTCTCAGCAAATCGTTACGGTCGAACATAGCCTGACCTTACCGCCTCTCATTGCCAAACAAGTCTCTGTTACCTAGCATACTATCCATCAACGCCAACGAAACAGCGTTTTTACCGCATTACCGGACGAGTTTGTTGCCCGGCTTGTCGCTTTCGGGCGCCTGCGCCTTGATATCCTTGAGCTCATCGGAGATCTCTTTCAACAGATCGACGGTCTGCTGGTCGGTGCTGGCCTCCTGCTGTTTGTTGTTGTCTGCGTCGATCTGCTCCTGCTTGTCCTTCTTCTCGAACAGCGCCTCGGACATGTCGCGGAACTTGTTGATCGGCACGAGGATGCAGAAGTAGACGGCGACGGCGATCAGCAGGAAGTTGATCAGCGCGCCAAGCACCGCGCCGAATGAGATGGTGGAGTTGTTGAACGTGATCGTCAGCAGGTTCTTCATGTTGGGCTTGCCGAAAATCATGGCGATCAGCGGGTTGATGAGGCTGTCGACGATGGAATTGACCACGGAGGTCACCGCGGCGCCCATAACCACGCCGACGGCCATGTCGATCATGTTGCCGCGCGAAATGAATTTCTTGAACCCTTTGAACATGGTAGTTCTCCTCCCGATAGCGTATTACTTCTATTCTATCGATTTAAAGAACATATCGCCATGCGCAAACCGGCCTGTTTCGCCCAATCAGGAGTTTCCATTCGTTTTCCCCTCCTTTCAATTCCTCTGATTCCTCCGATTCCTTACACTGCAATACATTCCATCCCGCACATACGTTACGTAATACAATAGCGGTTATTCGTCTTTCGTCAGCTTTCAATGACACGAAACTCCCTCGTTTATCACATGCCGTTACCTATGTTTCCATTCCGTTAACAGCACGAAAAAATACCCGCTTTTTTTGAACCCCCTCTTTCACCGAACCCGCGAGATTCTTACAATAAAAATCGTAATATCAACTCAACAATGGAGTATCAATGCTGACCAATGAGTATGTCAAGCGCGTCTATGCGCAGGTGGAAAAGCGTGACGGCGACCAGCCCGAGTTCCTGCAGGCCGTCCGCGAGGTCTTCGAGACGTTGGAACCGGTGGTTGCCAAGCACCCGGAATATGAGAAGAACGGCATTCTCGAACGTTTGGTCGAGCCCGAGCGCGCCATCAAATTCCGCGTCGCCTGGGTGGACGACGAGGGCAAGGTCCAGGTCAACCGCGGCTATCGCATCCAGTTCAACTCCGCCATCGGACCTTACAAGGGCGGCCTTCGCCTGCACCCGACGGTGACCGAATCCGTCATCAAGTTCCTCGGATTCGAACAGGTGCTAAAGAACTCGCTGACCGGCCTGCCGATGGGCGGCGCCAAGGGCGGCTCGGACTTCGACCCGAAGGGCCGCAGCGATGGCGAAGTCATGCGCTTCTGCCAGGCCTTCATGACCGAGCTGCAGCGCCATATCGGCCAGTTCACCGACGTGCCCGCCGGCGACATCAACGTGGGCGCGCGCGAGATCGGCTACCTCTTCGGCCAGTACAAGCGCATCCGCAACGAGTACTCCGGCGTGCTCACCGGCAAGGGCCTGGAATACGGCGGCTCGCTGGCCCGCACCGAGGCGACCGGCTACGGCCTCTGCTACTACACTGCCGCCGCGCTGCGCACGCTTCGCAATGAAACCTTGAAAGGCAAGACCGTGGTGATCTCCGGCTCCGGCAACGTCGCCATCTTCGCCATCGAGAAGGCGCAGCAGATGGGCGCGAAGGTCGTCACCTGCTCCGATTCCAACGGCTACGTCTACGACCCGGAGGGCATCAAGCTCGACGTGGTCAAGGACATCAAGCTCGGTCACCGCGGGCGCATCAAGGAATACGCCGACCGTGTGCCAGGTGCCGAATACCACGAGGGCAGCAAGGGCGTCTGGACGGTGCCGTGCGACATCGCGCTGCCGTGCGCCACCCAGAACGAGGTCGACGGCGAATCCGCGGCCGCGCTCGTCAAGAACGGCTGCAAGGTCGTGTGCGAAGGTGCGAACATGCCGTCCACGCCCGAAGCCATTTCGAACTATCAGAAGGCCGGCCTGCTCTACGGGCCCGCCAAGGCCTCGAACGCCGGCGGTGTCGCCGTCTCCGGCCTGGAGATGAGCCAGAACTCGTACCGTTTGAGCTGGACCTTCGAAGAGGTCGACAGCAAGCTCAAGGACATCATGGAGAACATCGTCGCCACTTCGCTCGCCGCTGCCAAGGAATACGGCCACGAGGGCGATCTGATGCTCGGTGCGAACGCCGCCGGCTTCGTGAAGGTCGCCAACGCCATGGTCGCCCAGGGCGTCTGCTGACCCATTGCACACCACAACTCATCCGGCCCGCCATCGATTTCGCATCCCTCGGCGGGCTGTTCTGTGCAAAAAGTGCGTTTTATTTTTATAAATCGCACATTTTGCACTGCCATGTGAAAAATATGCACTATAGCTATCGTAAAACGCACATTTTGCACATAAGACCGAAGAACAAATCAACCGGGATAGTTGATGTGGCTGCCATCGCCATACATGGAACCGCCGCCATCGTAACCACCGGCTTCATAGCCGCCGGCATCCCAATCGCGGCCGGGGATGAGGTCGTAGGGCATCTGATGGGCGAACAGCCAGAAGACGACGAGCACGAAAATAGTCACCATACCCACTTTGATCGAGGACGCGCCGAACAGACCGATGCCATTGGAACCGCCGGCCCCTCCGCCGTTGGCTCCGAAAAGCTGCAACACCGCAAACAGCACCACCAGCCGCACCACGTAAAACAGCACGCGAGCGCCGCCGTGCCGTTCCTTGGTCTCGCAGCTCATGTGCGTGAACATGCCGCCCAGCGTCTGCCCGCGATGGGTGACGGGGATGAGGACTTCAAAGATAACGAACGAAAACAGGGTGAAGAACCGCGCCAGGCCGTCCGATACGCCGGTTCCGAAGGCGTGCCCGAGGAACATGTACGTGCCATTGGGGAGGTATCTGGAGGATTTCTGGAAGAGGTAGATCGAGCCGAGCGTCAGCGAACCATCCACGACGGCGATGAACACCAGATCAATCATCAGCGCGACGGTCCGGTGCAGCAGACCCGGCTTTTCGATGACCTCGTTACGGTCCTCGACTTTGCGAACCGGCACCAGAGCGCCGTATATCCACGCGATGAAACAGCCGATGACCGCACCCAACGTGTTGGTCAGCAGGTCGTCGACGTCGAACTGGCGGTACGAGCACGGATAGATGTGCCAGACGCCCGTAAGCTGCGAGGTTTCGATGAAGAGGGACACCAAAAATCCTGCCGGAATCACCACATAGAACTTCCAGCGGGCCCAGCGGGAGAGCGCGAAACCGAGCGGAACGAAGAAAGCGATGTTGAGCAACAGCTGCAACGCCGCGGATTTGCCGCCGAACGCCAGATCGCTCATAAATTGCATTACATCAAGCTGCGGACGATGCGCGTGCGTCAGGCAGTATGTGGCCGGATCGTCGGGCATCGGGTAGAGCGTGAACGTGACCAGCCCGAGCGCGTAGAGCACGCACAGATACGCCGCGAGCACCGCGCTGGAACGCAGTCGGTGGTAGCGGTGGTACATTCCCGCGAGGATCGGCAGGGTCAGCACGGCCGAAAGGAACGGCCAAATCGCCATCGCGAGGATGAACGAGGTGCTGAAATTCCTGATGTAGGCAATCACAACGGCTACTCTAGCGGACGCGGCTTACGAAAGTCTATGAATATAAAAAATACATATGGGTAGAATTCCAACGATGGAACCGAGACGACGTTCACGACAACTCATATCGCAACGATTATCGAACCGGATCCTACACACGATACCCGGGATATTGGCTGATAACGAATGGCTGGCCCAAGATGGAGTGCAAAACCAGAGAAAACAAAAGTGCTGGATTCCATGTTTACGATGGAATCCAGCACTGAGCAGTAGATTCATGCTCCGGTTTGGTTCAGACCTGACTCAGCAACATGACCTTCAACTAAAAGCCGACAATCGCTGAGCCTGAACCAAGCCGAATCAAAGAACCATGCAATCAGTCTTGGCGCTCGTTGGCACGATGTTGCGCTTCAATGGAACTGTTGCGCTTGGCATAAACCCCATAAACAAGCGCAACCGCTACGGCAACAATAATCCACCAGAGCCAGGCAGGCGCATTCGCATGTTGCTTCAAAGCCACTGAAGCAGCAGGCTTCGGATTTTCACATACATTACCGCTTGCCATCACCCGATAACCAGCAAGATTGACTACATAGGCAGCACCGGAAGTCTTGCATTCGACACGGCGCCAACCCTTTGGAGCAGAAGTCTTCGGCGCGGACGGAGTGCTATCATGACCGATCTGCGGTGCAGCGGTCATCGCCTGAGGAGCAGCACCACGAGGAGCCGTAGCCAAAGCCGACTGAGGAGACACGGCAGAGGCCACAGACGCGACGGCAGGCAACGCCGGAGCAGCCACGTGAACCAAACCGTTCGGATTCGTGGCGGCCGGAAGCGTTGTAGGATTCGTGGTCGCACTCGGAGATGTCGGTCCAGCCGGAGGCGTTGCAGGCGCTAGCTTCCAAGCACCGTAAAGCGTCACATCCGAATTGTCGCTCTTCAGCATGACGTGATCGCCGGGCTTGTAGATAGTTCCGTTTTGATCTTTCCAACCGGAGAACATATAGTGTCCGGTCTCGTCGAGATTCAATCCGTACTCGCTCGGAATGGTCACCATCACCGTTTCGTCGGTGGTGCTTCCTCCGGAGACCGCTGCAAAGCTACGCGAGACCTTGGCCTTGTCGTTCTTGGACGTAGGCTGGAAATGCAGGTTGTAGTTGTAAACGCGGACCCACTGGCCAGTCAGCACGACATGCGGATTGGCATCAGTCAAGTTGACGGTATCGCCAGGCTGATAAGTATGGCCCATGCCATCGCTCCAACCGGTAAACTGCCAGCGTTGATTATCCTCGCGGTAATACTTGTTGCCCGCAGGAACCTTCAACGAAGCGGACTTGGCCGTGGTGGCCGCGCCCTTCACCGCTTCAAACGCCTTGGAGGCGGTTCCTTCCGGAAGACCGGACACGAAGGAAAGCGAGTACACATATTCAGGAACCCATTGTGCGTAAAGCGTCGCAGCCGGATTGTTCGAATTGAGCGTCAACGTATCAACACCATTCACCGACACCGGGCTTTGGCCAGTGCCGTCCGCCTTGGTGTTCCAGCCGTTGAAGTGCCATCCTGCACGAACGAACCCATTGGCAGGAATCGTGAACGTGTGGCTCGTATCAGCCGTCGGGCCGACGGGATCGACCTTCGGCATGGAACCAGTCACACCCTTTAAGGCATTCGCATTGAACTTCAGGGAATAGGTATAGAGCTTGGTCCAATGGCCCTTAAGCTCGGTGACACCAGGAACAACCGAAACCTGATCTCCCGGCTTGTAGACCGTCGTGCTGCCATTGATCGTCCAACCGTCGAAACGGTAGCCATCAATGGCCGGATACGCCTGATGATCGATCTTGATAGCCCTCGGCTTGGTGATATCAGCAGAAGAAGCAAGCTGGAACACCGAAGTGGCCTTATCGGGCGCAGCAGGCTCAGTCACACCGGAACCCGCAGGCGGATTCATCTTGAAGTCCAGCACGTATTTCGCATGAAGATCCATCGAAACACCAGGGGTGCCAATGCGCTTCCACTGGGCATACAGGGTAACGTCATTATTCATCGGCACATCCTGACCAGGTGCGTAGCTCGTACCAGTACCGTCCTTGCTCGTATTCCAACCAGTGAACTTGAAATACTTCGGGCTGTTGGCCGCATTGTCGACACTCATATTGACATGCAGAGCAGTCTTATCAGGAGCCTTAAGCGTGCCGAATTGCATCTGCCACACGTCCTGCCCTTGGGCATTCTGAACGTATTTGAAGTGTCCGACAGCCTTTTGCGGGTCGGAGACCGTGCCCCACTTCTTGTCACCTACGGCATTCATATCGACCGAAAGCTTTGTGGAGTCGCTTCTTACATACGTGCCCGAACGTGAGGGGTCAGAACCCTGGGTCCGGTGCTCTACATCAAGCGAAGAATATTGCTTGGAAAGATTCGCCTCAGGAACCGCTGCACCGTTGACATCGGCCACGCGAACCCATGTCGCATCACTCATCAAAGGATCCTCAAGCCATATATCGCCCCACCATGTCCCGGTACTGGCAGGGGTCGGAAGTACGACGTTGTCGCCAAGCTTCAGCTCACGAAGATCAAATTGGTCTGGGTCACTGTTAGCAATTGAAAGCATATGCCTTACTTTGGAGACACCTCGCATATTAAAGTTTCGCAGATCCAATGACGTCAAAGCGCCGTCACTCATGAACATATCAGTCATATCGGTAACGTTACGCGTATTGAAATGAGAAACATCCAAAGACGTCAGGTCCTCGCAAACCGCAAACATACCACTCATGTTGATAACCTTGTGTGTATCAAAACCAGAAACATCCAAAGACGTCAGTTTCTCGCAACCACTAAACATTGACCCCATATCTTTGACATTGCCAGTCTGGAACTTTTGTCCAAGCTTCAACGACTGCAAATTTACACAGTCCTGGAACATGCCATTCATATCACGTGGGGTCCCTGCATCAACCCCATATGAATCTCTTCCAACTTGGCTCGTATCGAAGTTCGTGATATCCAAAGAGGTCAAACTACTGCAATTCTTGAACATTCCCGCCATGTCAGTCACGTTATGCGTATCAAAATGAGAGACATCCAAAGACGTCAGGTTATAGCAATATTCAAACATTCCCGCCATGTCAGTCACGTTATGCGTATCAAAATGAGAAACATCCAAAGACTTCAATTTGCTACAAAACATGAACATGGCAGTCATATTCTTGACTTTGGAAGTCTTGAAGTTTGCTCCAAACTTCAATGTCGTCAAACCTTCGGCCATATGGAACATGTAATACATATATTCTACGTTACTGGTGTCAAAACCAGAGAGATCCAAAGACGTCAAAGCTTGATCTCTCGCAAACATGCTCGACATGTCCGTCACCTTGTTGGTGACGAAACGTGGTCCGAATTGTATAGAAGCAGCTGATGCCCCGTAGAACATATCAGACATGTTTGTGACGCTGCTGGTATCAAAACTCGACAAATCCAACGATGGAACCCGGGTTGCTTCGAACATGCTGCTCATGTCCGTTACTGCACTCGTGTCCAAATGGTCAAGACCATCAATTGAACTCAATTTCATCATATGGTCAAAATAGCCATGGGCGCTA
Source organism: Bifidobacterium sp. ESL0800 (assembly GCF_029395355.1). Classification (NCBI taxonomy): domain Bacteria; kingdom Bacillati; phylum Actinomycetota; class Actinomycetes; order Bifidobacteriales; family Bifidobacteriaceae; genus Bifidobacterium; species Bifidobacterium sp. ESL0800. The sequence continues at coordinate 1,876,065 of NZ_CP113913.1, forward strand.
GCGGGAAGCTTAACTTTGCCGACACCATTAAAAATCACATGCTCAATAAACGCACGCTGATATGCGACGCTTGGTTCGCTATCGTCCAAAGTGCTGGGGATCACCGTAAACTGATACTCGTTGACCGGATCAGTGGCAGTGACCTCAAGCGTGCACTGTCCGTCTTTCATACCCAGCGTCCAAGAGCCGTAGGCGGAAGACTCGGCAGAGTTCCCACCTCTGTAAGGCTTGCAATCCGCTGTGGTCGGAAGCACTTCCTGAGGTCCAGCCGTCGCGTTCTGGCTGTTTGCAGACTGGCTGCTCTGCGTTGACGGAACAGGAGCAGCCGACGATTTTGTATTCGCCGTATTGCCGTCTTTGGCAGAAGGATTTTGAGTCGGTGCCTTCTGTTCCGATTTTGTCGTATCTTGAGGCGCTTCGTTCTTTGACGCCTGTCCGATGACATTATTGTCATCATTATTATTGAGATTCTTGCCGATATCCGAATTCTGGGCATTATCCGACTTCACGACATCCTGTGTCGAGGCAGTGGAAACTTGCTGGTTTGCAACCGAATTGGAGGTTGCATCCACTGGTTGCACTGGTTGAGCACTTGCTGTGGCCACGACACCACACATCAATGCTGCAGTGGCCACAATGCCAATGAGTTTTCTTCCACTAAAACGCATTATCAATCCTTTCTGAAACTTCTACTTGACCGGACTTACGCCCAATCCAGTTCCCCAAAATCTGTAGTAATACGACACACAGACAAATAATGTAAAACATTTTTTAATCTTTAGACAATACGCTAATGTCTAGTTACAATAAACGCTGTATTTATGCCATTACATCATTCTGTACCAGTAATATCAACTGGTTTGCCATTGCCCCACTGTCTGGGTATATAAAACCATTTACGCCAAATGTTCAATCATACCAAGTCAACGATGACTCTGAAACAAAAAGAAAACGGCACGAGAATTGACGAGCCCGTTCTGTGCAGACTCGTCTTTACGAATGCGCGATGCCGCCGACCTTGGCGAACACATCGTGATGCGCATGGACCACGCCGAACCTGCTGGTGGGCATGTAGGTCAGCATCGCGACGCCCTTGATGCGGTCGAGCGGAACGAGGCCATGGTTGCCGTCGTCAGGATGGTAGCGGGAATCTGCCGAATTGCCGCGGTTGTCGCCGAGCACGAACACATTGCCCGGCGTCACCTTCGTTTTGAAGGCGAATTTGCTTGGCTGAGCTCCGGCTTTCAGATACGAGGATTCGTCGATCGGCACGCCGTTGATCGTCACCGGTGAGCCCTTGCCCTTGCAAGCCACCACATCGCCGGGCAAACCGATCAGTCTTTTGACCAGATCGTTGGAGGCGAAAACATTTTCGGACTGCAACCAATTGGCCGGGTCCTTGAATACCACTACGTCGCCGCGCCGCAGTTTCAGCACGGGCTTGGCAAGACGATTGGTGACGATGTGGTCGCCGATATTGAGCGTCGTTTCCATGGAGCCGGAAGGAACGACGTAAAGGCCGATGACGAATATGCGCAAAAGACTGACGACGATGACCGCAACAAGGCAGTAGATGAGGACGGAAATGATGTCCGGAACCGTTATATGGCCGGAAGTGTCCTTCGCGTGAGCGGGGCCTGTCTTTTTCTTTTTTTTGGAAGACTTATCGTCAACAGCATGTCGTTTTGATCTGCTCATTGACCGTTTACTCCCCGTTTACTTTCGTCCCATAATCACCGATTGCGCACTATCAGTCATCGCCGAGAGTGACGTGCACGCCACCGACAAGCTGGCTGATTACATTATAAAGAGCCGCGATGATGACCGCGAACAATGTAGCGACAACGACTTCCACGATAGAGAAAATCGTAACGGCGCTGAGCACGGTACCCAGCGAGAAAATGCTGGCCAGATTGAAGCCGCCGGTGTCAAGGCCGGTGGAAGAAACGATCTGCGTGACCTGATCGAAGACGCCGACCACGTTCAACAGCGCCCAGATCAGCGCAACCGCAACGATTTGGATGATGCCGGCCGCCACGGAGAGCAGAAGCGTCACCTTGGCCACGGACCATGCGTCGACGCGGGTGAGCGAAAGGCTCATACGACGCGCACGGGGGGTGCGCTTACGGGAAAACGAGTTTTTCTTGCCGGCGCCTTGGTTGTTCAAGGGCCACGAGGAGGATTCGGGCTTGGCGCCGGAGCCTTCCCCAAGAACGGAACGGGCAACACGGGGTGAGCGCTCGGATTCGGGGACGCCTGCAGTTGTATTCGTTACCTGGCGCGACTGATCAGCGTCAACGTTTTCGTTCATCATTACTCCTTGACCCACCACACGGACTGCTTAAAATCGCCTATTTCCGCGCAAACGACCTGTTAAGAGGCTATCAGTCTTCGGGGACGAAAACAGCCGGCAAGCCTCATCAGTTCGTATGCGGATATGACGCTAAACGTTGCGGCCGCCAATACCTTTGGTACCAACGGCCGCAACGTGTTTATTGTGTGACTTGATTACTCATTCGGCGTCACTCGGTTTTGTCGTCACTTTCATCAGCGGAGGCAGCGGAATCATCGGCCGCTTCGTCGGAGGCGGCGGCAGCGGAATCGGAGGTGCCTGCACTATCGGAACCTTCAGCGCCGGCCGAATCGCTGTTTTCGCTGTCCTCATCGTCATCATCGTCCGTGTCGCTGTTGCGCGCGATGGAGAGGATCTCGTCGTTCTTGTCGGGCTTGGCCAGCGTGACGCCCTGCGTATTACGGCCGGTGCGCTTGACCTCGGAGACGTCGGAACGGATGACCTTGCCGGACTTCATGATGGCCATGATCTGATCGGAATCGGTGACGATGACCGCACCCACCAGTTCGCCGCGGTCCTCGTTCATCTGCAGCGCCTTGACGCCAAAACCATTACGGCCCTGGAGACGATACTGGCTGATAGAGGTACGCTTGGCGAAGCCTTCGTTGGTGACCACCAAGAGGCTCAGGTCGTCTTCCATGTCGGCGCGGACCACGTCCATCGCCAGCAGTTCGTCGCCTTCGCGGAACTTCATGCCCTGCACGCCTGCGGTCTGGCGGCCCATCGGACGCAGTTGCTCGTCATCGGCCTTGAACTTCAAGCTCATGCCGTGCTTGGAGACGAGGATGATGTCGTCGTCGGCGTTGCACAGCGTCGCGCCGATCAGCTCGTCGGCCGGCTCACCGGTCTCCGGATCCTCCATCAGGCGCACGGCGATCAGCCCACCCTGACGGGTGGAATCGTACTGCGCCAGCGGGGTCTTCTTGACCTTGCCGGAGCGGGTGGCGAGCACCAGGTACTTGGCGATCTCGTAGTTCGGGATCGAGAGCACGGCCTGGATGGACTCGTCGGGGGAGAGCTGCAGCAGGTTGGCGACGTGCTGGCCCTTGGAATCGCGGGACCCTTCGGGCAGCTCGTAGGCCTTGAGCCTGAAGACGCGGCCACGGTTGGTGAAGAAGAGGATCCAGTTGTGCGTCGAGGTGAGGAAGAAGTGGTCGACCACGTCGTCCTGACGCAGCTTGGCACCCTTGATGCCCTTGCCGCCGCGGTGCTGGGCGCGGTATTCGTCGGCCTTGGTGCGCTTGACGAAGCCGGAGTGCGTCACGGTGACGACCACGTTTTCGTCGGCGATGAGGTCTTCGTCGCTCATCTCGCCGGAGAACGGCAGGATCTTGGTACGGCGTTCGTCGCCGTACTTGGCCACGATCTCGTCGAGCTCGTCGCCCACGATCTTGCGTTCGCGTTCGGGGCTGGAGAGGATGTCGTTGTAATCGGCGATCTTGCGCATCAGCTCGTTGTGCTCGTCGACGATCTTCTGGCGTTCCAGAGCAGCGAGACGACGCAGCTGCATGGCCAGAATCGCGTCGGCCTGCACATCGTCTACGTCCAGCAGGTCTTCGAGGCCGGTGCGGGCGGTTTCGACGTCCTTGGAGGCACGGATGAGGGCGATGACCTCTTCGATCATGTCCAGCGCCTTCAGATAGCCCTGCAGGATGTGGTCGCGGTCTTCGGCCTCACGCTTCAGGTAGCGGGTACGACGGTCGATGACTTCCATCTGGTGGTCGACCCAGTGGCTGACGAACGCGTCGAGCGACAGCGTGCGCGGCACGTTGTCGACCAGCGCAAGCATGTTCGCGCCGAACGTCTCCTGCAGCTGGGTGTGCTTATAAAGATTATTGAGCACAACCTTCGGCACGGCGTCGCGCTTCAAAATGAGCACGAGGCGCTGGCCGGTGCGGCCGGAGGTCTCGTCGCGCATGTCGGCGATGCCTTGGATCTTGCCGTCGCGCACGGCGTCACGGATCGAAGCGGCGAGACGGTCGGGGTTGACCTGATACGGCAGCTCGGTGACCACCAGGCACATACGGCCCTTGATCTCCTCGGTGTTGACCACGGCGCGCATGGTGATGAGGCCACGGCCGGTGCGATAGGCCTTCTCGATGCCCTTGTGGCCGAGAATCGTCGCACCAGTGGGGAAGTCCGGCCCCTTGATGCGCTGCAACAACGCCTCGAGCAGCTCTTCCTTGGTGGCGTCCGGGTGGTCGAGCGCCCAGTGCACGCCATCGGCGACCTCGCGCATGTTGTGCGGAGGGATGTTGGTGGCCATGCCCACGGCGATGCCGGAGGAGCCGTTGACCAGAAGGTTCGGGAAGCGGGCGGGGAGCACGGTCGGCTCCTGCGTCTTGCCGTCGTAGTTCGGCACGAAATCGACGGTGTCCTTGTCGATGTCGCGCACCATTTCCATCGCGAGCGGTGCCATGCGGCATTCGGTGTAACGCATTGCCGCGGCTGGGTCGTCGCCCGGGGAGCCGAAGTTGCCCTGGCCATCGACGAGCAGGTAGCGCATCGACCACGACTGGGCCATACGCACCAAGGTGTCGTAGATGGCGGAATCGCCGTGCGGATGGTACTTGCCCATGACGTCACCGACGACGCGGGAGCACTTGTTGTAGCCACGGTCGGGACGATAGCCGCCGTCATACATCGCGTAGATCACGCGGCGATGCACCGGCTTCATGCCGTCACGCACGTCGGGGAGCGCACGTTCGACGATCACGGAGAGGGAGTAGGCGAGGTAGGATTCGCGCATCTCCTGACCGATTTCAATCGGTTGGATGCGTTCGCCGGTCATCAGGCCGTAATCGGTGTTGTCGGCTTCCTGCGGGCTCAGCGGCTCAAGGGAGCCGTCGGGCAAAGGCTGTGCGCCTTCGCTGTCATCATTGGTATTGTTGTTTTCGTCTGCCACTGTAAATCCTTATATCTTTAAAATTATTCAGTTAGATTGCTATTCATTTGTTTTAAATAGCATCAGACACACTAGGCATCGATGAACTTCGCACTCGGGGCGTTGCGCTGGATGAATTCGCGGCGCGGACCCACCTCGTCGCCCATCAGCATGGAGAAGGTCTCGTCGGCCTGGGCCGCGTCCTCAATCGTCACCTGTTTCAGGATGCGGTGCTCGGGGTCCATGGTGGTGCCCCACAGCTCCTGATAACTCATCTCGCCCAAACCCTTGTAGCGCTGGATGCCTTCGCCCTTCGGCAGCTGGCGTCCGGCCTCCCGGCCTTCCTTCAGAACGCGGTCGCGTTCGGCGTCGGTGTAGACGAAACTGTGCGGGCCCTTGGTCCACTTGATGCGATAGAGCGGCGGCATGGCCACATAGACGTAGCCGGCGTAGATCATCGGCCGCATGTAACGGAAGAAGAGCGTGAGGTTGAGGGTGGCGATATGGGCGCCGTCCACATCTGCATCGGCCATGATGATGACCTTGTGGTAGCGCACCTTGTTCAGGTCAAACTCCTCGCCATAGCCGCCGCCGACCGCGGTGATCAGCGCCTCGATGGTGTCGGACTTCATGATGCGGTCGATGGAGGCGCGCTCGGTGTTCAGGATCTTGCCTCGGAGCGGCAGGATGGCCTGCGTGATCGGATTGCGGCCCTGGATGGCGGAGCCGCCTGCGGAATCGCCCTCGACGATGAACAGCTCGCATTCCTCGGGATTGTTGGACTGGCAGTCCTTGAGCTTGTCGGGCATGCCGGCGGTCTCGAAAACGGACTTGCGGCGCGTGTTCTCGCGGGCCTTTTTGGCGGCGATACGTGCGTGCGAGGCCTCGAGCGCCTTCTGGATGATGTTCTTGGCATCGCTCGGATGGGCGTCGAACCAGTCGCCGAGACGGTCGGTCATCACGCGCTGCACGAAGGTCTTGGCCTCCGAGTTGCCGAGCTTGGTCTTGGTCTGGCCCTCGAACTGCGGGTTGGTGAGCTTGACGGATACCACGGCCGTGAGGCCTTCGCGAACGTCGTCGCCTGAGAGGTTGTCGTCCTTCTCCTTCAGCAAGTTCTTGTCGCGCGCGTAGCGATTGACCAGGCTGGTCAGCGCGGCACGGAAGCCCTCTTCGTGGGCGCCGCCTTCCGTGGTGGAAATCGTGTTGGCAAACGTATGCACGGCCTCGGAATAGGCGGTGGTCCACTGCAGCGCGATCTCGGCGGAGATGCCGAGCTTGAGGTCCTCGGCCTCAAGGTCAATGACTTCATCCTCGATCGGCGTGGTCTTGCGCGACTTCACCAGGTAGGCGACGTAATCCTTGATGCCGTTCTCATAGCAATAGGAGACGGTTTCCGGCTTTTCCTCGGTAACGTCGTCCTCGCCCGCGACCTCGTCACCGGCGATATTGTGCTTGCGCTCGTCGGTCAATGTAATACGAAGGCCCTTGTTGAGGAATGCCATCTGCTGGAAGCGGGAACGCAGGGTCTCGAAGTCGTATTCGGTGGTCTCGAAAATCGCAGGATCGGCCCAGAACGTCACCGACGTGCCGGTGGATTCGCCCTCGGCCATCGGAGCACCCTGCTTCAGCGGGGCGACCGCGTGCTGATCGTGGAAGTTCTGCATCCAGTGGTAGCCCTGACGGCGCACTTCCACGTCGATTTCGGTGGAGAGCGCGTTGACCACGGAGATGCCGACGCCGTGCAGGCCGCCGGAAACCGCGTAACCGCCACCGCCGAACTTGCCGCCGGCGTGCAGCTTGGTCATCACCGTCTCGACGCCGGAGACGCCTTCACCGGGCACTTCGTCGACAGGGATGCCGCGACCGTTGTCGACCACGCGCACGCCGTTGTCGGGCAGGATGGTCACTTCGATATGCGTGGCATAGCCGGCGAGCGCCTCGTCGACGGAGTTGTCGACGATCTCATAGACCAGGTGGTGCAGGCCGCGCGGACCGGTGGAGCCGATGTACATACCCGGGCGGATACGCACGGCCTCCAGACCTTCCAACACCCTCAGATCGCTGGCGTCATAGTGCTCGGGCGCGAGCGAATCGTCAAGCTGGGCGTCTTCGAGCTCGTCGTTCTGAATGGCTTCCTGGGCCTTGGCTTCCTGTTCCGCTTTATTGACGGCAGCGTCATTGGCTTGTTCTTCATTCATTGCTGAATCTGCCACAAGGTTCCTTCCTGCATTTTCCTGCGCACGAAAGGCTTCCTGCGCAGGCGATACACTCTAAAAAGCAAATAATGGGGGCTTCTAGAGGTTTAACCATATAGTGGCCATTTTACTCGGATATGGGGACTTTCAAGGCATTGCCCCCAAAAGATGAAAGTTCACTTTTGTCTAATTCTATCGAAAGATAATGGCAACCACGGCTGTCCGAATCTCCGTGCTGGGAAACCGCACATAACTCGCTATTAGATGCCGTTTACCAGCACCAACCCAACTCTTCGCGGCCGTAACTCACCTTGATGCTGGAAAACCGCACATTATTACTCATAAGATGCCGTTTACCAGCACTGGTAAGTGGAATCCGTCAATTTTGAAACCAGTTCAATGCCGATTGGATCGCAGGCCTCTGGTTATCGGCCAGAATATTTGGTTTATACTCCCAATCCTCAAATCCCGTATCGGTTGCAAAATCGGCAGGCCGCACCGACTACCGCCTCATATAACGGTTCGGATAGCGCCGTGCGCCAGGTCCACGCCTGAAATTATGTGACTGCGGGCCGGTGACGCGAATCTCGCGGATTTCCAAGCCACGCAGCCGTTGACGGATGGTTGCGGTGAGCTGGGGGATGAGGTAGGTCAGCTGCGTGGCCCAAGCGTTGGATTCAGTGTTGATGGTGAGCACTCCGTCGCGGAAATCCGTGACCACAGAATGGGCGGCGATGGCGGGGCCGACCACCAGATCCCAGTGGTTGCGCAGCTGCGCGAGTTTCAGGTGCGGGGTCCAGTCGCCGTCGGAAGCGATGACGGACATCACGCCGCCGAGTCTGCCCGGGTCCCTCCCCGGCTTGCCGAAGTTGTTCCACGCCTTCTCCTCGCGCGCTTTCCAGTCCCTGCGCGCCCCGGCGCGGGACGCAAGCCTGTTGAACACTTCGGCGGGCAGTTTGCGCGGGTCAAGATGCAGTTGCTCGGCGATCGGCGGCTTCATGATTGCGCTCCGTCGCTATTATCGCTGGCTTCATCACTTTCATGCTGCGCACGAATCCGGTCGATTCCAGGATTGTCAGCGACAGTGTCGGACACGCCAGCGGAACCGACCTTGTCATCTGACGAATCCCTAACCTGCTGATTGACTCCAGAATTATCGACAGCAACGGCCTGCCCGTCGACTGTATCAATCTCACCATCAGACGAATCTCGAACATTTTGACCGGTTTCAGCCTTCAGAAACTTATCGGATTGCCGGGGCTTTGACTCGTGGGCATCGTCGGAATCAGCTTTCCTGTTCCCACGCAACGCCTGCAGTTGCGCCACCAGATCCGCGTTCTCGTCCTGTGCGCCGGCCTTGAGCTCGGCCACGTCGATGATGGTCGCCTTTCCGGCCTGCTCAGCGTTCAACGGGATATCGCTTGCGGCCGCGACCGTAATCAGCACCTGGTCTTGCCCCATCGCGAAATCAAGAATCTGCCGGCGCCTGGTCTCATCGAGCTGGGCGAAGACATCATCGAGGATGACGATGGGCTTGACCTGCTGCGCCTGCGCGATTTCGCCGAACAACGCCATTTTCAGAGCGAGCGCCATGGTCCACATCTCGCCGTTGGAAGCGAATTCACGGGCAGGCATCCCGTCAAGCGTCAACGTCATATCGTCGCGGTGCGGGCCGATAAGGTTGCGTCCGCGCGCGATTTCACCGGCATACAGCCGTTGGTAGTGCTTGCTGATCTCGGGCTCCGGCGCCTCGAAATCGAGCACTTCCTCGAACGAAGGTGCATAGGCGAGTCCGGCATGCTGCGGTTTGCCCGCAAGTTCGTCGTAGATGCGTGAAAACGGCCCAGCCAGCCGCTCGATCAATCCGGCACGGGCACGCGTCAGTGCCACCCCGACGGCGATGAACTGCCCGGTCCATATTTCCAACCCGTTGAGTGCGGCGTTCTGCGTGTCGACCGGCTCGCTGCGCTGCCCGAGCTGCTTCAACAACGCGGCCCGTTGCTTGGCGATTTTGTTGGCATTGGAAAGGTTGGCAGCATACCCGCCGATCAGCAACGACCCAGCCTGGTCGAGAAATCCACGCCTGCCGGCCGGATCGCCCGCCACCAGCCGCTGGTCTTCAGGCGTAAAGGAGACGCTCGGGACCTTGCCGACGATATCGCGCATATACAGCGAATTCCCGCCGTTGATGCGCCCGCGGTTGGCCCCTCGCGCGGCAATGGTCACTTCATAGGTGGTCTCACGAACGTCATCAGCAGCAGATGCCGCAGTCGCCCGTCCTTCACCTCCCGACCTCTTGCCGTCTTCTTCATTCCCGTCAGCCCGTGAATACATGGCATCTTGAACATTGTCGTTTCTGCCTGTTTCAGCAGCAGTCGCGTCACCGTAAGAGGTGCTGTTTACGTTGTTTTCATTGACATTGGCGCGGATGGTGGCCTTGGCCTCGCCACGTTCGATCAGCGGCAACGAGCTGGAGACGCGATGGCTGGAACCGGTGGAAAGCACTTCGACGGCTTCCACGATGTTGGTCTTGCCCAAGCCGTTCGCGCCCTTGAGGATGGTCACCCCGGGGTTGAAATCCACGACAAGGTGCGGCCACGACCGGAAATGGTCGAGCGCCAGCCGCGAGATATACACGTGAACCCCTTACCTTGTCATTGATCGGTTGTCACATTCGGTTAATTATCGAAATGTGAGAACGTGAGGGAACAAAAAATATCTTACGGAGTGCGCCAAATTTAGTGAACACCGTAAGATAAATTTCATACCCTGATTATCAGTTGAAGCGCATCGGCACCAGCAGATAGCGGTAATCCATCGATTCGTCGGAATCGGCTTCCTGCTGCCCGTTGAACTCGACCGGCTTGACCGCGGTGGTCATCTTCATACGCACGAACGGTTCGGTGATCGCGCTCAGGCCTTCGATCAGATATGACGGGTTGAAGGCGACGGTGATGTTTTCGCCGTCCATGTCGATGTCGAGCACTTCCTTGGCCTGCGATTCGTCGGCGGTTCCGGCGGAAAGCGTCAGGCTCTGGCCTTCGAAGACCATGCGAATCGGTGCATTACGTTCTGCGACGAGCGCCACACGCTTGATGGCGCCGAGCAACGCTTCCTTGGAAATCACGGCCTCGATCGGATATTCGTCGGCGAAAAGCCTGTCGACCGCGGGGAATTCCCCATCGATCAGCTGCGAGGTCGAAACGCGGCCGGCATTCTCGAAACCAAGCAATGACGGGCTTTCCGGGTTGAAATCGATGACCACGTTCTGATGTTCGTCGACGGCGCGGGACACATCGCGCAGCAGGGAGCCGCGAACCAGCGTCTCCGTTTCGAGGTTGCTGTCCTGCGGGGTCCAGGTGAAACTGGAACGGGAAAGACGGAAACGGTCGGTCGAGGTCATCACGACTTTGTCGCCGTTGAACTGGATGCGCACGCCGGTCAGGACCGGACGATTCTCCTCATGTGAAACGGCGACGGAAGCCTGCGAAACAGCCTGGACAAAGGTGGGGGCGTCGACTTGGCCCAGCATCGCCGGGGCTTCGGGCAAGTCCGGGTATTCGGATTCCGGCATGAGCTGCAGGTTGAACGTCGACTTTCCCGATGAGATCGTCAACGTCGTGTCGGTGGTCGAAAGATACGTTTTTTCCTGGGGCAGCGCCTTGGTGATATCGGCCAGAAGCTTGCCCTGCACGAGCACTTTTCCTGCCTCGTCGACGCCGGCTTCGATATGGTGACGAGCGGAGACCTCGTAGTTGAAGGCGGAAAGCTGCAATGTCCCGTTGGCTGCCTCGAGTTTGATTCCGGCGAGAATCGGGTTGGCTGGCCGCGCATCGATGACACGGGTAGTCCAGGCAACCGCGTCCGCAAGTGCGGTGGAGTTGATTTCGACTTTCATAATGCTCCTACTTTGGGTGGTAACTGATTTCTATTCTAGTTGCTTCTTTTAATCGTGAGATGCAGATTCAACTTGTTCGCTTTGCTTACCATGATGAAACGTAAGTTTGCTCTAGTAATCAGGATAATAAGCACGGTGAATATGTGGATAACCTTCAAAACCGCTTACGAACAGCGTTATCCACAGCAAGTGGCTATGTGGATAACTAAGCGAGGAATTGTGGATAAAACGGCAAGTTATCCACCGGAGCGCTTTCGTTGATTTTTTGTCCACATGATTTTCGAAGTCGTCCACGACTTTTCCACCGGGTTTTATCGTGGTATCCACGGCTTATCCGCCGAGTTTACCCCCATTTGTGAATAACTATGTGGATAAATTTCCGGGATAAATTTTCCACAACCGGTGTGTCGCCCAGTGGATAATCGTAAAAACCCCCGAATCCGTCGTCAGGAATGCTCCTCTCGCAAGCGCAGCCGATGCCGAAACCAGCCGTGGCAAACTGGTCGGCAAACCAGCCGGCGATCCGGTCGGTTTCGGGTTTGCATGCGCGCACAGGAACGAAAAGATCGCGAATCAACGTCCGGTACTAGATGTGGATGTCAACCATCGGGTACGAGGTTTTTCTGCACCGGAACCAACGGAACGGTGCAGTTGACGATCCAAGAACCGTCTTCGGCCGACGTCTCGAGCGTGCCGCCTATCGCCTTTACCGACTTCTGATGCAATTCCAATCCCTTGCCGTGTTCCGATTCCTTGAATTTCAGGCCCGGACCGCTGCAATCGTTCGTTTCCGTGATGTTGAGATACCCGTTTTCCAGTTCGGCGACCAGTATGTAGCTGTCGATGCCGGGGCTTGAATGCCGGATGATGTTGGTATAGATTTCGGTAAGCAGGTGGCTCGTTATCTCGATGGCTTTCGTATCGCTCTGCTCTCCCTCGGCCAATTGGCCGCGCACCTGTGATATCCCGGTATAGCCGAGGTCTTGAAGCAGCGAATCCTCATGGGCAAGCTGCACGACCAGCCATTCGCGAACATCGCGGGAGGCGTCAATGAACTCGTCGAAACCGTTGCCGTTGCCGTTGAGCAGATCGATGACTTTTCCGGTGTTGTCATACGCTCTGTGTACCGCCTGCTCCACCAATTGCAAGGTTTGCTCGCTCCAATCCCTGTTCGGATCGTCGGTGAGCAGGATGACCGAGGAAAGCTCGTTGGTGATGGAATCGTGGACGGCGTCGGCCAGCATGGTGTCGTAGCGTTCCTTGTTGAGCTGGGCCGTCTTCAGCGACAACTGGCTGTTGATCCACGCCGTTTGGTTCAGTCCCTGTTGGTGCCTGGCATACTGCCCGATGGCCCACGGACCCAGATACATGAGCGGTGCTATGACCAGCCATCCGTAGCCGGATACCGTAGATCTCGCCAAAATGACAAGGGCGCAAAGCACTGCCGTCATGGTGGTGCACAATCCGAGGGTCCATAATCTCCTACGCCGCGAATAACCCAGCAAAATGCCGCTGCAGATGGCCAGTGTGTAGACGGTTGCTTTTGGAATCACCGGTATCGGTATGAGGATCGTGGTCAGCATGAATGCCATCGCGGGGCCCGCGGTCGGTAGGAACACCGCGGGAATCAGCGTCAACGCCATACACGTACCCACCAGAAACGACAGCGGCCGGGGGTGGGTGGAAGGGATGAGTGTCAAGAGGATGATGGACGCCAGCCCGGTGACGATGGTGGTTGCGGTAAAACGATCGACGTGGATATGGCTTGCACGGGCATGGCCTGCATGGGCCTGGTCTGTTGCGCCGTTCGGTTTGCCTGCCGCCTCGGCGTCTGATCCGTGGTTGGTTTCCGTGTTCGCGCCATCTTGGCCACCGTCACCGGCCTGGTACTTGACGTCCGGGTATTTGACGCCTTGGTGCCCGGTGGGTGAAGACGCGGGCCTGTGCCACAAGGTGGTGTACGTTGCCGCCTGTGACGTCGTTTGCAGCCGGTGTTGCGCCCGGCTTCCGCCTTGGCCCCGGAAGCCCGGCCAAGGCAGACGATGTACCATTCGTCTCAACGTGTCGTATACCGTCGTTTCGCTGTCTATCGCCTCGCCGGCGTCGGGTTGCTCGTCGAAGATATTGATGACCTGATGCATCTCGTTCAGGGCGTTCTTCGCCTCTTCCGAGATTCGCCGGCGTCCATCGGCGCTCAGTGCTTCGACGCGGCCTGCAGACGCCCTGATGGAGTTCAGTTCCTTCATGACCTTATTGTGCAGGGTCACCGCCATCCGATGGCTTCGTTGCTCCGTTTCAAGCCGCATGGTGGCCCGCCGCAGTTCGTTCTCTTGGCGTATGGCGCTGCGCATGTTGTTCTGCCATCTGCCGATCAGTCCCATGATCCAGGGGAAAGGCATCAAAAATGCCAGACCGAATAACATGAGGTCGGCCTCTATCATAGGCTTTCCGGGCGTCGCATTGTTGATAAAGACCGCTGCCACCATAACGCTCATAAGCGGAACCGGCAACAAGCCCGCCAGTTTTCCCCAGCGTTTGAGATAGCCCAGCATCAGCTCGGAGGTGATTAATATCGGCAGAAAGTTGACCAATGCGAATTCCGAGATGACGACATTGCCCTGGCTCTTGATGACAGTTGAGAGGTACAGGTCGAAGATAGCGCCCAGAAACGAGGCCACGGCGCCGAACGTCGGTGCGAACAGGTTGCTCAGCAGTGCCGCTATAGGTATGATGGCGGCGATTCCCGCGATTCCCGCTGAAGTGAAAAGGCCGCTGAACAAGTCGACAATCAAAAGAATGACGGCGTTGCCTACAGCCACGACGATTACGGGCGGCTCGGCCTTGACGTGATCGCCGAATTCTTCACCTATCGATCGCAGGGCATCCTTGATGACGTATGGTGCAAATGGCTGATGAGTGGGCATTCGTTATAATGTATCACATTCCTTGTTCACTTGCGTTCCAGCATCCATATGCCCACGCCCTGGCTCAATGTGGAGGCGCCGAGTTTTCTGATTGCCCGATGCGCGCCGGTGCGTATGGACGACTCGCTGATTCCCATGTCTTCGGCGATTTGTTTGTAACGTTTGCCGCGGGCCAGCAGGTCCATGATCGTCTTCTCGTGTTGGGTCAGTGAAATCTTGTCGTTGGAAGGTTCCTGGCTGATGCGGGCGTAAGCTTTGTCGGCGCTCGCGAAGTGAATGTTGTTGAATACCGAATACGTGTCGTCTTGCGAGATGGCGTGCAGCGCCATCTGGAGTTGGGGGATGTCGGATTTGGATACCAGCCCTTGTGCGCCGGCGTCGGCCAGATCCGCCGCATAGTGTTCAAGCGAATACGAGGTGATGCCCAGCACTTTCACTTTCGGCGTCTTTTTGCGGATGGCGCGGCAGACGTCGGGGCCGGTCAGGGTCGAGCTCAGTGACATGTCGAGAAGGAGTATGTCGGGCATCGAGACGGGGTCCGTCGCCTTGGCAATGGCGTCGGGGGCGGAGGTCGAGCTCCATACCACTTTGGAGCCGGGCAGGGTACGTGGCAGAAGGCTCGCCAGCGTCATCAAGGCGAAATTGTCATTATCGGTCACGGCGATACGTAGTGGTCGTGTTGCGCTGTCGACCGGCGCATGTGAGGATGCGCGAACCTTATTCTCATGATCGGGGGTGTTTCCCGTGCTGCTATACATGGACATTTCCTTTGTGTTCCCTGTTCTGTTATGAGTCAGCGCGGCAAAATTGCGCCTCAATCATCGAACTATAAAACGTAAAAACAATCAATGCACTCATTAATCCGTTTAAGAGGATTAATCTTATCCTAGGTAACTATTGTAGTCCGTTTTACGATTTTTTGTCGATGAGTCGGAAATGGGATTGTTCGGGCGAATGCCGTTCGAATGATTGACCTGCCGCCGTTCTCAGCCTTCCGGGTGCTGCTTGAGGCGGACAGTGAGCTCCATCACATAGTTGTAGATTTCCTGCTTTTCCTGCATCTCGTTGGAGATGCGGGTGTAGGCGTGCATCACGGTGGTGTGGTCGCGCCCGCCGAAGACCTCGCCGATGTCCACCAGGCTCATGCTGGTCATCTCGCGGGCCAGATACATGGCGATCTGACGGGCCAGGGCGACGTTCTTGGTGCGCGCGCGGCCCACGAGGTCGTCGAACGTGAGGTGGAAATACTTGGCCACCTGCCCGATGATGTCGGTCGGCTTGATCTCGACGTCGGTGGTGAAGAAGTCCTGCAGGGTCTGCTCGGCCAGGGCGCGCGAAACCGGCTGGTTGCTCAGGCTGGCCACGGCGGTGACGCGGGTCAGCGCCCCTTCGAGCTCGCGGATGTTCTCCGTGAAGCGTTCGGCGATCAGGTCGAGCACGTCGTTGGGGATATTGGAGCGGTTCATGCTCGCCATCATGCGCAGGATGGCGATGCGGGTCTCGAGGTCCGGCGGCTTGACGTCGACGGTCAGGCCCGACTCGAAGCGCGAGATCAGGCGGGCCTCGAAGCCCTTGAGGTTCTTCGGCGCGACGTCGGAGGCGATGACGATGCGCTTGCCGGCCTGGTAGAGCGCGTTAAAAGTGTGGAAGAACTGCTCGAGCGTGGCCTCCTTGCCGCCCAGGAACTGGATGTCGTCGATTAAGAGCACGTCGACCTCGCGGTAGCGGCGGTTGAACGCAGCGATCTGGCCCTGGCTCTGGTTCGGGGTCTGAAGCGCTTCGATGAACTCGTTGGTGAACTCCTCGCTGGTGACGTAGCGGACCTTGAGGCCGGCGTCCTTGACCAGCGCGTAGTTGCCGATGGCGTTGAGCAAGTGGGTCTTGCCCAACCCGGAACCGCCGTAGATACACAGCGGGTTGAAGTCCTTGCCGCTGCCCTCGGCCACCGCCAGCGCCACCGTGCGGGCGAAACGGTTGGAATCGCCGGGCACGAACGTGTCGAAGGTCGCGTTCTTGTTCAGGTGCGTTTCGGGGTCACGCGTGGTTTTCTGGTCGTCCACCTCAAAGGGCGGAACTGATTGCGGAACCGGCTGGCTGGCCGGTTGCGTCACGGGTTGCGCTGCCTGCTGGGCCGTCGGAGGCTTGGAACTCGATGGATACGGTGTCGGGAATTGCGATTGTTGTGCAGCCGGAGCCGCGGCGCCCGTACGATTGGCGGCATTGCCGAAGTTGTCGGGATTACCGGCGTTGCTCAACCCACCGCCGAAATTCGGGTCGTTATGCATGTTCCGCAATTCGGGTGAAGTCTGCTGCGAAACGAAATCCGGCTCGTCGAACGAGAGCTGGGATGCTTGTGGCGCCTTGGCCTGGGAGCGAAGGGCATCGGCGTTGGGCTGATATTGACGGTATGGATCGGCTGGTCCGCTCGGGTTGGTTTGTCTGATTGGTTCGGCCTGTCCCGAACGTACGTTTTCATAACCGTTTTCGGCAGGAACGTTATCGCCAAAGCCATTTGCGCCTGCCTGATAGGGGTTTAGCGGTTCGTTTCCAAAGTTCTGTGATGCTGGGTAAGCTGCATGCTCACTGTTTGCAGCGGTGCCGACACCGTCGTCGCCGCCGGTTTCCTGCCGGGTTTGCTGGCCGTCGGCTGCGCTCGCGGGTTCCGCGATCTTGAAAGCGGGGAACATCTCATGGCCGGTCGCGAGTTTCAGCGCTCCAAGCAGGGCATGGTTGAGCTCGCCCTGCAGGGCTTGTTGGGTGGCGCTATTGGCGACGCAAAGCACGATGGTCGGGCCGAACACGCCTTCAGGCCGGACCCCCTCGAGCCATCCTTTGCTGCGCGGGGTGATCGAAGTGTCCTGACGCAAGACCGCAAGGGCGTCATCCCAAATCCGTATGGCCTGGGTTATCGGGTCATTCGACTCATCTGCCATGGTGGCTCTTTCCTAGTTTCTTCGTACGTTTCAGGCAACGATGCCTTGTCCATCGCGCCAGAACCGAATCAATGTAGCACCACACTGCTGACTCCCGCGATGCAATAATCTATATGTACTCCGACCTATAGAAAAGTTATCCACCGTCTTGCGTGTTGGAAACATTGAATTGTGAATAACATCAATGTAATTTGTGGATAACTTTGAGGTGACAAACGGCGTAACTCCAGCCTTTTATCAGTATTCGCAGCGATACCGCGAATTGTGAAAAAGTCCAAAAAGTTATCCACATTTTAGCCGGTGAAATACGCTTGGTTTGACTTGAGACTAGGGGTAAGAGTAATTTGGTAGAGCTTGACTCATGAGGAGCCATGTCTTTGCATGGCTAAAAACAACCGGGAGCATATTATGAAGAGGACATTCCAACCGAATAACCGTCGTCGCCACATGAAGCACGGATTCCGCGCTCGCATGCGTACCCGTGCCGGCCGCGCGGTCCTGAACCGCCGTCGCGCCAAGGGTCGCAAGAACCTGGCTGTCTGATCACATCGGCGGCAAGGGCATGGATCGGCTGAAAAGCCATCGTGATTTTGTCCGGGTGCTGAAGCGTCGCAGAAAAGTCACTGAAAAGGATATCGTCGTGCATTTCTTGGTGTACGACGATTCTTGTTGCAATCACGCCGATGGCCATGAAGCCGCAGCAGCACACGCAGAATCGACTGGCAAGGCTATGGGAGCTATGAAAGGTTCCGTATCCGCAGACGCGGTCCGGCAGGGTACGCCGGAGCGACGCCTTGGGCTTGCCGTGTCAAAAAACGTCGGTAACGCCGTGACGCGCAATCACGTCAAACGGCGTTTTCGAGTGTTGGCCAGAACTTACGAAGGCGCGTTGCCTCGGCATTGCGATATTGTAATGCGTGCCAAGCCGAGTGCCGCGCGTGCCGACTTTTCCTCTTTGGAGGCCCAGGTCGGGGAGCTGTTCGCCGCCGTAACGCGTAAGACCGCACCAAACGGCAAGGCGCGGCAAGCACGCAACGGCACGAAGCAGACCGCCGTTGCTGAAGGTGGTCGATCATGACTGCCGCATGCGTAAAGAAAACGGCGTCGATGCAAGTTGCCTTCGGCTCGGGCAAGAAATCGGGTCGATCGGCAAAGGCCGCAAAGGTTGAAACGACGGGCGATGCAGGTCGGGTCGCCTTGAAAGGCGAGGATTGCAGCGCAACGTCTCCGGAAACGATGCATACGGAAATGGTGGCAGGGACGAGGGTGCCGGTTTCCGGTACCTGCAAATCGCGTTCTGTTGTTTCCCGCGCGATGCTTGCGGCCGTGCGTTGGTATCAGGTCCATATTTCCGCCGGTAACCCGCCCTGTTGCAAGTACTATCCGTCCTGTTCCAACTATGCGATTCAGGCGGTGACCCGCTACGGCGCCGCACGCGGGGGATTGCTCGCGTTGCTGCGGCTGTTGCGTTGCCGGCCTTGGAGCAACGGCGGCATCGACGACGTGCCCCAGCAGTATTCGATTTTCTATAGATTTTCCTGGTCCAAAGCTCACGAAGAGCCGAGACTGACCCCATTGGCCTCAGACGTGAAGGAGACGGCCTAATGCAGTTCACCAATCCCGATTACAACCACTTCCTTCTCGATCAAGGACTGTTTGGTTGGGTATACAAGATCCTGACGCCCATCGAATGGCTGATGAGCGAGATCATGTATTGGTTCCACAAGCTCATGACCCTCATTGGTCTGCCGTCGCGAGGGCTCTCCTGGATTCTCGCCATCGTCTTCCTCGTGCTCGTCGTCCACGCCATCATCCTGCCGATGTACGTCAAGCAGATGCGCGGCATGATGAAGATGCAGGCCCTGCAGCCCAAGCTGATGCACATCCAGAAGAAGTACAAGGGCAAGAAGGACTCGGCGAGCAAAGAGGCGATGGCCCGCGAGACCCAAAAGCTGTATTCGGACAGCAAGGTCAACCCGATGGGTTCGTGCCTGCCTATGGTCATCCAGGGCCCCGTCTTCATGTGCATGTTCTATATGCTTTCGGCCATTCCTTATATCGCGCACGGTTCCCGGGCCACGCTCGGTGCCTTCGACAAGGCCACCGCTGCGGAATTCGCGGACACCTATCTCTTCGGCTTGAAGATCTCCAACACGTTCGGCATGGCCGACGTTTCCGGGAAAATCGTCATCGGCATCTTCACCGTCCTTATGTGCCTGGCGATGTGGTACATGCAGTTCAACAACATGCGCAAGAACCTGCCGCCGGCCGCGATGGAGGGGCAGCAGTACAAGATGCAGCAGGCGATGACCTGGATCTTCCCGCTGATGTACATCTTCTCCGCGATTTCCATGCCGTTCGCCGTGCTCGTCTACTGGCTGACCAACAACATCTGCAATATGCTGCGTTCGCTCTGGCAGGTCCGTGAGTTCCCGACTCCGGGGTCTCGCGCCGATGACGAGAAGAAGAAGCGCGACCACATCAACGAGAACAAGCGCCGCGAGAAGACCGGCCAGATCTCGCTCGAGGAAGAGGCCTTGCAGAAGGCCGAGGAAGCCGCGAAAGAGCGCGAGGAGCACGGTTACCAGCGCGAGCAGCCGAAGCGCAAGCGCAGGAAGAAGAAGTAAGGACGGGCTCGGCCTCGTTTGGTTGTGTATTACATATATCGTTCGGGGTCGGGTATGGATTACACTTAAGGACAATAAGTCGGATAAAGGAGTTGGATATGTCTCGAGATGAAGAAAAGACGGTCGAGCAGCTCAATGACGAAGCTGACATCGCTGCTGACTATCTTGAGGGACTGTTGGACATCGCGGATTACGAAGGCGATATCGAGATGGGGGTGCGCAACGGGCGCCCGACCGTCCAGATCGTAGCCGATGACGACGAGGACATCAGGAATCTGATCGGGCACAAGGGCGAAGTCGTTGATGCATTACAATTACTGACCCGTCTGGCCGTCCAGCAGAAGACCGGGGACAGGTCTCGTCTGATTCTTGATGTCGACGGTTATCTGAAGAAGCGCCGTCAGCACCTGCGTGATCAGGCGCTTGATGTGATCGACGAAGTTCGCGAGACCGGTGAGCCGGCGAATCTTGACCCGATGAATTCGTTCGAGCGTAAGGTTGTCCATGATCTCGTGCGTGAAGAGGGCTTGAAGTCTCGTTCGCACGGTGAGGAACCGCATCGTTATGTCACCATCTATTTGAAGCCACGTCCTGTCGACGATGATCTGGATGATGACGAAGACGACGATCTTGACGATGAGGATCGTGCGAATGTTTCACGTGAAACAATCGATGATGTAGACGAGCCAGATGAGGACGATCTGGCTTCTGACGATGATCGCGAGCCTCTTGATGATGAACGCGAAGACGAAGATACGGAAGAAGATAGTGACGAAGAGCGTTAGTTCATTACGGCACTGTTTTGATTGATTTTATCTTTCGATAGCGGGGCACGGTTTGATGGTCGTGCCCCGCTATTTGTTTTTGCTGCCTACCTGTATGGTGCTTTTCCTGCTTTTCTGTATGCTTGATAGGAACATGTGTAAAGCCTCTGGTAGATTGGGTAGTTGTTCTTGATAGATAGGGTATGAGATGGACGCTGAGATACACACTGATGAAGAGCTGGAGAAATCTACGCTATTGCATGATCTGTTTGGAGACGTGTTTCCCAGAATGGAGGCTTTCAAACAGAAACTCGCTAAAGAAGGTGAAGAGCGAGGCATTATCGGGCCTCGCGATGTTGATATCATCTGGGAACGTCACGTCCTGAATTCGGCCGCCATTGTTCCTTTTATCCAGTCTTCGACGGATGGCGAGCGCTTTAAAACAGTCGCCGATGTCGGAAGTGGCGGAGGGTTCCCGGGTATCGTCGTTGGTGCTTGCCTGCCGGATCATGACGTAACGCTTATCGAACCGATGGAGCGTAGGGTCGAATGGTTGAACGAATGTGTCGATGAGCTTGAACTGGAAAATGTTCAGGTGGTTCGTGCCAGGGCCGAGGAGTACATCAAAGAACTCAAGCATGATAAAAGTCTGCATCCTTTTGCTGTCGTTACGTGCAGGGCGGTTGCGCCCATGACAAAACTCAGCGCGTGGACGTTGCCTTTGCTCAAGCACAGCGGGCAGCTTATCGCTCTTAAGGGCCGTTCCGCACCAGCCGAGGTTCGTAAGGCCGCCAAGGAGATTCAGAAGAGCGGTGGTCGTAACCCTCAGGTTCTTGAAGCTCCCATTGCTGACGGTTTTGAACCGACGCATGTAGTGATCGTCGACAAGAAATAGATTAGTCTGGTATTGATTAAAGGAATGTTTCACGTGAAACATTCCTTTTTCTGTTTGGAGTGCAAGAGAGCGCGAGTTTGTTTCAGAAGAATTGATATCGCATTGATTCCTTCGTCTAGGGTTGTACTGGAATCAGGAGTGTCTGTGTGAGGATTTCGATGTTCAATACATGCTGCATCCGGCTTGTTGTTACTTAGAGCAAGATTGTTTCACGTGAAACATTCCTCTTTGCGTTGAGACTTCAAGAAGGCACGAGTGAGTTGTTGCTTAAGTTCAGATTGTATTGATTCGTTCTTTCTGTTTCGCAACTATGGAATATTGATCGGTGAGTTCCAATTTCATTAATCGAGGCTGTCTTCAATAAGCTGGTTGTGATCGTCGATTGTTTCACGTGAAACATCGTCAATGAACGGAGTTATCCACATTTTCCTCATCTCCCAAAAGTTATCCACATTTTTGGTTGTATTTCATATTGCCTGCGGAATTATTGGAATTTCAACGGTTATACGAACAAATTTTCGAACGACAAATATTGTCCACAAAAGTTACGCACACTTATCCACAACGGTGTGGATAAGTGTGTAGACATTAGATCTGTCCATACGAATGACGAAACTAGAAGCACTGGAATAAGAACTTGCTGTGCTGATCCCACAGTCTGTGATTCACGGCGGATAGTCGTAGGGAGTTGATGGATATGGAATCTGCCTCGGAAACAATCAGACGTATCTTCGGCAGTAAAGGTAGTTCTCTCGGTTTCGAAATGGCCGAGGTGACATCTAGATATGAAGCCTTGAATAAGGTTCGCTTTCCAAAGCCCAAGGAAACCCGTTTCATCGCTGTAGCGAACCAAAAGGGTGGGGTAGGGAAGACGACCACCACCGTTAATCTGGCAGCCGCTTTGGCCTATGCCAAGCAGCAAGTGCTGCTGATTGATATGGACCCCCAAGGGAATGCTTCCACTGCCTTAGGCGTGAAACACAATGCCGGAGAGTCTTCAGTCTATGATGTGCTCGAATCGAGACAGACGATAGATGAGGTCAAAAAGACTTCTCGTGCTTTCAAAACACTCGACGTGGTTCCTTCGTCAATAGATTTGAGCGGAGCGGAACTGGAAGTTGTGGATTTAAGTAATCGAAACGACTTGCTGAAAGAGGCTTTGGCGGAATTCGTTGCTACAACGAAGAAAAAATATGATTACGTCATTATTGATTGCCCGCCAAGCCTTGGACTTTTGGTAATCAATGCGATGTGTGCAGTCAACGAAGTGTTGATTCCGATACAGGCTGAATACTATGCGCTTGAAGGTCTGGGCCAACTGATCCAGACGATTGGTCTCGTTCAGGAACACTACAATCCCTCGTTGCTCGTTTCTACGATGTTGGTCACGATGTTCGATAAACGTACACTGCTCAGCAAAGAGGTCTACGATCAGGTCAAAGAGCATTATCCTGACATCGTCTTGCGGACCACTATTCCCAGGTCAGTGAAGATTTCAGAGGCTCCGAGTTTCGGCCAAACCGTTATCGAGTATGATCCGCGTGGAACGGGGGCAGTCTCGTATCGAGAGGCAGCGCTGGAAATAGCAAGGCGATCCCCACAGGTATTAAAGGCATTGGAAGATAGAAAGCAGAGGAGAAACTGATATGGCATCGAAGTCACGTTTAGGAAAAGGCCTTGGTGCGCTGTTCCCTGCGTTGCCTGGAGAGCCGGAGAAAAAGAGTTCTGTAGACGAAGACGTTTCGGAATCTTCAAAGCAATCTGCCAAGGCTGCCTCCTCTGGCAATGTTTCACGTGAAACATCGCTTAAAAGAGGAGCAGCAGCGAAAAAAACGGTTGAACGTGCAACTTCGCAGGCAGCGGATAATAGCCGAAAGAGCAATGTTTCACGTGAAACATCGAAAAAGGAAACCGCTGGAGTCAAGGAAACTGCGACAACTGCTGTAAAAACGTCGACTGCCAACAACGCCGCGCCAAAAAAGAACGAGTCAAAGAAGGGGAATGTTTCACGTGAAACATCGTCCCGGTCGATGAAAAAACGTGTGACCATGCCGTCCTTAGCGGACGGAATGGCTCACCCGAGTGATCTGTTCTTCGGTTCTACTGTCGAGGACGGGAAAAATAATACCGCAAGCAAGGTCGCTGCTACTCGGTCTAACCGGGTTGAAGAAACGAAGAAGAGCGGTAAAGAAAACACTAAGCCCGGTAAGGAGTCAGACCGAAGTGAAAAAGCAGACCGGCCTGAGTCCGGTGAGCTGAAGCCTGTCGAGGGTGGATACCTGGTGGAGCTGGACCTTGACGCGATTGGACCGAATGCCAATCAGCCGAGGACTATCTTTGATGAAGACGAGCTGAAAGAGCTCGCGGCTTCCTTGAAGGAAGTCGGGGTGTTGCAGCCGGTAGTCGTACGTAAGCGTCCGGCGAACCAGAAAGTCTCCAATTCGGTAGGTTCCGACAGTGGCGTCATCAATAGGCATTCGCAGCAGAACATGGACAGCGAATACGAGCTGATCATGGGGGAGAGACGCTGGCGTGCGGCCCATCTGGCCGGTCTGAAGTCGATTCCGGCCATCGTAAAAACCACATCGGATAATCAGATGCTCCGAGACGCGTTGCTCGAGAATCT
This sequence comes from Bifidobacterium sp. ESL0800, assembly GCF_029395355.1. Taxonomy (NCBI): domain Bacteria; kingdom Bacillati; phylum Actinomycetota; class Actinomycetes; order Bifidobacteriales; family Bifidobacteriaceae; genus Bifidobacterium; species Bifidobacterium sp. ESL0800. The sequence goes on from NZ_CP113913.1 coordinate 1,900,164, forward strand.
GCATCGAGTGGCGTTGAATCCTTTGGAAGAATCGGCTGCCTATCAACAGATGATGCAGGACTTCGGGCTCACACAGGAGCAGCTTTCCAAGTCCGTCTCCAAGTCGCGTTCTCAGATTGCCAATACGCTGCGTTTGCTTAATCTGCCGCCTTCAGTGCAGAAAAAGGTTGCGGCCGGTGTGCTTTCCGCAGGACACGCAAGGGCGTTGCTCGGTCTTCCCAATGAGGAAGACATGGAGAAGCTGGCGAACCGCATCATCGCCGAAGGCCTTTCGGTACGAAGCACCGAGGAAATCGTCGCGATGAAAACCAATGGCAACAACGATTCCAAGAAGCAGAAAGCCAAGCAAAACAATCCGTGGGCCCAGTCTCCGATTCAGCACACGTTGGAGAACAGATTCGACACCAAAGTCGCCATCAAGGGCAACAAGCAGCACGGGCGTATCGAAATCGTCTTCTCTTCGCCCGAAGATATGGATCGCATCGTCAAGCTGCTGGTCCCGCGCCAAAACAGTAGCCAACAAAACGGCTGGGTGTAAATCAGTTCTGCAGATCAGTTCGCTACAATTTCATATAACAGAACCCTGTTGGGAGGCATCTCATACGAATCTCGGATACCGCCCAACAGGGTTCTGCGATGATAGCCCATTTCTGTGCAAAGCCTGATTTAAAAGAGGAAAGCCGTATCGGTTAATCCGAATAAACCGATACGGCCATAGATAACCAGATCGCAGACAATAACGTTTCTCAAGCCGGTTCTTTTAGCTGGCACTGCAGTTTGTCCGTTATTGATTTTCGGGTGGACGCCTACCGAAGTGCATATAATATGTATTACATATATTAACGAGACAAGCTAGCTGGCCGACAAACCGACCAACCGACCAACCGACCAACTAACGAGACGAGCTTACTGACCGGCTTACTTACTTAAGACTATCCAGATAGTCCTGCGCGTCAAGGGCGGCACGGCAGCCCATGCCGGCGGCCGAAACGGCCTGGCGGTAAACGCTGTCAACCACGTCCCCGGCGGCGAAGACTCCGGGCAGGGAAGTGCGGGTGGAAGCCCCGTCGACCTCGATGTAGCCCTTGTCGTCGAGCTGCAGGGCGCCGTTCAGGAATTCGGTGGCCGGGGTGTTGCCGATGGCCACGAAAACGCCTTCGGCCGGAACCTCGGTGGTCTCGCCTGTCTTGACGTTGCGCACGGTGACGGACTTGGCACTGCCGTCCTCGCCGTTGACCTTGTCGACCACGGCATTGACCATGAACGACATCTTGTCGTTGGCCTTGGCGCGGTCGACCATGATCTTCGCGGCACGGAATTCGTCACGACGGTGAATGAGCGTGACCGACGAGCCGAAACGGGTCAGGAATTCCGCGTCGGTGAAGGCGCTGTCTCCGCCGCCGACGACCACGATCGGCTTGCCGCGGAAGAAGAAGCCATCGCAGGTGGCGCAGTAGGAGACGCCCTTGCCGGAGTATTCCTTCTCGCCGGGAACCCCGAGTTTACGCACGTTGGAGCCGGTCGTCACCACAATGGCCGGGGCCTGATAGACGTCGCCCTGATCGCAGGTCACGCTCTTGAGCGCGGCCTTGCTCGAGCCGTCACCGAAGTCGACGGACACCACGTCGTCGAAGACGATTTCGGCGCCGAACTTTTCGGCCTGCTTCTGCATGCTGTCCATAAGATCCGGGCCCATCACGCCGTCAGGGAAGCCCGGGTAGTTCTCGACTTCGGTGGTGTTGACGAGCTGCCCGCCAGGGGTCAAAGCCCCGGCGATCACCAGCGGTTTGTAGCCCGCGCGGCCGAGATAGATGGCTGCGGTGTAGCCGGCTGGGCCCGAACCGACGATGATGACGTCACGCACGTTGCGCTGGGTATCGCTCCGGGTGTCGCCTTGCGCGTTGCCCCGCGCGTTGCCATTTCCCTGGGCATTGCCCTGAGCATCGTGCTGTGCGTTGTTCCCGGCGTCTACTTGCGCGCCGTTGCCGACGGTGATGCCGGCATTATTAAGGTTAAGCTGCATGTTCTCTAAAGTCATGAAATCACTTTAACATCGCATCCGGTTAATGAGAACCCGGAGCCGCCCTCATTGATTCTAGGGCGGAAAATCGCGTTAAAGGCCGCAATCAACGTATCACCACATGCAAAACGATCGGATAAGACGAGCTTCCGCTTATCCCGTTGATGATACAAAAGCGAAGTGCTGTAATGCATTGGCTGTATCAACCAATATCAACCAAGTACTTGCACCCGTCCATGTGAACTCAGTTGGGTCATTCAAAATCGTCAGTTTGGATAGACCGTCAAGGAAAGGAGCCTAAAAATCAGCCATATGTTGAAACGCCGATAACATCAAAACGGGGAGACGCGACCTCACATCTCCCCGTTTTGTAATACCTGTTTCAAGACTGATTGTAGGCAGACAGGCGTTTCCGCCTTAAACCGAGCCCGTTCAGCCGTTCAGCCTCTCAGCTGGTCACGGCAACGTAGTTCGACATCTGATGCAAGATCGGAATGTTGCTGGCAGCCCACGGGCAGCCCCACTGCAGGATGGCGAGCGCCGCCGCCGCCAGCAGCAACAGCACCAGGATGATGCGTATGCCCTTGATGCCCGGCTGCAGCCTTGCCAGCCCGCCGTAGATGCTCAGATCCGGCTTCGCAGCCTTCCCGGCCTTGATGTCGCGACGAAGCGGCCAGCGCCAGGCGATCATAGCGGCGATGAACAGCACCGCATAGATGACGAGCAGCGCGATGATGACGGGAATCAGCGAGGGAAGCTTGGCAAACGTCGATTCCTTCTGATTGTTGATGAACTCGACCTTGCCGTTCTGCCCCGTGTGGGTGAGCTCCTGCGGCACGCCGTCGGAGACCTTCGCCCAGTATTTGAGCTTTCCGTAGCTGATCCAGCGATGGGTGGGCGTGGAGTATTTGGGTTCGCAGGTCGTCAGCGTAATCATGCGTTGCGTCGGCTGTTCCGACGGATTCTCCGGGTTCGGCGCGATCACTTCCACGTGTTCCGGCGTCACGATTTTATCGCTGGTATAGCTGTAGACGTACCAATAATCCTTGGTCCGCAGCACGATCGCGTCGCCGACCTTCAGCTTGTCCACGTCGCCCAAAGGCTGGCCGTATCCGTTGCGATGCCCAGCCGCGGCGAAATTGCCGATCTGCCCGGGCATTTGGGACTGCGTGTAATGCCCCATGCCGTGCTGGTTGAGCGCCTTCATATCGGTGCCCTCGACGATGTTGCGCTGCCATTGGTCGCCGAAACGAGGAATATAGATTTGCGCGACGAGTTCGCCGGCATTGACCTTTTGCGGCTGGACCGGAGGGGTGCCGTCCTGGGGTTTGGCGACGTTGATGCCCTTGGAGGAGCCTGCGGATTTGCTCGGATCGCTCCATGAAACGGATTGGCGCTGATTGTATTGCGTATGCTCCGACTGCACGCCGGTCCACCACATCTGCCAAATGATGTAGAGCAAGCAGACCGCCGCGACCGTGAAGAGGATTTCCGCGAAGATTCCCAGCGCTGTCCACAGACGTTTTGATCTCGAACGTGGGGCACTTGTGTTGGTTCCGTTGCCGTTGTAACCGCCGTAGCTGCCGTTGTAACCGTTGTAGCCATCGCCGTTGCCGCCGGCCTTATGGCTGGTGTGCCGGCCCTGCACGGTCTCTCCGGGATTCCCGTTCTGCGCCGTGAACTCGCCTTGCGCCGTGAATTCGCTTGGCCCCGCGAATCCGCCGCCTTGCGCACCAATACCGGGCTGTCCAGCCTGTCCAGCCTGTCCCGCCTGCGTAGGTTGCTGCGTAGGCTGCAGTGGCTGGAAGACCTGCGTCTGGTCGTTCGTGCTTGGAACGCCGAAATCCTCGAAGGCTTCGTCCAAGTCGGTCGGTTCGATGGCGTCCTTACGCCGGCTGCCGCCGTCATACCTGTCGTTGTCAGCCATGAAATTCATCTCTCGTTCCGTAATCCGTGTTCATTCGTCGTTGTCGCGCAATAGTTGAGGGTTTGGTATTGCCGCATCACCCTATCGGCCAGTATGCCCTAATTGTATCCGTTTGCATAGCCCTTTTGCTCGTAGTCCTTATTAATGTCTCTATTCGTGTCGTAGTTCGTGTCGTTGTCCATGTCCTTATTCAATTCATTGCTGCTTTCGCTCGTTTTCGGCGCCGTCTTTGTTGTCGGTTTTCATCACGGTGGCATATTTGAGTGTCTGCAGCACCGGTGCCTCGGCAAAACGCAGGTTGTCTTTGTCTTCGACCTTCCAGCCCAGCCCGAACGCGCTGACGTATTCCTGATAGGTTTGGATCGCCTTGGAATCGTTGAGCGCGTCGCGCATGGCGTCGCTCGGGCCGATGGCGGAAATGGTATACGGCGGCGAATACTGCTTGCCTTGCAGCATCAGGATGTTGCCTTTGCAGATGATCGCCGAATTGTAAAGCACGCGCTGGTCCTGAATCATCATCGCCTCGGCCCCGCCCCGCCACAGCGCGTTGACCACGGATTCGATGTCTTGCTGGTGGATGACGTAATCGTTGATATTCGTGGCCGTCCCGGTGCCTGAGTCCGAGACCATGTGCTGCCAGAGCGGGGAATCGTCGAGCGTGACGGAAATGCCCGGCCCGGTCACCGCCGGGAGCATGGTACCTGCCCCGGGGTCTTCGCTGGAATTGCCGGTTTTCCCGCTGTCTTTGCCCGCGTATTTGTTGAGGGTGTTGACTTGCGAGCCCAGCGACTTCACCTGTTTTTGTAATTTGTTGACCTGGGAGACGCGCTGCTCCACCAGTTGAGCGGTGTCGGAGCTGACCACGCTGGTTTTGTTGACACGAAGGTTGGTCATCAGAAGAAATCCGGAAAGCGCGACCACGAGGAATACGGCTACTCCGCCAAGCCGCGAATGCTTCGCTTTGTGCCTGCCTTCGGTTTCCTTCATCCTGATCCTGTGGTCCTGTGGTCCTTGATTATTCCTTATTATAATTGGTATTATTACGTGTCGAGAATATTGTGTGCACAATGCTTTGACCCGTACTCGTTCTCTTGTTTCGAGTGTACACTAATATGGCGGTTAGGCTATTGAATGGAGACTACGCTTATGGCTGACGAAGAGCTGGACAAGGGCACCGATGCCGCCGCTACGCAGGATGAGGCACAGAAGGCATGGGACGAACCCGGAACGCAGACCGATGACGACGCTGTCGCCGAAACGGGCACGGCCGACGAAAAGGAAGGCGCTGCAAAGGGCCAAGAAGGTGCCGACGACGCTTCCAGCAAGGATGCGTCCAGTGCCTCCGACGAGTCCGGCGTCTCTGACGATTCCGATACTTCCGATACTTCCGACGGCGATGACGACGATGACGACGACCTCGACCTGCCGATGGACAAGATCGAGGAGTTGCTGAGCGCCACAAGCGCCGACAAGAAGTCGATGACCCCGCAGATGCGCCGCGTCGCCCAGCGTCAGGCGGAAAACAGCAAGCGCGTCGAGGAGACGATCAAAGGCACCAAGGCGAACCCGGGTTGGTTCGTCCCGCTCTTCTGCTTCCTGATGATTCTCGGTCTCGCGTGGGCCGTGGTGTATTACCTCACCAGCAAATACCCGATCCCCGGCATCGGCGCATGGAATCTGCTGATCGCCTTTGTGATCGTGATGGTCGGTTTCATCATGACGATGTGGTGGCGGTAAAACCGCTGTACCTATAAATAAGGTTTTGAGAACGCCGTGTGTTGTTTTGCAGCAGACGGCGTTCTGTTTTGCGTGTTCTCGGCAATACGCGTAACTATAACCGCATGAAATGCTGCCAGCAGGTTGAAGTCGGCGAACATGGGCGTTTCGCTGTTATATTGCATGGCTGACTGGTAGTTCCGCGCGGAATACGCGCGGCGACATTGACGTTTTAAATAAGATTAGTATACATAACTTATGTATACATAAGTTATGTACGTTAACGCTAGAAAATCATGGACGATTCTTGGGATTGCACTGAGGCTTCGTCGTACCTGCCTGTGAGCTGACTGTTAAAGGTATCCTTTTCAAACACAACTTAGGACATAACTTAGGACATGTCCTGAGTTAAGGCATGGGGCGACTTTATGATGCTACAGACGATTTTGACAATATTGATTTTGTCACCGTTGTCTACGTCGTCGTGTGGATACCAATAGGTATATTTATCCACAGCGATGAACGGATAATGGTGGATAAGTGTGGATAAGTCGGGAGTTGTGCACAGGGGTGTGGAGGGAGACGGGTGATGTTGTGCACGAATGGTTATCCACACTATACACAGCGGGGAAGCGTTGGAATTCTGGGGTTTTGAAATAGGGGTGTGAATAAGTCGGTGACTTTTCCGCAGGAAATCCCCCGGTTATGCCCAAGTTATCCACAATCTTTTCCACATCTGTGGAAAACTACATTTGTGTAACTTGAATTGACAACAGTTCCTTTCCTCGGCATCTGGACGCGTTGCCGCTTTGGCGTTTATGAGCGGTAGATGAGGGGACGAATAGCGGAATGTTGAAGACTTAAGTCTATAAAGGACACGCTGAAGTAGCTAAAAAGTTATATAGGCCACACTTTGTTGTATAACAGAAGAAGCATGACAGTGTAGTGTATTGCTGCCAGACGAAGAGCAACGTTTTATCTAGGGTCTGCAGGCCCCTTTGAACGGGAGATGTTGTAGCGGTATGAAGAGAATAGCAAAGGTGTTAGCGGGTGTGGTCGCCCTGTGTATGCTGGCCTCCCCAGGTATGGCGGACGCGTCGACCGCTCCGGCGGAAGCACCGTCCTCGGCTCAAACTGGTACTGCGACAAACGGAAAGAACAATGCGTCCAGCGTCGCCGCGCCGAACTCCAACAATTCTCAAGGACAGTCCGCGCCTTCAACGAGCAAGGTGCCGGTAGCCAAGCCGACATTGCCGGCCAAGTCGGGTAAAAACGATGATTCCGCATCATCTACGTCTGCCGCGCAAGGTGCTGATACAGAGAATGCAGGTGTCGCACCAAAAGATAACAACACTGCGCAAAAGCAGGTTGCGCCACAGGACGATCCGCCATCTAATCCTGTACCTTGCACGCCGAAGAACTACCCCGATGACTGGGGGCTCCACTGGAACCTTGATGCCTCATGTACGCTACATATCACTGGCGTCGGAAGACTTGCGCATTTCATTCAGGGTAATTGGTCTTCTGTCAAGGATAACGTCGTCAAAATCAGCGTAGACACCATGGATGCTTCTCCTTCTCATTTGCCTGAAGGAGATACCATAAGTGGATTGCAGCTATTTGCCAATATGCCGAATCTCACCACCATTGAAGGACTCAACAAACTTGATTTCAGCAATGCTACGAGTATGTACAAGATGTTTTTCAATGACCCGAAGCTCGAAAGCGTGGATCTGACCGGCGTGCACACGCCGAAACTTAGAGATATGCAGGAGATGTTCGCCGGCCCTGGAACCAAAAAGATAGACGAAAATGGTCATCAGACTGAGAAGAGCGATTATGCTTTAAGCAGCGTGACCTTCGGTCCTGATTTCGATACTTCCAACGTCAGAAACATGAGCTGGATGTTCGTAAATTGTGAGAATCTGACTACTCTAGACCTGAGCATGTTCGATACGCACAACGTCACCACGATGGAATCCATGTTCGACACCGACAACGTCGATTATGGCAGTAATGATTCCTCGATGCACTATTACGCATATAAAGGTAAGCTCAAAAGCATCAAGTTCGGCCCGAAATTCGATACTTCAAAGGTCACCAATATGAGCCAGATGTTCAAGAGTGACAATCAGTTGGAAAGTCTTGACGTCAGTCACTTCAACACCGGCAGCGTCACCGATATGTCCATGATGTTCCAAGGTGTATCCAAGCCGACCGTCATCGACGTCAGCGGATTCGACACCAGCAAGTGCACCGACATGGAATATATGTTTAATAATGACTTCAACGTATTGGAACTCGATGTCGGCGGGTTTGACATGAGCAACGTCACCAACACTGCGGGCATGTTTCAGAATTGCAAATCGGTGACTATCTTGTCCGTCAGCGAATTCAATACTGCCGAAGACACCGACATGTCCTATATGTTCAACGGCTGTAGGAGTTTGCTCACGCTGAACGTCAGCGGGTTCAATACCGCCAAGTGCACGAACATGGAATGGATGTTTGAAAACGATGTGAACCTCACCGCCTTGGATGTCAGTCATTTCAACACCTCGTTGGTGCACAACATGGAAGGCATGTTCTACAATTGTCAGTCAGTGCAAAATTTGGACGTCTCAGGATTCGACACCAGCGGTGTCATCGTGATGGACAGGATGTTCTACCACAACAACGAGGTTCCAGAGCTTGATGTTTCGCACTTCAAAACCAAGCAGGTCGGATCTGTTGCCAGTGGCGATAAGACATGCACGAAAAAGTGGACCGGTGGCTATGATAGTGACGGCGCGCCTGTTTATACGTATACATGCAACACCACGATGAACTACATGTTCACCTATTGTTATAATCTCGCGCATGTCAACGCAGGCAGTTTCGATACCTCGAATATCACTGGTATGAAGGATATGTTCAGTTCGGACGGTGCGCTGGAAAGCCTCAACTTGGGTGGCTTCGACACTTCGAAGGTTAAGGACATGAGCGGTATGTTTTCCCGCATCAACATAGGCCTCAAGGTCATCGTGCTCAGCCAGAATATGCGCGTGCCGGCCAACGCTAACAACGACATATACGACGACATGCTCACTGGACTTGACTATGTCCCCAACTGGATACAGGTCGATCCGGTTGGCATTGCCACTGAGAGCTGGCCGTGGAAACAGATGGTCGGTGGCGAGGGCTTGGGTGACACGTCCGGCAATGCGAAGCGCAATCAGCCTACCACCTACGTACACGACGGCTGGGTGGCTTTGAAGTTCGAGCCCAACAATCCGGCGAACACTACTGATCCCGAGAGCATGGCTGGGGTCACCGGCGCGATGGACGTCTACGCGGGTAGGCCTGGCGCCACTCTGATTGAGATGCCGGTCAACCACTACACTATCGCCGGCCGTCGCTTCGTGCATTGGAACACCAAGGCGGACGACTCCGGCAGCACCTACAAGGTTGGTGACTCCTACACCGTTCCATCCTCCACTCAAGTGAACACGACGATACGGTTCTACGCTCACTGGTACAAGCTGCAGGCTCAGCCGGAGGTCACCAAGGTGGAGCAGGTGGGTCATGCGGTCAACGGTGCGATACCCACCGACGGCAGCGCCAAGGTTAACGTTACCGTCAAATACACTGCGCCGGAAGCAGCGAACACTGCTGCCACGCTGAATATCTATGCCAAGCCAGGCCGCAACAGCTTCCTCACGGAAGCCGACGTCCTGAAGTTCCCCATCATCTCCAAGACAGGTGCCGGTATACCAGGCGGTACGGCGGGCGATGAGGTGACTAACACCTTCTCTGTGAATGCGTCGGACATCAAGTTCATCAACAACTACCCGGACTTCAACTGGACATTCACCGTCATCGAGAACCTCACGGGTGTCGACGGCGAACAATCCGACTGGAAGGCCTACTACGGCGAGGGCTCGCACCTCGATTTCGCCCCGCCCGTCATCCAGCCTGATGCTCCTCAGTACTACCGCGTGACCGGTAAGAGCACCGACGCCATGACCGGCATGCTGGACGACAACAAGACCGGACTTACGGCCCCCACCTCCTCGGACGGCTGGGACACCAGCGTTTCCGGCAATCCGGCGGCTCCGGCGTTCCCGCACCACGAGAAGGCCGGCAACTCCATGACCTTCAGTTGGGATGAAGAACCTGGCGGTGTGCCAGCGACGGCATCCTCCGACCCGCTCAACGGCAAGTGGAGCGTGCATATGGATGACATCACACAACTTACTGAACCCGTCGGCATCCGTGCCACTGATAGTCTCGGCAATCAGTCTTACGCGACGACGGTGCAACTCGTGTTCACGCCAGTTATCGATAAGGTGACCAGCCCCACCACAGTCAAGGGCGAACTGCCGCAAGGGTCGGTGATGAAGGTCAAGCTTTCGCATCTGGCGCCAGCGGGAGATACGTGGAATAAGCTCGACCTCGGTTTCCGTCCGCTGCGCAACAGCCTGCCCGACAAACCCAGCGATCCGACCGACATGGGTACGCCGTTCATCAGCTTCAGCAGAGGACTGTGCAACACATCCGCCGACGCTGGTTGCGGCGATACCACCGTGGCCGAGACCGGTGACGAAGCGACCGCTGTGGTCGATGTGCCCGTCGATGCCACGCACCTCTTCACGCAATATCCGAGCCTGGAATGGACCATCGAGGCCAGGGCTGAAGTCGGTGCCACGTCGAGTGGCGTCGCCAAGATGCATCAGCTGCTTGATATGGAGCCTCCGAGTATCGACCCAGCGAAGAACACCTTCAACACCAGTGAGAAGGTCACCGGCCAGCTGTGGAACTCCACGCGAACGGCCGATGAGACCCCTACTTGGACGCTCGGTGGCACGCCTCCGGTCAACCCGGCGCGAGGCGACGAACTCGGCGCCAAGCTCCAGGTTACCTGGCCCGATGGCACCACCGCGAACTCGGATGACAACCCCGATGTGGTGAGTGTGGACGGCAACGGACACTTCTCGCTGACTGTACCCAACGGCATGAAAGGCGGCACTGCGCAGCTCCTTGCCACCGACACCGCGAGCAACGAATCCTATGAGTGTGGTGTTGAGCTCAAGGCGCCGTATCAGTTGCTCAGTGCACTGCCGTTGACCGGTTCCGGCTCGGTGAGGACGCGTATCGTGCTCGGTGCTCTCGCACTCGCCGTTCTGTTCGTCGGCATCTACGAAACCCGCGTTCGTCTTGTCAAGCGTCGTCGGTGGAATCAGGTGATGCGCTGATGAGGCAGCGAATGAGTAAGACTGGCGTCGGCATCGCGCGATGTCGGGCATATGGTTTGCAAGGCCGTCACAGCGGCGGCTTGGCGCAGAAAAGAAATAAAAGGAGCAGGGTGTACGCTTCATGCAATTGCTCGCCATAAAGCTATGGTCTGTTCCCCCAATTAATAAAAGTTTTACGGCAGGAGTCATTAGCCTGTTGTGAAGGAAAAACCTTTCAAGTAGTAAGGTGAAAAGAAATGAATAAGAAAGTAAAGAACGCGGTCGCGATACTCGCATCCGCAGCGACGTTGCTCGCCATGGGCGCGTTCGGTGTCGGCTCCGCGAATGCGGCTGAGAGCCCGGTAGGAGTTGGCGACAACAACGGCACGATCGTCGTGCACAATGTGCCGGCTGGCCACACGCTCACAGCTGTGGAGATTGGTACGTATGAGCAGGCTTCCAGCTCAGCTGCAGGTTCGTTGGACAATGTCGCCGTTGCTACGCCTTCGGCTTTGAAGAGCCAAATCCTCACTGCGGCCAACACTGCAAGCGCTAGCCATGTAGCACCACCTACGCTGACTGCAGTCGATACCGGGAACCCGATGGGCTGGGTCGCGAAGTATTTCATGGATTCTAAGGAAAGCCCGTACAAGGGCGATCTGCGTAACTTCGTCACCGCATTGGTGAAGGGTGATACCTCTACCAGCCCGGCCACCCCAGCTTTGAGCTTTGACGTGAGCGCAACCTCTTATGACACCACTGAACACACCGCCACATTCTCGGGTCTGCCTGTCGGCATTTATGTCATTAAGGATACGCTGACAGCCGGCCATGGTGATGAGACCGCGTCCATCCCGATGCTGGTAGGCACCACCATCGGCAACGACTACACCACGTTGAATGGGGCTGACTTGGGCAAGGTCGACATGAAGAATCAGCTTGAGACCTTCGTGACTAGCTTCAAGAAGTATGTTTCGAAGCTCAACACCACGGATTTGACCGACAGTAACCGCGCCGGTAAGTTGGAAACGGCCAAGATCGGCGACACGGTTGAGTTCACGTTGGAAGGCGAAGTGCCGAACGTAGTTGGCTTTGATGGCTTCACCTACACGATGACTGATAAGGCGACTGCTGGCCTTCATTATGATGGCAATGCAGTGGTCACCGTCGATGGTGCCCCTAAGACCAGTGACGTGACCATTACCCCTGCTTCGGGAACCAATCCGATGACATTCGTTTTCTCGTACGATAAGTTGAAGGGCTACACTCCCGGTAAAACCATTAAAATCACCTACACCGATACGCTTAAGACGCTCACTCCTGCTCACACTTGGCAGGAGAATACCAACGACGCTACCCTCGAGTATTCGAATGATCCGGCGGACAGCACCTCCACAGCCACGATCAATGCCAATACGACGAAGTTGGCCATGTATTCAGTGAAGCTGAACAACAAGAAGAAGGCTGATGGCTCGGTGATGACCGGTGGCAAGTTCAAGATCTATGAGGGTGACACCACCACTGGCAATTCGCTGAACTTCACGGGTTCCGCTGGTTCTTACACTTACGACGCCAATGCCACTACTGGTAATACCACCGAGGTTGCGACCGATAACGACGGCAATGTAGTTGTCGACGGTCTTCCTGCCGGTACGTACACGTTCCAGCAGACTGATGCTGAAACGGGCTACACTCATTCGACCTTCAAGGTAGTCATCAAGAACAACGTTGATGGTACTGCGGATGCTTCGCCGAATACGGACGCTGCTGACTTCACCAACACGGCCGATGCGTTTGGCTTGGTAGGCAAGAACACGATCAAGCAGAATGGTGATGATCACTGGCAGGGCATTATCGAGGTTGACAACGCTAATGCTATCAACCAGCTGCCTCTCACCGGTGGCGCGGGCATCGCGATGCTCGTGGCGCTGATCATGGTCTCCGGCTGCATCGCCGGTGGTACCGCGGTGCTGCGTCGTCGTAGCGCCATGAAGCGTAACTGAGACGCCAATCGTCAGGTGAGGTCAACGGCGTGAGCAATGCTCATGCCGTCGACCGCCACTGATGAATGGCTGATATAAATGAGACGGTCAGGTTCGGCAGTAGCTTGAACCTGACCGTCTTCGCGTCTTGGCGACGCGGTTGCAAGTTTTCGGATGTTTACAATTTTTCAATCTTTTAGGGTTCGGGTGGGATCGCTCGACATCCGTGGTATCGAGATTCAGCAGGCATAAAAGGTATCGATTCCAGTAAGTAGACTACTGGTGGGACGATGGAAGACGGCAAGGAGTTTTCGATTGGTTGGTGCGATGAAACGCAGCGGTCGTGTTGCGGGTAGTGGCTCCCATGCCGGTGTAGACGTGGATGAGCGGTTAGATCTTCGGTCGTTCGACGAGATCGCGTTTCAGCGAACGAGTCGACGCGCCTACGTGTATCGCATGATCATCGAGGCGATTCACGATTTCTTCGTGCTGCTCACCGTGGCGCTGATCTTGTGGGCGCCGATCAACTGGGGGGTCAACGCCCAGCGCGAGGCACAGACGGCTATTCGCTCTGCACAGGAGGTCGCGAAATGGCCGCAGGGCAAAGTCGTCAACGAGTACCATGACGTACAGGCGTATAACCGCAAAATCGCGGCTTCCGGCCAATACGAACTTGGTGAGGTATCCGATCCGTTTTCCAAACATTCCAGTGGCGATGACGGCACTGGTTCGAAGAAAGATGCCAAATACCAGTCGTTGTTGGACACCGGCAACGGGGTGATGGGCAGCATACGCGTGCCCAAAGTCTCGATCCACCTGCCGATCTACCACGGCACCTCGGAGGATACGCTCGCATCCGGCGTGGGGCATCTGTACGGCACCAGCCTGCCCGTGGGCGGCAAGTCGACCAACAGCGTGCTCACCGGCCACCGAGGGCTGGCCAACGCAATGCTGTTCACGAGGCTTGACCAGGTGCGCATCGGGGATTCGTTTTACATCACGACGCTGGGCCGGACGATGGGCTACCGCGTCGTCGCCATCAACGTCGTCAACCCCAAAGACACGCACCTCTACAAGGTGGTGCCCGGACAGGATCTGGTCACGTTGATGACCTGCACCCCTTACGGCGTCAACACCCAGCGGCTGGTCATCACCGGCAAGCGGGGCAAGATTCCGCAGCAAGTGCCGGATATCGACGATTGGAAGGATGCGGTGCTGATGGGCGCAATCGTCGCAGCTGTGGTGCTTTTCCTTGGCTTGCTGCTGATATTGAGGCGCAATTACCGTGTCCTGCTGCCCATGCCGCTGCACTACGAAGGCACTCCGGCGTACAAGCCGATTCCTCTCATCCGTGTTCTTGACTCACGTGGGCTTCCACCCTTGGGGGCGCTGCCGGCGCATATGCTGCGAAGCAAATATCGGCGCTACCGGCGTCGGCATTGAGAGCGTGAGTTTCAAAATAGCCGCTTGATTCGCGAACGAATCAAGCGGCTATTGTTTTGCTAGTCGTTATTTTTACTAGTCTCTCTGTTTGCTAGCTCACTGTTTGTTGTCGGGGTTGCTGGTATCGCCGCTGGGGGCGGCCGGCTTGGCGGGAGCGCGGGTGCTCAGCGTGATGGTGTCGCCCTTCGTGGCCTGCGATCCGGCGGACGGGGAAATGCCGATTACCTCCAGGTCATCATTGCCTTCAGCGGGATTGACGTTGAAGCCGGCGGCCTTAAGAGCTTCCCTGACCTGGGCGACCGTTGAATTGCCGCTGGTGTCGACGTTCGGGACCGCCACCTTCGGCTTGCCGGAGGAAACGTAGACCGTGATATTGCCGCGCTGTGCGAGGCTGGAGCCGGCCGCCGGGTCGGTGCGGGTGACAAGACCCTGGTTCACGTTGTCGGAAGCCTCTTGCTTGACGACGACGGTGAACGCCTTGAGTTGGTTCAGGGCCTGATCCTGCTGCTGGCCGGTGACGTCAGGCACCTTGGCCATGCCGGAGGAGACGTAGAGCATCAACGATGTGCCCTTTTCGGTGGCCGAGCCCGCTGCCGGGTCGGTGCGGGTGACCATACCCTGCGCCACGTCCGCGCTGTCTTCGGTCTGGGTGGCCGGAGACACCTTGAAACCGGCCTTCGTGAGTATGGACTTGGCGGCATTCACCGATTTGCCCTTGACGTCAGGCACCTGGCCCGACTGCGGTCCGGCCGAGAACCAGACCTTGACGGTCGACCCTTTGGGGGCCTTGGCCTCGCCCGCAGGATTTTGCTTGGTGAATGTGCCCTTGGGCTCGTTCGAATCGGTATCCTGCTCGACCTTCATCTTCAGCCCCACTTCGTCGAGCTGTTCTTCGGCCCGGGCCTGGGTGGTGGTGGAATTGAAGGCGGGGACGGTGACCATTTCCGCCTTCTTCATGTGGGTGACGCCGTAGACGATGCCCACGATGGCGAGAATGGCGACGACGGCGCCGATCACCGAGCCGATGATGATTTTCTTCTTCTTTTTCGCCTTGGCCTCGGCGGCCTTTTCGGCACGCGACTTGAGCGCGGTGCCGGTGCCCGGAGCCAACTGCGTGGCGGCGGGGGCACCGTACGTGCCGGTCAGCGGGTCAAAGGCCTGCGTCGCAGTGGTTTCGACCGGGTTCATCGCCTCGGTGGCCGCGGTCTGCTCGGCCTGCTTGCGCTCTTTCATGTTGGCGAGGTCGGTGAGCGGGTTGAACGCCGCGGCGACGGGGATGCCGCCGTTCATATAGGTGAGGATATCGTTGCGGAACTCGGCGGCCGTCGCGTAACGGTTCTGCCGGTCCTTGGCCATCGCCTTGGCGCAGATCTGGTCCCACATCTTGGGCAGGCCCGGCACGATGGCGCTGGGCGGGGTGGCGACTTCCGAGACGTGCTGGTAAGCGATGGCCACCGCCGAATCGCCGGTGAAGGGCGCGCGTCCGGTCAGCATTTCGTAGAGCACACAGCCGGCGGAATAGAGATCGGAACGCATGTCGACGGTTTCGCCGCGGGCCTGCTCGGGGGAGAGGTACTGCGCGGTGCCGACCACGCCCTGCGACTGGGTCATCGTGGCCACGGAGTCGTCGAGCGCGCGGGCGATGCCGAAGTCCATGACCTTGACCATGCCCTGCTCGCTGATCATGATGTTGCCGGGCTTGATATCGCGGTGGATAATGCCCATCCGGTGCGAATAGTCGAGCGCGTTGAGCACCCCCAGCATCACCTGTTCGGCGTCGCGCTGGCTCAGCGGGCCGTTCGCCTTGATGATGTCGCGCAGGGTCTGGCCCTTGACGTACTCCATGACGATGTAGGGCACCCGCTCGGTGTTGCCGTCTTCGGTGGTGATGGCCTCTTCGCCGGAATCGTAGATGTTGACGATGTTGACGTTGTTCATCTGCGCGACGGAGTGCGCCTCGCGGGCGAAGCGACGCAGGAAGATATCGTCGTTGGCAAGGTCGGAGCGCATGATTTTCACTGCGACGACGCGCCCCAGACGGGTGTCTTGGGCAATGTGGACCTCGGCCATGCCGCCGCGTCCGATTAATTGTCCCAGCTGATAACGGCCATTTGCCAGTGACGTTGGCATATTGGTGCTCATTGCTGCTCCTTCCGGTTTTCGGTGTTTGCTGCCTCGCCGGCATCTTCAGGTTTCAAGGTATCCGGTATTTTGAAGTCCTGTATGGCGTGGACGGTTGCTGTCATGGTATTCAATTCCTCTTGCACCGAGGGGGAGAAACGTGTATCGACGTTGCCGTTGCCTTCGTCCTCGACGTTGCCCTCGTTCTCGGATTCATCCGGTATAGGCCCGATTTCGGCGGCTTTGGCGGCGACGATACGGGATTCGCCGGTATCGTCGGACCGCTCTTCGGCCTTTCCGACGTCGGGGCCCGCTTTCGCGACTGTCACATTGCGGCTCGGCGCTACGGCAGGGCTGCCTGCCACCGTTCCGTCGGGAGAATACGGGGCGCTGACCACGCGCCGCGCGATGCGCCCGTCGCGGGAGACCATCGTGGTCTCGCTGAACGACGCCTCCTGATCGAAAAGCCGGCGTTCGATATGCGAAAGCGTGCGGGAGACCACCAGCGCGTCCTTCGGCCGGTCGAGCGGGTCCTTGGCGAGCATCGACATCACGAACTGCGCGAGTTGCAGGTCGACAGTGTCTGGCAGTGGCGGAACGGCGTCGTTGACGTGTGCGGCGGCGATATCGACCGGAGTGGCGCCGGTGAACGGGCGGTGCCCGCACAGGCCTTCGTACGCCACGACTCCCAGCGAATAGATGTCGGACTGCGGGGTGGCCTTCTTGCCCTGCGCCTGCTCCGGCGAAATGTATTGCGCGGTGCCGACGACCATGCCGTCCTGCGTGATCTGGGCCTGGTTGGTGGAATAGGAGACGCCGAAATCGGTGATCTTGACCTGATCGTCCTTGGAGACCATGATATTGGCGGGTTTCACATCGCGATGGATGACACCGTGGGAATGCGCGACGTAGAGTCCGCGGGCGACCTGCACCAGGATCGGCAGCAATTCCAGCGGATCCATCGCGCCCTTTTCGTGGTACAGATCGGCCAGGGACTCGCTGTCGACGTACTCCATGATCAGGAAGCCGATGCCGTCGTGCTCGTAGTAATCGAACAGCGCGGCGATATTCGGGTGGGCCAGATCGGCGGAATTGTGCGCTTCGATGCGCAGCCTGCGCCTTTTGGCCTCCACGTCGGTCAGGTCTCCGCGCAACGCCTTGATGGCGACCACGCGTCCGAGCTGGATGTCGTAACCCTTCCAGACCTCGCCCATCCCGCCTTGCGCGAGCCGGCGGTCAAGGCGGTACCGGTTGTGAATCAGTTGACCTTCAACGAGCTTCATTTGCCCAGTGCCTCCCTCATTAACGCCTTCATGATCGGTCCGGCCGCGTCGCCGCCTGCCATATCTGTATTATGAACGACCACGGCGACCGCGATCTTGGGATCGTCCGCCGGCGCGAAGCCGATGATCCAGCCGTCGTTGCTCTGGTTGCCGACGCCGATCTGGGCGGTGCCTGTTTTCGCGGCGACCGAGACCCCGGGGATCGCCAGATTCGGGTCCTCCTTGGTGATGACGGCTTTCATCATTTCAGTGAGTTTGCCCGCCGTATCCTTGCTCATCGGCTGGCTCATCACGCTGGGGCTGGTCCGTGAGATCACGCTGAGGTCGCTGGAACGCACGCGGTCGACCAGGGTCGGGCGCATCAGCGTTCCGCCGTTGGCGACGGCCGAGGCGATCAACGCGTTCTGCAACGGCGTCTCCTGGGTGTCGCCCTGCCCGATCGACGCCAGCGCGAGACGATCCGGGGCCGGGTTGTCCGGGAATTTCGAGGCGATGGCCTGCATGGGGTCACCAGTGGAATTCGAGCCGTCGATGGGGATCGAAGAGCCGAAGCCGAACTTCTTGGCCGTGTCCTGGATGGCCTGCGCGCCCAGTGCGTTGCCGAGCTGGGCGAACGCGGTGTTCGAGGAATAGGCGAAGGCGTCTTCCATCGACAGCTTGCCTTCTGCGCCGCCGTTGCCCGAGATGGTGGCGTTGGTCAGCTGGGTGTTGGTGTTGGGCAGCGTATAGCTGGCGCCGGCCGGAATCGAGGTGTCCGGCTGGTATTTGCCGCTTTCCAGCGCTGCCGTGGCCACGATGGTCTTGAAGCTGGATCCGGGCGGGTAAAGTTCCGAAATTGCGCGGTTGAGCATCGGGTTCGTCTGGTCTCCGGTGAGGCGAGAATAATCCTCATTGACCTTTGTGGTGTCGTGGCTGGCCAGCACGTTCGGGTCGTAACTTGGTGTCGAGACCATGGCCAGAATGCGGCCGGTCTTCGGGTCGAGGGCCACCACGGAGCCGCTCTGCCCGCCCATTTGATCGTAGGCCAGGGTCTGCAGTTTCGGGTCGATGGAGGTTTCGATGGAAGCGCCCTTGTTGGCCGAGCCGGTGAACAGCGACTTGAACTGCTGCCAGAAGAGCTGGTTGGATTCGCCGGTCAACAGTTTGTTGCGGGAATCTTCGAGGCCGCGGTCGGCACGCTGGCTGATGGAGAAGTAGCCGGTCACCGGCGCGTAGAGCGGGCCGTTGGAGTATGAGCGCTGGTAGGCGAACGGATCGTTGACCGGGTCGGATTTGGCCATCACCGTGCCGTCGGACGCGAGTATCGAGCCGCGTGGGGCGTTGAACTCATGGTAGAGCCCGCGCTGGTTACGTGGGTCGTTGTTGAGCTTGTTGGCATTGACGGCCGTGATCATGGTGCTCGAAAGCCCCAAAACCGCGAAAAGGACGACGACGGCGGTGAACAGCTGGCGGAGGTATTTGTTCATAGCTGGCCTCCTGCCTGCGGGTCCGAGGCCGCGGAGCGGGGTACGGGGGACGACGGCGATGACACAGCCACGGGGAAACTCGAGGTGGCGGGTTCGGCGTCGTCCGAGCCTGAGTCCGAACGGGAACGCGGGTCCGAACGAGTGCGCTGGCGGGAATGGGAATGCCTGGCTTCACGGCTCTTTTTCTGCGCGTTGCGCTCGTTGAGCACTTCCATCGCTTCGTATTGCATGGTGTTGGAAAGTTCGCCTTCGGGCTCCGGCTTGTTGGCTTCGTTGGATATGACGATCAGCAGCGCCGCAAGGATATAGTTCGCCACCAGCGACGAACCGCCGGCGGCCATATAGGGCATGGTCAGGCCGGTCATCGGTATGACCAGGGTGAGGCCGCCGACCACGGTGAACACCTGGAAGGCCATCGTGAACACGAGGCCGGAAGCGAGCAGCTTGCCGAAACCGTCCTTGATTTTCATGGCCGTGAGCAGGCCGGAGGTGATGATGATCAGATAGAGCATCAGAATCGCCATCAGGCCGGTCAGGCCGAGTTCCTCGCCGAGGGAAGAATAGATGAAATCGGAATTGCCGAGCGGGGTCAGGCCCGGGTGGCCTTGCCCGATGCCGGTGCCGAGCAGGCCTCCGGAGGCGAGGCCGAAGATGCCGGTGACCAGCTGGTAGGAGCTGCCGTATTTGCGGTTGTAGACCGCGGCATCGAAGGGATGCAGCCAGCCGTCGACGCGATAGCCGACGTGGGCGAAGAACTTGACCGAGAACGCCGCCGCGACCACGAACGCGATGCCGCCGATGATCAGCCAGCTGCCGCGGCCGGTCGCGACGTAAAGCATCGAAACGAACATGGCGAAGAACATCAGCGAGGTGCCGAGGTCGTGCTGCACGACGAGCACGCCGATGGAGGCGAACCAGATGAGGATGAGCGGGCCCATGTCGCGCACGCGGGGAAGCTGCAGGCCGGCCACTTTCCTGCCGCCGACGGCCAGCTGGTCGCGGTGGTTGAACAGGTAGGCCGCGAAGAAGAAGGCGAGGAACAGCTTGGCGAACTCGCCGGGCTGCAGGGTGTGCGAGCCGAAGCCGATCCAGATGCGTGCACCGCCGATTTCCTTGCCGAGGCCCGGAATCATGGGGGAGAGCAGGAGCACCAGGCCGACGACCATGCTTACATAGGAAAAGCGGCGTAATACGCGGTAATCGCGCAGCGCGATGATGAAAATGCACGTCAGCACCAGCGCGACACACGCCCAAATCAGCTGGCGGTAGGCTACGGACGTGTTCTTGGCGTAATCGATGCGGGCGATCATCATCGTGCCGATGGCCGTCAGCAACATCACGCAGGGCAGGATCTGCTGGCTCGCGTAAGGCTGGAATTTCAGCAGCAGCGCCCACAGCACGATGAACAGTGCCGCCACCGCCACAAGGGCTGTGACGAGGTTGGCGGGGAAACCGTTGTAAACGCGCGCGAAAAGCTGGAAAAAGGCGATGCCGCTGATCGCGATGGCGAACAGCAGCAAGCCGATCTGACGCAAACGGGTGGCGATCATGCGCTCGCCGCCTCTGCGCTGGCGGTTGTGGGTGTCGTCGTTAGCGAGACGCCGTCTACAGTAGGGGAGACGTCCGCCGGTTGCGCGGCGTCGGCTTCGGCGTCATCCGGTTTGTCGCTGTTGGGATGAGTCATAACCGGGGCTACGGGTTCCCACGGCAACGGCGGATTCTTCTTCTTCGAGGTCTGGAGGGTTTTGGCCTCTTTCCTGATCATGGTGACGTGGCTTCTCGCCTCGGCGAGCGTGTCGACGGCGATGCCCTCGTCCAACGCGTCGTTCCAGGATTGAGGCAGGTTGTTCAGTTTGATGTCAGTGGATTCGACTTTGTGCGAAAGGGGCAGACTGAACAGATTGGTGTTGACGCCTTGGTAAATGGCAACGGTGCCGTCACTCGTCCCCACGTAATACTTGGTTTGGCTCCAGCGGTATGCGCCGAATCCCACGCCGAGCAAAGCGCCCAGCGCGATGACGAAAGCGAGGATAACCGCTATACGGCCTCTGTTGTGCTTTTTCCTCTCTTCCCTGCGTTCGCGCAGGTGTTCGCGGCGGATGGCGCGGGCGACCTCCGGATCGTTGGGGTCGGCGGAAACACGGCCGTCCTTCTTCTTGACCACCGGAATCTCGCCGGTATCCATGTTGGCCTTGTTGTCGTTCTCGTCACGCACGGACGAGGGCTGGGCGACGTGGACGATATTCGCGTTGTCGTTGTTATCGTCGCTGTTGCTATCGTCGTCGGCATCATCCGACATGTCGGCCGGAACGGGAGGTTGGGAGTCAGGGGGGTATTGGCCGGGATTGGCGTCATCATCGCTATCGCTGTTGTTATTGTCGCTGTACCCGCCATGGGTCAAGGCTGCGGCCCGCTGAGCCGGGGACTGCTTGCCCAGCCGCAGGATCGGTGAAGAGCAGACCGGCTCCTTGATGATGTCGGCGATGGCTTCGAGGTTGGAGCCCGCGGCGCCGCCGACGACCGGGGTCTGGTGGGGAAGGTCGAAGGAATCGGCGTCGAGCGCGAGAGTCGCGTCGGCGATGACGGCCGTGACGTTGTCGGTGCTTCCGGCCTTCAGCGCCATCGCGACCAGCTGCTGGGCGCATTCCTCTTCGTCGGAAACCGTGGCGAGCATTTGCTCGAGGGTGTCGTCTTCCAGCACGCCGGAAAGGCCGTCGGAGCACAGCAGCCAGCGGTCGGTCGGTTTTGCGGTCAAAATCGCGATGTCGGGGTGCGGGTCGATGTCGAAATCGCCCAGCACGCGCATGACCACATTGCGCTGCGGGTGGTTGCGTGCTTCAGCTTCGCTGATGCGGCCGGTGTCGATCAAGTGCTGGACGTAGCTGTGGTCCTGCGTCATGCGGCGGATCTTGCCGTCACGGAGCAGGTAGGCGCGTGAATCGCCGATATGGGTGATGACCCAATGGCCCGAGACGAGGGCGACGGCTGTCACCGTGGTGCCCATGCCCGCCAACGTGCGCTCGCGCTTGGCCTTGCCCACGATGGCGTCATGTGCCGCCATCACGCTGGTTTCCATCATCGAGGCGATGGAGGCCACGTTGCTTTTGGCGTCGCTTTGCTCGATGTGCGCCAGGGATCGGATGGCGATGGTGGAAGCGGTGTCGCCGCCTGCGTGCCCGCCCATACCGTCGCAGATGGCGATGAGGTGCTCGCCGGCGAACGACGAATCCTGGTTGTTGCTACGTACGGTGCCGACGTCGGAAACCGTTGTGGAATAGAGGAAAAGCTGCTCGCTGCTGGATGCGCCGGGATGGTTGGATGGGCCGGGATGGCCTGCGGCCGATGGCGTCACTTGGGGCATCTTGCCCGTTTTCCCATCCTGATCGATGGCGATGCGTTGGGTGTTCGGCGTGCCTTCGCCGTTACTTTCGTAGGTTTTCGCCCCGGTTTCGGTTACCGGGATCGAAGGCGGCATGGTGGAATCGGAATGAGCCGAATCGGAAGGATTGGAAAGATTCGAGGTATCTGACATTGGCGATCACCTCAACTCGAACGTTGTGGCGCCGATGCGTACGGGCACGCGCGCGGGCAGGACCACGGGCGAGGTGATGCGGCGGTGGTTGACGATGGTGCCGTTCGTGCTGCCGAGGTCTTCGATGGCCCAGGAACCGGAAGCCGGGTCCGCGTAGACCCGCGCATGTTGGGAGGAGACGAATTCGTCGTCCAGAACCACGGTGTTGGAGCTGGAACGGCCGAGGGTGATGGTGCCCTTGCTCAACGGAACGGACGAGCCGGCGAGCGGCCCGTCGATAATGGTCAGAAGCGTTGGTCTGGCATTGACGCCGGAACCGCCGGCCATACCCATCTGCATGCCGGGGTTGCCGCGGTGCGACGTGGCTACGGGGGCGTTGGCCATGGCCGGCATCGGGTTGGATTCGGCGGCCTTGCGCGCGCGGCGAGCGCTTTTGCGGTGCGACCACGATTTGTGCGGACTCAGCGTCTCAACGTCGCGTTTCAGCGAGCGCACGGCAAGCCATACGAATACCCAGAGCAGGGCGAGGAAGCCATACTTGAGAATCGCAAAGGTAAGTTCGGTAATCATAGAGGATATGCCTAGCGTCTGGCCGTTATTCCTGATCCTGCTGTGAAGCCCAATAGAGGATGCGGGTGTGGCCGATGGTGATGGTGTTGCCGTCGAGCAGGGTTGCCGCCGGCACCTGATGCCCTTCCACGTAGGTTCCGTTGGTGGAACCCAAATCGCGGGCGATGGTGCCGTTCGGGGTGATGTCGATTTCGAGGTGGTTGCGCGAGATTCCCGGATCGTCGATGACGATGTCGCAGCCGGAACCGCGGCCGACGATGGTCTTCTCTTTGGTCAGGAGGTATTGGTTGCCGTTGATCTCGAGCATCGGGCTGTCTTGCGACTGGTTCTCGGTGGTCACCGGAACGGCGTTGCCCTGCACGGACTCGCTGGTGAGCTTGAAGTTGCCCTTGCTCAGATCGAGGTCTTCCTCGAAGATGACCACGACAGGGCCGACGAAAGCGTAGTGCTGGCTTTTGGCGTACTGCGTGAGATTGTCTGCAAGCTCGTTGGCGAGCGTCTCGCTGCCCCACTGTTCGATGCGGTCGAAATCGGGTGTGCTCAGCTTGAAGCGGTATTCGTTCGGGGCGACGGTGCGGTCGCGCCCGACCGGCATGGCCTCGGCGTCGATCTCGCGTTCGAGAGCGCTGGAGAGGTCGACCGGCTGAAGGTCTTTCGAGCCGAATTTCGAGAAGACACCGTTCACGGCTCCCTCAACGCTTTTCTCAAAACGATCAAAAACGCTCATCGTAGCCCCTTTCTTATCAGCCACTATCTTACGCGAGGCCGCAAACGAGTTGCAATTTTCGGCCTAATCCGTGCAATTTCTTCATTGTGGGGGAAAGTAATTTGCTGGGATAGCCGCGCGCCAAACGTAAAGTGGGAGTCGGATTTCGCCGGCTCCCACTTGAATCATCGAGCTACTCGAAGCTTTTGTCTTGAAGCCAGACACTTACCGATATTGTCAAGTTCCAAATCGGTATGAAGAAAATCATGCCGAAACCACCACCGACACCTCTTGTGTCCGGCCCTGAGATATCAAGACAATGCCATTATCTATCAGCAACGGTTAGTTTGTCAAACCTGTTTCGCTGTCTTGTCGTTGAAAACAGAGGAGTAAGAAAGCCGATTCTTGATTCTCGCAAAGACCGTTTTCGTCTTGCTCGAATGCGACAACTGATATGATTTTAACTGTACATTGGTGTACCTGAGAATTCGCCGATGTGCATGAATCATTGGCTATTCGAAGGGAGGTGAGCAATGCTTGCCCCTGGTGATCCTCGCGGTCACCACGGTTTCTGGTCACAGCTGTTCAACGTGCTGCTCTGTCTTGCGCAGAGAATGCCGATAAACAGGGTGTTTGCCGCATTCGTGATCATGATAACCGTAGTCGGCATCGGCTTCGCGACGATGTTACTGCTGACGTTGAGGGTTCTTTAGGATTCTTGTCAGTTGTGGACGTGAGCTAGATTGCCCGTCTTGCGTTTTGTTCGGTATAAATGAGATGCAAGACGGGCTTGACCCAAGAGGTGGTCCTGTTACTGCAGATGGTATACCGAATCGTCGGCGGGGGCAGAGTTCATGTGGTAGCCGATGAAATCGAGATAGGGACGGTCGGTTTTGGCCGCGGTCGTCGGGCCGTCGCCGTGGTCGAAACCGGGACTTGGCGACGGATCGTCTTTCGTGTACCAGAACGAGGTGTCTGCGTTTTTGAAGACGTAGATTACGTAGACCGGTTTTTGGATTTCGGCTTCGGATGCACCGCTGTCATAACAAAGCTGCATGCCCGTCCCGGCAGGGCATTTGTAGTCGCTATCCGGGCCGTTGAACGTCAGATATGGCGAATTGCTCCAGTTCTGACGCGAGTCCTCGCCCCAGGCCTCCTTGGCCCCTGCCAGATGAATTTTGGTATCGTGATAATTTTTCATTCCGGTGAGGTTGCCGTCCTTGTCCAGCTGGAGGCACTCATTGGCATTGTTGCAGTATTTGCCTGCGATAAGCGAGAGGTCGCCGTTCACCACGTCTTTGGTGATCTGGTCCGGGGTCGCGTTTTTGGCGTTGGGCTTCGGATCAGCCTTGTTGCCGCCCTTCGAAATCGTGAATTCGGGCAGCGAACTCCAGTCCGGCTGCGTTTCGTCGACGAGGTAGTAAGCGGTTTCGTCGCTGGGCGCGGGTTTGGTCGGCACCATCTTGCCGGGTTTGTCGGGCACGAACGGGTTAGTGGTTTTCAGGTTCGGCACATTGACCTTGGTGGTCTTGTAAAGGCTCTTGTCGCGGCGGATGAAGAACGGACGCGAGGTGTCGACGGGCTTCTGTTTCTTGGCTTTGGCGACGTAGGCCTTGTCGAAGTAACCGGAATCGACCACGCCCTTGACGTCCGAGCCGACGGGGAAGAAGACGTAATGGAGCTTCATTTCGTAGCTGGCTCCGGACATCGGCGAATCGAGGCTGCCGTAGTCCGGACCGGTTGACTGCCCGTTGACGCAGATACCCATAGGATCCCAACGGGCGATGCTGCCTGTTCCGCAGGTGATTTGGTCGATACTCTGGTCCATCAGTTCGAAGGCACCCTTGTTCTTGTAGAAGAGGTCGGCCTGTTTCGAAGGGTCGCCGGTGCTTCTCGACGCGCAACCCGGATCGCCGCCGTGCATGCAGAAATTGAGAGCGGTGCCGTATTTCCCGGGCAGCTCAGAGCTGGAAACGCTGGTATTGAGCAACGGAGTTCCTCCATCGCCCGGATTTTCGAGTGTGACTGTCTGGTCGAGATTGATGCAGGAACCGGCTTTGGTGCAATAGGTGCCGCCTACGGGCGCGTAGAACGCGTTGGCCACGTCGTCGTTGATGCTGCCTGGCCCGAAACGCACCGCGTCGTCCATGCCGCTGGCGTCGATGCCGTAGAAGAGGAAGAGATCGCCGCCGTTCGTCGCGCTGCCTGGTTTGGGCTGGGAATCGACGATCTTGCCAATCATCTTCTTGCTGGAGAAACGGGGAACGAGCGTGACATTGAAGCCTTTGCCGGCGTACTGCTGCTTGGCCTGGTCCTTGTTTTGGCCCACGACGCTGTAATCGACGCCGTCGCCTGAAGTCGCGACGCCGACGTTGATGCCGGTTTTGGCGTCGGTGACCGCCTGGCCGTCTGAAGGATAAGTGGTGAGAACGGTGCCCTCCTTGGTCTTGCTCGTGTCGGTTATCACTTTGTAATAATGTACCGGAACGCCCATTGATCCGAGGTTGTTGGTCACGTTTTGCACAGGTTGGCCGCTGGTGCCTTTGGGCACGCCGGGGCCGCCGGAAGCCAGGATGGTGATGGGCTGGCTGCTGGTGCTGTAACGTTTGTGTGCATCGATGCCGCGGTATTTGAGGAAGCTGCCCTTTGGCTTTGCCGAGAACGTTTTCTCTCTGACGGTTTTGAACCCGCGTTTGTGCAGCGATTTTTCGACGTCGGCGGCGGTGAATTCGTGGGTTTTCTTGGATTTGACTACTCCGAGCTCGGCGGGTGAGGGTACGGTTTTGCCGCCCCACATCTGCGCCTTGTAAGTGCCGAAGCCGACGATGGTGGCCACGAGCGCCACAACGACGATGGCTGCGATGGCGATGATCAGGGTCTTTTTGGTGTGCTTGCGGACCGCGGTTGCTGTGCCTGGGTCCGCGAAACCGGATGCTGGCTGGGCCGGCTGCGCTGGCTGGGCTGGTTGTGCTGACGGCTGTGTTGGCTGAGCCGGAGCCGGAGTCGTGGCCATTGCAGGTGCTGGGCGTTGCGTCGTCTGCCGGTTGTCGGCGGGCATGCTGGCGTTCCTGTCGTTGGTAGGGGCGCTCGCGTTCGCGTTGCCGGGCAGTGGGATGGAAGGCATGGTGTTGTCGGCTGCCGGCTGGCTGATTTTGTTGGCGTAGTTGCCAGATGTGGTGTTGACTGCGGTCCCGTTGCTGCCGTTACCTGTCGTTCCGTGCGTCGCAGGCTGTGCGGTGCCACATGCCGTGCAGAACTGTGCGTTATCGTCGAGCTTATTGCCGCAATTCGTGCAGAATCTCATGATTGTTCTTCCTTGTTCGTCTTCTCTACTGCGGGGCCGTCGGTGGCAACGCGAAAATGAGTTGCCGGGAAACGTTCCCGTGTCACTGATTGGTCAGCTGGGCTGTTTCGCCTTATTTTGTCAGGTAGTAGACATCGTGATCTCGTGGTGAATCATTCATGTGATAGCTCAAGAATGAGAGGTAGGGCTTGTCTTTGGCCGGAGGCTGGTCCGGGTCGTCCCCAACTGCGAATCCGGGACTGGGATACGAGTTGTTGCCGTTATACCAGAATGAGGTATCCACGTTCTTGAATACATACATCATATAAATCGGCTTTTGGATATCGGCTTCGATCGCGCCGCTGTTGTAGCAGAGTTCCTCCCCGGTTCCCGCGGGGCATTTGTAGTCGCTGTCGGGGCCGATGAGGCTCAGATACGGTGAATTGGGAACGGAGTTGCGCGCGTCATCACCCCACTCCTCCTTTGGGCCGGCTAGGTGCAGTTGGCTGGTTGATTGGTCTTTCCAGTCCGACGGGATTCCTGTTACCGTCCCCTTCTTGTCCAGTTGCAGGCAACTGCCATCAGTCTTGCAATACTTTCCGGCTATCGGTGAGAAATCGCCCTTGCCTACGGCCGCGGTGATCTCATCGGGGGTGGCGTCCTTCGCCGGTTTGGTTTTCACCTTTGGATTGGACTTATGGCCGGACTTTTTGTCGCTTTTGCTCGCCTTGGTGATGGTGAATTCAGGGAGCTGGCTCCAGTCGAGCTGAGGCTGGTCGACCAGGTAGTAGGCCGTCTCGTCGCTGGGCGCTGGCTTGACCGGCTTCATGGTTTTCTTGGTGGTGCCGAAGGCTGGAGTGAACGGATTGGGGTCCGAAAGGTCCGAGAAGCTCGCACTGGTTTTGTCGTAGAGGGAAGAGTCGCGGCGGATAAAGAACGGACGAGAGATGTCGACGGCCTTCTGCTTCTTGGCCTTGGCGACCTCGGCCTTGTCAAAGTAGCCCGAATCGACCACTTTCTTTACGTTGGATCCGACAGGGAAGTAATCATAGAGAATGCCCATCTTGTAGCTGGCGCCAGACATGGGTCCGCCGGGCCTGCCGCTTGCCGAGCCGTTGACACAAGAGGGTTGGGGTGAGCCAGAGTTGTATTCCACTTCGGTGCCACACATATAGGCATATTGGTCAGTAGTAGGGCTAAGTTCGAACGCACCCGTTCCCTGGCCGTAGAGCGAGTAATGCTCTGAGCTCTTTGAGCAGTAAGGCTGCTGTTGCGCGTCGCAGAATATCAGGTTGTCGTCTCCCGCGTTTCTCGGGGTGTCGTCAGGGATAAGCGGGTCGGACTCTGAGGTGGTCAGGTCCATGCCGGCGCCATTGACATCCGGCGTTTGCTCAAGATTGATGCATTTGCCGGCCTTGGTGCAGTAAGTGCCCCCTGCCGGAGCAGCGCTGGAGGCGAGGGCGCCGTCAGGGAAGGATGGTTCTCCTGAGCCCGTAGAGTTGTCGTCGGCAAAAATGTTTTTTGCCTCGACTGCGTCGTCGAAGCCACTGGCATCGATGCCGTAATAGAGGGTGAGATTGTTGGTTGTAGTGGATGCGGTGCCGGGCTTGGGTTGGGAATCCACGATTTTGCCGAGCATCTTCTTGCTGGAGAAGCGAGGTCGTACGGTGACGTCGAAACCGGCCTTTTCGTACTGGCTC